>JBGTAJ010000244.1:0-16229 GCA_041749915.1 Flavobacteriales bacterium
ACCCACATCATCCGTGGGGATCGTGTGACCTGTCGGGCCGGAAATGGCCTGTCAACAGCCCCCAAGGCCACCCCAAGAACCATGGTCCAACTCAACCCCGATGACCAACTTCGGCAAAACCGGTTCTTCGGACTACCCAGACGGCAGTCGTGATGTGTCTTTTGCTCCATTTCCGCCAATGGGTGGACGTATTACTAGATGGGAGGATCGATTTTATTGCCAAGCTGGTCAATCTGTTCGGCGAATGTTCCCCAACGGAATAAATGATGGTTCATTCAATATCAACAGCTCCTATCCGCTTTTCGGCTCTCTCCAAGGCGGCGACTACCATGTGTATCCGGATGGGCGTGTGCTGCTGAGCGGTGCGCACACGGTGGACGATCCTGCGCATGGTTTTGATGGTTTGTACAACCTGATCTGGTTCACCAATACGGGTTGGTTGGACACCACCAAGCAGCACCGCACGAGCGATGGGGTGGTGTTCGAGTTCGAGGAACAGCCGGATGGGAAGTTCCTGTGTACGGGCACGATGTTCACGTATGAGGGTACTCCTGTTAGCCGCATCTTCAGGGTGCATCCCGATGGTTCGTTGGACACCACCTTCTCGGTGCCGATCGACACTTGGGGAGAGGCCTTCGCTTTCCATACACTTCCCGATGGCCGTATCCTAGCTGGTGGCGTGTTCCGGAACCAAGCCCAGAACGATACCTTGTGCTTACTGCGCCTGCTGCCCAACGGTGACCTCGACCCCAGCTTTGCTGAAGTGCGGTGTAAGGCCACGTTTGGCGAGATCCCGCTCGGATATTTATTGGATATCGATGTGCTGCCAGACGATCGGATCTTGATCGCCGGTCGATTTGATCGGGTCGATGGTGCCGTTCGTGGTGGTATAGCGCTGCTCAATGCGGATGGCAGCCTTTCTGAAGATGCCTTCACCGGTGAGGGCTGTGGCCTGTTCGTGGATGATTTTGGTACCAGATATAAAGGCATATCTAATGTCGTTCCTGAACCGGGTGGAGGATTTTACATTGTGGGGGCATACCATGGCTACGACGATGGCACACAGTCCTACCCCGACCAACGTTTTATCACCCGCCTCTATGGCCTCGATGTAAGCGTGCCCGAACAGGTGCGTCTGCGCTTCACGTTGGCGCCCAACCCGGCCAGTGGCACGGCCATGCTGCAGCTACAGGAAGTGCCTGTGCAAGCTCGCCTGCTCTTTCGGGATGCACTTGGGCGCACGGTGCTGGAGGTGCCCGTGCAGAGCACTGCTACCGCGCTACCCTTGGCAGGCCTGGCCGCCGGGGTACACGTGGTGGAGCTGTGGAGCGGCCCGCGCCGGTTGGGGCAGGAGCGGCTGGTGGTGGTGCCGTGAGCCGGACCTCAGATCCGCGCCAGCGCCTGCTCCAGGTCGGCGATCAGCGCATCCGCATCCTCGATGCCGATGTACAGGCGGATCATGGTGAAGGGCAGTTCGGTGTAATAGCCACTTGGCCCTTTTAGTGCGCACACGGGCCATTGCAGGCTTTCGTAGCCGCCCCAGCTTACGGCGATGAGGAAGCGTTCCGAGGCATCGCAGAAGCGTTCCACGGCGGCTTCGTCGGGCGCATCCAGTTCAATGGACATCAGCCCCGCCACACGGGTCATCTGCCGCTTGGCGAGGGCATGCTGCGGGTGGCTCTCCAGTCCGGGCCAATGCACGCGCTTCACCTTGGGGTGCGCCTCCAGGAAGCGGGCCACCTTCGCGGCATTGTCGGCGCTGCGGTTCACGCGCAGTTCCAGGGTCCGCAGACCGCGCATCAACAGCCACGCATCATGCGGTGAGGGCGCGGGTCCGAGGGTCATGAACTCACGGGCCATCACCTGCCTGATGTGCGCATGGCTGCCCGCGAGCATGCCGGCCACCACATCGCTGTGCCCGTTCAGGTACTTGGTGGCACTGTGCGCCACCAGGTCGATGCCGTGGTCGATGGGGTTCTGGAACAGCGGACTGCTGAAGCTGTTATCGCAGAGGGTGATGATGCCGTGCTCCTTCGCGATCGCCGCCACGGCGGCCAGGTCCTGCAGTTCGAAGGTGAGCGAGTTGGGGCTCTCCAGGATGAAGAAGGTGGTGTTGGGCCGGATGGCGCGGCGGTAGTTCTCGGCATCGGTGCCGTCCACGAAGCTGTGCTCCACCCCGAAGCGCGACAGCAGTTCGGCCAGGAGCTTCTTCGTCCAGCTGTAGGGTTTGTGCACGCACACGATGTGATCCCCGGCCTTGGTGAAGCTCATCACCGCCGCAGCGATGGCCGCACTGCCGCTGCTGAACACCAGCGCATCCTCGGCATGTTCCAGCGCGGCGAGCTTCTTCCGCAGCATGGCCACCGTGGGGTTGAAGCCGCGGGTGTACAGCGGCCTGTCGAACTCCTGCTGCACCGTGGCGCGCATGGCCGCCACGGTGGGGTAGGTGAAGTTTCCGCTCTGCACGATGGGTGGAACAACGGCGTCGTAGCCGAGCTCGCGCTCTTCGCCGAGGTGGGTCAGGATGTGGGAAAGGTCCATGGTGCGAAGGTGGGGACAAATGAAAAGAGCGCTCCGAGGAGCGCCCTTTTCCATGATCGGGTGAGGGTTCAGCGCTGGATGACGAAGCGGCTGCGGGCATCCACGCCAGTGCCGTGCAACCAGGCCGTGTAGGTGCCCGGCGCGAGGGTGCTGAGGTCGATGGTGCGGGTGCTGTGCGCGCCAAGTTGGTTCAGGTTCACTGTGGTGGCCGCACGGCCCAGAGCATCCAGGACGATCAACTGTGCGTCAGCGACATCGGCGCGCGTCCAGGTGATGTTCACCTGCCCATTGCTAGGCGAGGGGTGCATGCGCAGGCCGTTGTTCACGGTCACGGCATCGATGCCGGTGGGCAGTGCCACCGTGGTCACCGTGGTGTTGGTGAGCACAGGTTCGTTGTAGTCAAAGTAGATGTCGGCGCGGTTGGTGAGCTGATCGCCAAGCACCAGCGTGCTCTTCGGGGCCATCCGGTAGTGGAAGCTGCCGATGCTGCCGAGCGGGTCCACGAAGCTGTCGGGCAGGAAGATGTTGGCGAAGGTCCAGATGGCGACCTCGTTGTCGACGGTGACCGTGTAAGGATGTGTGGCGCCCACCATCTCGAAGGTGCTCAGGTCCCAATCACCGTCCAGCGAGTCCTTGATCACCACGTTCACCGCAGGGGCGTTGCCGGTGTTCTGGAAACGGATGATGTACTCCAGGGGCTTCTGCTCCAGTACATCGTCCGGCGTGATGGTCTCGAGGTCCACGCGCTTGTCGTTGGGGTCGTAGGCTGTGGTGGCGATCCCGTTGAGCACATCGCTGTCGTTGGCGGCGTTGATATCGGTCTGTGTGGTGGTGATGGCCACACTGTTGCTCACTGCCTCATTGGGCTCCGCGGTGATGGCGGTGAAGATGGTGACGGTGATGGTGCCGTTGGCGCCGGCTGGCAACGCGCCCAGGTCCCAGCTAACCACCTGGCCGTTCACGGAGGTCTCGGTCACCGAGGCCTCCACGAAGGAGAGCAAGGGGTCCAGGACGAGGGTCACCGTGGCGTCCGCCGTCTCGGTGCCGATGTTGGCGTAGCTGATGTTCAGCGTGGTGTTGTTCCCGATCCAGGGGTTCCATCCCCAAAGCGCCACGCTGGCGTCATAGATGCCGGGCGTGGGTTGCAGGGCGAAGTCCAGGCCGGTGACCTGGTCGCCCTGTGCGGCGATGGTGAAGCTCTGCGTGGCGGGCACCACGGTGTGGTAGAGTGGTGGGTTGGGCACCGAAACGGTGAAGGTGCCCAGCTCGGAACAGAAGGAATAGGGGTCCTGGCTGGAGTAGGCATATTGTCCTCCGGGCTCGATCTGCAGCAGCACATCCACCTGCCCTTCGCCCACATCGCGGGTGCCGTTGCTGTTGGCATCATCATAGGTCACACCGGTGACCGTGCCGGCACATTCGCTCAGCTCCCAGTAGAAGGCATCGTCATCGAAGGTGTCCACCCATACGATGTAGTAGGTCTCCCCAGCGGTCACGTTCACCTGCAGGAAGGAGGCGAAGCCATAACCCGGGCAATCACCGCCCATGTCATCGTTGAAGCCCACACAGGTGAGGTCGCCACAGGATCCCGTCAACACCTTCAGGTAGGTGTCATCGTCCATGTTGTTGTTCAAGGGATGGCAGCTGGTGATGGTGATCGAACCCGAGAAGGTGGCGGTATAGGCATACCAGTCCCCGTCCTGTCCTGAACCGCATGCTGCAACGCCACCCTGGCCATCGCCGCTCGTGGGGCCGTCCGCCAGATGTACGCCGGTGATCACCTGCAGCGCGGTGGTGCAGGTATCGCCTTGGGCATAGCCGTTCAGGGTGAACAGCGAGAACAGCAGGCAGGACGAAAGAAGTCTGAACGCGTAGGGTGCTTTCATGGTCCGGTGGTTTGAAAGCGAAAGCTAAGGGCCGCACCTGAAGTTCCTACGGTTCCCTTCGGAAGAACACGAACCCGTTCTTACGTCCCACCTCGGTCAGCGTCCGGACGGTTGGCTGTGTCCTCTTCTGTCGTCCTTTTGAGTGCAACGCCCCCCCGGTGGGGCGTGGTCACTTCACTTTGAGGAACGCCTCCGGGTCTATCGCTGCCTGTTTCAGGATGGCGCGTAGGGTTCCTTCAGGCATATCTCCGGTATGGTTCGGAACAGTGGTATACCGGCGACTTTCAGGGTTGAACCAGATCTCGTGACTGCCGGCCGCCTGGCGATGGAATTCGAAGCCGAAGTACTTGAGACGAAAGATGATCTCCCGATATCGGTATCCCCCGAGACGTCCCATTCAGTATCCGACCACAAGGGGATAGTCGAAGGAATCGTCGAATCCGCTAAGGTCGGGATGCGTCCCCGGCTCCTGGGCCTCGAGAAGTTTCTTCACCACATCGCGTGCGATCTCCAATGTTTCCGCTATGGTCCGCCCTTGGGCCACGAGGCCTTGAATGCTGTCCGAGGTGGCCAGATAAAAGCCCTCCGGTAGCTTCTCGATGTGGATGACGACTTTCCGTTCCATGTGACCAAGTTACGGAGGATGGCCGGTCAAGGCTCGCGTTTGAAGAACACGAACCCGTTCTTACGGCCCACCTCGGTCAGCGTCCGGACGGAGGCGACCTCTTCCGCCGCAGTGACCTTGCAGACCACATACACGGGCCGATCGATGTCGCCGTACAGCAGCCACTCCTCATCGTGCGCCCGCGGATCGGTCACCGGTGCTTTGCGGGTGTAGAAGAGGTGCGCGTAGCTCTTGTAGTTCCGGGTGATCACGTAGCAGTCCTCCGCCTGGCGCTCCTCAAAGAAGGTGATCGCTGCGCGCTGTGAATAGCCTTCGATGCGGTTGATGAAGAAGAACAGGGTCACCGTGACGAACAGCGCCACACCACCGAACACGGCGATCACCGCTTCGCGGTAGCGCGCCTTGCCGTGCAGGTGATGGCCACCCAGCAGGGCGCCCAGCAGCAGCAGACCGGCCAGCATTTCCAGCCCGGTCCATCGCACATCGGCATCGAGGTTCGCCTGCCCGAAGGGGTCCTGCGCAAGCAGTGGTTTCAGGACCTCGATGTTCATGCCAACCAGCGGTGCAGCGATGAAGATGAAAGCGATCAGCGTGCCCAGGCCACCGACCAGGAAACGCGACCACCCGAAGGCCTCACGCTTCATCCAGATCCTTTCGAGTTGAAGCGCAGCGAGGTAGGTCAGCGGGAAATAGGCCATGCTGCTGTAGTGCACGATCTTGGTCTTCACGATGCTGAAGAGGACCAGCACCACCCAGAACAGGATCACCATCCAACGGCGGTGATCGTTGCGGTCGGCATTGCCGTTGCGCGTTGGCCGAAGCAGTTCCTGAAGGGCGAAGACGGAGGCCGGGAAACAACCCAGCAGGAGCACCACGAAATGATAGCCCAGGAAGCCCCCATGACCGGCATCCTCGGTAGTGAGCATTGCCACCTGGCGCCAGAAGAAGGCCACCATGAACTCCGGCCCGTTGCGCAGCAGATCGATGACGGCCCAAGTGCTGATGGTGAGCAAGGTGGACAGGGCGATGATGCCCAAGCGCCGCCAGCGCAGGTAGGGTCTGAACCGGCCCCACACCCAGTACACGCCCATGGCCAGACCGGGAATGAGCACGCCAACCGGACCTTTCGTCAGCACCGCAAGGCCCAGGAACAGCCCGGCGAGCCAGGCATGCTTGTCGTTGCGGGCATTGAGGGCGCCTTCGCTCCGGGCGGGATCGCACTGCACCAGCGTGATGATGGCATGCAGTCCCAGGAAGATGAAGAGGTTGAACCACGGATCGATGATGCCGCTGCGGAAGTAGAGGTGCGGGAGGATGGAGCCCACGTAGGCCAGCGCCCACAGGAACCCGAAGGACCGTCCGCGCAACTGGTCACCGATGCGGAACAGGACCAGCAGGGTGAGCAGCCCGCAGAGCGCATTGGGCAGCCGCGCGGCGAACTCACCGACGCCAAAGGCCTGCATGCTCAGGGCCTGCAGCCAGATGAACAAGGGCGGCTTCTCGTGGAAGGGGAGGTAGTCGATCTGCGGTTGCGCCCAGTTGCCGGTGACGACCATCTCCCGCGCGATCTCCGCGAAATTGATCTCGTCCCAATCGAACAGGTGCACGGCCCCGAGGCCGGGAATGAAGAGCAGGGCCGCCACCACCAGGATGAGCACTTGGATGCGGCCTCGGGTGAACATGGGCTGAACGTAGTGGCGCAGCGGTTCAGCGCTTGCCGAGCAGGGCCCAGCCCATCAGCCCGGTGCGCGCCAGGAAGTATCGGAAGCTCACGTTCAGCACGCCGAAACCGTAGGTCATGCTGCGGCTGAAGTTGATGCTGCTGGCCTCGTCGAAGTACTTGGTGGGGCAGGTGATCTCGGCGATCTCGAAGCGGTGCCAGAAGATCTGCCCGATCATCTGGTTGTCGAACACGAAGTCGTCCGAGCACAGGTGGTAGGGGCAGGCGTCCAGCACCTTGCGGTGGAAGGCACGGTAGCCTGTGTGGTACTCGCTGAGCTTCTCACCCATCAACAAGTTCTGCGTGAGCGTGAGGAAACGGTTGGCGATGTACTTGTACATCGGCATGCCCCCCTTCAATGCGCCACCCCCCAAGATCCGCGACCCGAACACCACGGGGTAGACGCCGTTGCCGAGGAGCATGATCATGCTGCCGAGCAGCTTGGGGGTGTACTGGTAGTCGGGGTGAAGCATCACCACGATGTCGGCCCCGAGCTCCTTGGCCTTGTCGTAACAGCTCTTCTGGTTGCCACCGTAGCCCTTGTTCACGTCATGCACCACCACGTGGCGGATGCCCAGTTGCCGCGCCACCTCCACGGTGTTGTCCGGACTTTTGTCATCCACCAGCACCACATCGTCCACGAGGTCGAAGGGGATCTCGTCATAGGTCTGTTTCAACGTCAGCGCCGCCCGGTAGGCAGGCAGCACCACGATCACCTTCTGGCCTTGATACATGGCGCAAAGATGTGGCAGCCAGGGCTTCGCTGGTCATCGGGCGCTCGGCGACGCTCACGATGTAGACACCGCTGAGCACCAGCGCGATCATGGCGAGCTGCTGGAACGCGATGGATTCGCCGTCCAGCAGACCCCAGCCGATGGCCACCACCGGCATCAGGTAGGTCACCGACGAGGCCCGCAGGGCCGAGGTGCGCTGCAGCAATACGTTCCAAAGCACCAAGGCCACGGCGGAGCTCATCACCGCCAGCACGGCGACGTAGCCCAGTGCCTTCCAGGCCCCGGGAACGGTCCTTAAGGTCTCCGGCAGCCCGCTTGTCAGGGCCAGCACGATGCTCACCGGACCCACGAAGGTGAGCGCCAGCGCGGCGGTGGCGATGGGAGGCAGGCTGTAGAGCTGTCGTTTCACGATGTTGCCGCTCAGGCCGTAGCACAACGTGGCGATCACCGGCATCAGGGCATAGATGGACAAGGTGAGGGGACCGTCGTCCCTGTTCGAGAAGATCAGCCCCACGGCCCCCACCAGGCCCACCACGATGCCGATGAGGTGGATGCCCCGGGCCCGGATGGCGAAGAACAGCACGCCGGTGAGCAGGGTCATCAGCGGCGTCAGGCTGTTGAGCATGCCCGAGAGGGAGCTGTCGATGCGGCTCTGGGCCGTGGCGAAAAGGAAGGCCGGTATGCCGTTGCCCAGCACCCCCGTGCCCAGGAGCGGCAGGGCGTGTGTCCGCAGGAAGCCGTAGTGGCGCAGTAGGAAGGGCGATAGCGCCAGCCAGGCGATGGAGAGCCGTACGGTGGCCAGCTGCCAGGCGCTCAACATGGGCACACCATCCTCGTACAGCCCGCGTTTCATCAGGATGAAGGAGCTGCCCCAGACCAGGGCCAGGATGATCAACAGGGGCCAGACAAGCGGGGTGGGCCGTTCACGTTCCATGGCGGTGAGAACAGCCGGCGGGGCGGTCCGTTCGAAAAGGGACGGCGAAAGTACCGCAGCGCCTTAGTTGAATTACTTTTGTAACCTCTTTGGGTACCCGTTCGTCCCATGCATGCCAACACCGCATCGATCATGAAACACCTTCTGCTCCTCCCCCTGGCCGCATTCGTCCTGATGGCGTCGTGCAGCACTGCGCCGGAGCCGGCCGAAGTGGCCGCCGATGCCGCACTGGCGGGCATCGAGCGTGTGGTGAACGAGGTGGCCATCACCAGCGGCACACCCGTCACCGTGGCCGACCTGAGCATCGATGGCATGAGCTGCGAGATGATGTGCGGCGGTTCCATCAAGAAGGCCCTGGCCAAGCTGCCCGGTGTGGCCGGTACCGATATCACCTTCGTGGAGGGTGACGAACGCGATCACGCCATCGTGACCTACGACGAGAGCCAGGTCACCGATGCCCAGATGGTGGAGGCCATCCAGGCCCTGCACGACGGGCAGTACAAGGTGCTGGCCGTCACCATCACCAAGCAGGTGCGTGGTGCAGGTGCCACCACCGACGAAGCCGCCGGGGACAAGGAAAAAAGCGGTGTAAGCGTCTACGCGCCGTCCACCACCCTGCTGCCCAACGTGGTGTCGCTGCTCGCCGGATTGCTCCGCGGCTAGATCTCGACGTTTCCTTCCTGCGCTGGCCTTGCGCGCACCTTTTTCAGCGCATCCCCGGTGATGTGCGAACCCTTCCCTGCATGTGGTGTTGGTTACTTTTGCACACCGCATGGTTCCAAGGGAAGCGTATCCGCTCAGGCCGGTCAACTACTGGCTGATCTCAGGTTGTATCCTCATCGCGTGCATGGTGCTCATCGGCGGCATCACGCGCCTCACCGGCAGCGGCCTCAGCATCACCGAGTGGAAGCCCATCATGGGTGCCCTTCCGCCGATGAACGAGGCCGAATGGCAGGAGGCTTTTGCCAAGTACCAACAGATCCCGGAGTACACGCTGAAGAACCAGCACATGGACCTCGCGGGCTTCAAGGGCATCTTCTTCTGGGAATACCTCCACCGCAACTGGGGCCGCCTCATGGGACTGGTCTTCATCATCCCCTTCGCCCTCTTCCTCTGGAAAGGTCTGCTGAAGGGCTGGTTGCTCAAACGTACTGTGGCCATCCTCATCGGTGGCGGATCGGTGGGCGCGTTGGGCTGGTTCATGGTGGCCAGCGGCCTGCAGGACAACCCCGATGTGAGCCACTACCGGCTGGCGATCCACCTTTCGGCGGCCTTCACGGTGTTCGCCCTGGTGCTCTGGACCGTGCTCGACCTGCGGGAGGAGCGCCGTGCCATCGGTGGCGATGGTTCGCCTCAGGCCACCCAGGTGCGCTGGCTGCTGGCACTGGTGGTGCTGCAGATCATCTGGGGCGCCTTCACCGCAGGCCTGGACGCCGGCCGCATGTACAACACCTGGCCCTTGATGAACGGTGAGTTCATGCCCGCCAACGTCACCGCTTTCGGAAGCCTGTGCAAGGACTTCACCGACCACCGCGATGGCGTGCAGTTCATCCACCGCAACCTGGCGTGGTTGGTGGCCATCGCTGTGGTGGCCTTCGCCCTGCGCTACCGGAAGGAGCCAAGTCTCCGCGGCGTCTGGACCTTGATGATCGGCATGGTGGCCGTTCAGTTCCTGCTCGGTGTGTTCACGCTGCTCACCCAGGTGCAGATCTCCCTTGGTGTGGCGCACCAGTTCGGGGCGCTCCTGCTCCTGGCGGTGATGCTGATCGCCCTGCACCGCACCGGTCGCGGGATCACTGCCAGCGCAGCGTAGTGGCCAGGTGCTGCACGTCGGCGCGGATGCGTTCCGTCACCGGCGCCAGCGAATCTGCGTTGGGGCGCACATCGAAATAGAGCGCACCGTAGAGGAAGTTGTCCGTGCTGTCCGTGAGGTAGAACACGAAAGGACTGGCCACATCGCCCTCCACCTTGAACATAGTCCCGAACACCCGTTCCTCCGGCCGCAGAACACGCTCGCTGCCGATGCGTGCGGCCTTGCTCTCATGGGTCTGTTTGAACACGTGTGCCCCTTCGATCAATTCACCCAGCGCACCGTCCACCGGTGTCCAGGTGAGGTGCACGGTGGCGCGCAGCGCGCTGTAGCGTACATCGTACCACTTTGCAGCTCCTTCGCGTTGCCGCCTTTGTACCCGTGCCGCGGCCGGGATCTCCGCGGCCATCACGCTGCTGTCCGCCCAGCTCACGTAGCTCTGTTCGGGCAGGTCGATGCGGAAGTAGCCCCGTGGCCGGGGCGTCGGCTCCTCGGCACAGCCCACCAGGAGCAGCGTGCCGAAGGCGAGGGGGATGAGCTCAACCCGCAGCCTCATCGCGCATCATCAGTTTCACGCGCCGCACACGTTTGTTGTCCGAGGCCTCCACCACGAAGCTGTAGTTCTGGAGGTCCACGCGCTCGCCTTTCTTGGGGATGCGGCCCGTGAGTTCCAAAATGAAGCCGCCGAGGGTGCCGCTGTCGCCCTTGTTCTCCTCGAAGAGCTTGCCGTCCACGCCCAGCACGCGGTACACATCGGGGAGCGGGGCCTTGCCCTCGAACACCCAGGTGCGGTCGTCCAGCTTGCTGTAGATCAGGTCCTCGTCATCGTACTCGTCGGTGATGTCGCCCACGATCTCCTCGATGACATCCTCCAACGTGATGATCCCGCTCGTACCGCCGTACTCATCCACCACCACGGCCAGGTGCACCTTTTCGCTCTGGAATTCCTTCAGCAGGTCGTCCAGTTTCTTGCTCTCGGGCACGAAGTAGGGCGAGCGCATCAGGCTGTGCCAGTCCAGGTCCTCCTTGTCGATGTGCGGCAGGATATCCTTGATGTAGAGGATGCCTACGATGCGGTCCAGCGTGTCCTCGTAGATGGGCACGCGAGAGAAGCCTGAATCGACGATCGAGGCCAGCAGTTGTTTGAAGGTGATCTCCTGGGCGAAGGCCACCACCTCGGTCCGGGGGCGCATGATCTGGCGCACCTCGAAGTTGCCGAACTTCACGATGCCCCGAAGGATCCGCTGTTCCTCCACCGTGGTGCTGGCGTCCTGGGTCAGTTCCAAGGCGTGCCCCAGGGCATCCACGCTGATGTTCTGCGTACTGCGTTTGGTGTAGCGTTTCTCGATGAAGGTGGTGCTTCGGACCAGCGTTTCGCTGATGGGTTTGAAGAGCGTGCGCATGACCAGCAGCGGCCCCGCCATGCCCTGTGCCACGCGCATCGGTGCCGTGGTGGCGTACACCTTGGGAAGCACTTCGCCGATGAGCAGGATCACGAAGGTCACCGCCAACACCTGGATGCCGAACACCACGTAGGTGGGCATCCGGTCCATCTCCAGCAGGCTGTTCACCGCGTAGGTGCTCAGGATGACGATGCCCACGTTCACGAAGTTGTTCGCGATGAGGATGGTGGCCAGCAGGCGACGGGGTTTCGCCAGCAGGTCCAGCACCCGCTGCCCCGCGCTGCCGCCGCGCTCCTTGAGGTCGCGGAGCTGGGTGGGGGTGAGGGAGAACAGGGCCACCTCGCTTGCGCTCATCGCCGCAGAGGCCACGAGCAACAGGGCGATCGCCGCGAGCACCACACCCGTCACGGGGTCCAGTGCACGCAGGTACAGGGCGATGGTGAACGGATATGCGGACGGAGGCTCCAAACCGGCGGTGCTAGGTGGAAGGTGCGGTGGCCTTAGAACGGCAGGTCGTCCGCATCGTCGGGTGCCTGGGACACCGCTACATTGCTGACCGGCTGACCGGCCGTGGCGGGGCGCGGTGCGGTCATCGCCGGGCTGTTGTCACTGCCCGTGGGACGGTCCAGCAGGGTCATCTCGTCGGCATGGATCTCCGTGGTGTACTTGGTGTTGCCGTCCTTGTCCTGCCATTGGCGGGTGCGCAACTTGCCTTCCACATACACCTTGCTGCCTTTGCGGAGGTACTTTTCGGTGATCTCCGCCAGCCCGCGCCAGGCCACGATGCTGTGCCACTCGGTCTGCTCGCGCTTCTCACCGGTGGTCTTGTCCTTGTAGGTCTCGCTGGTGGCGATGCGGAAATTGGCCACGCTCGCGCCGTTCTGCAGGTGGCGCACTTCGGGGTCAGCACCCAGGTTGCCGATCAGGATCACTTTGTTGACTCCAGCCATGTGGTGTTCGATGAATGGACGAAGATAGGGCTTCGATCAGCGTTGCCCTTCCGTGAGGCTGCAAGCCACATATCGCTCCAGCAAGCGTGGCAGGGCATGAGTGTCCAAGGCCTTCCGGCTCGCGGCTTTCCACTCCGTCGGCGCCCGAAAACCCTTGGGTGGCAGCACCTGCCAGAACAGCGCCAGGATGTGCTGATGGCTCAGTACATGTTTCACCGGTCCCGTCAAGGCCAGTACGGTCCAGCCTTCACCGAACTCCTGTTTCAGGGCTGCCATGAAGCTGCGTCGGGTCAGTGGCTTGTCCGTCTCCAGGAGAGGCAGCTCATACAGGCCCTGCCAGATGTCCTTCCCGCCGCGCTTCCTCAGGTAAAGGCCGGTACCGCGCTGGATGTGCAGGTAGTTGAAGTGGCGCGTCCGTATGGTGGTCCGGCCGGCCTTCACCGGTAGCGTGGCGATGCGGTCGGTGCGCAAAGCGATGCACTTCGCGGACAGCGGACAGTCAGTACAGCGGGGCTTCTTCGGTGTGCAGACCAGGGCACCCAGTTCCATCACCGCCTGGTTATGGTCCCCGGGGTGTTGCAGGTCCAGAAGACCGGCGGCCAGCGTACGGAACTGCTTGCGGCCCTCGGTGCTGTCGATGGGCGTATCGATTCCGAACACCCGGGCCAGCACGCGGTACACGTTGCCGTCCACCACCGCTTCGGGCAACCCGAAGGCGATGGAGCCGATGGCCGCGGCGGTATAATCTCCCACGCCTTTCAGGCCTTTCAGCTGCTCATGGTCCTGCGGGAACTGCCCGCCGTGGATCTCCACCACCTGCCGGGCGGCGGTGCGCAGGTTGCGGGCGCGGCTGTAGTAGCCCAGGCCCTGCCACAGGCGCAGCACCTCATCCTCCGGGGCCTTGGCCAGGTCATGGACGGTGGGGTATCGCTCCACGAAACGGTGCCAGTAGGCCGTGCCCTGGTCCACCCGGGTCTGCTGCAGGATCACCTCGCTGAGCCAGATGCGGTAAGGGTCCGCGGGACCAGCGGCCGAAGGCGCGGATCTGCGCCAGGGAAGGGGGCGTTGGTGCTCCCGGTACCAGGGTAGCAGAGCTTTGCTGAACCAAGCCGTTGACATGCAGCTACAAAGATGGGTTGTGCGATCCACTGGAACGGCTATCTTTGCCGCCCCAAACCGAAGAAGGGTATGACGAAGGCAGAACTGGTCAGCATCATCGCTAAGCGCACCGGAGTGGAACGCCAAGTGGTTTTGACGACCGTGGAGGCTTTCATGGAGGAGGTCAAGAACAGTCTGGAGAAGGGCGAGGACGTCCATCTCCGGGGCTTCGGGAGTTTCGTGGTGAAGCACAGGGCCCAGAAGACCGGTAGGATCCTGGCCCGCAACACCACCATCATCATTCCGGCGCACGACGTGCCGGCGTTCAAGCCTGCCGACACATTCGTCGACAAGGTGAAGAACCGTTCGCAGGGAGGTAAGCCATGATGGGCTTGAAAAAGCCTCAATTGTTGGCCCTCGCAGGGGCGGTGGTGGTGATCGTTCTTTTGGTACTGGCGCCCCGGACACCTTCCGGGAAAGAGCAGGCAGCGGCCCCGGCCATGAGCCCCTCACAAGTGAAGACCGCCGAAGCGGTGGCACTGGTGCAAGGGGATGACCCCATGCGGGGGATCATGATGCTGCGGGAAGTGCTGCAGGAGGACCCCGACAACGTGGAGGCACATTGGCACCTGGGGCTCTTCTCCATCCAGAGCGGTCAGTACGACAAGGCTCTGGAGCGGTTCAAGAAGGTGAGGGACCTGGACGAAGAGGCCTTCCCCGACGTCTGGTTCTATTTGGGGCGCACCTATGCAACACTGGACAGCATCGATCAAGCGATCGCTTGCTTCGAAAAGTACAGGACATTGACCACGGACACGGCCATCATCAATGGGATGGACCGTTTCCTCATCGAGCTAGAGAACAAACAACACTGAGGACCCATGCCTTGCGGTAAAAAAAGAAAGCGGCACAAGATGGCCACGCACAAGCGCAAAAAGCGCTTGCGGAAGAACAGGCACAAGAAGAAGAACCGGTAGGTCCTTCTGACGCCTGGCCCTTGCGTGGCCCCGAAGGCATCTGGTCTTCGGGGCCCTTGCGGCTTTATGCACGGCGTCATCACCGTCGCTTCATCCATCCTTCCATGCGGATCAACGCGTGAACATCGACCTGATCATCCGTTCAGGTGCCGGAGAGGTCTCCATTGCCCTGCTCAAGGACAAGGTCCTCGCCGAACTGCACCGCGAACGCACCGAAAAAGGCTTTGCCGTGGGCGATGTCCACGTCGCCAAAGTGCGCAAAGTGGCCCCTGGCCTAAACGCCGCGTTCGTGGACGTGGGCCATGAGAAGGACGCCTTCCTTCACTACTTCGACCTCGGTCCCCAGTACCGCAACGCCTTCAAGTTCGCCAAGGGCGCCGTGTCCGGCACTTCCACCTCCAGCCTGCTGGACGATTGGAAGCTCGAACCCGACATTCCCAAGGACGGCAAGCTGGGCGATGTGCTCAGTGCCAGCCAGAGCATCCTGGTACAGATCGCCAAGGAGCCCATCTCCACCAAGGGCCCGCGCCTCACCGCCGAGGTGACACTCGCCGGCCGCTACATGGTGCTGGTGCCCTTCATCAACAAGGTCAGCATCAGCAGCCGCATCACCGATGAGGTGGAACGCAAGCGCCTCAAGGAGCTGATGCAGGCCATCCGCCCCAAGAACTTCGGCGTCATCATCCGCACCAACGCGGCGGACAAGAAGACCGAGGACCTGGAGAGCGACCTCAAGACCCTGATGCAGCGCTGGGACGTCATGTTCCACAACATGCGCAACGCCCAGCCGCCCAAAAAGGTGCTGGGCGAGATCGATCGCACCAACGCCGTGCTGCGCGATCTGCTCAACAAGGATTTCACCAGCATCCACGTGGATGACGAGCTCCTGGCCGAGGAGATCTACCAGACCTTGGAGAAGACCGCCCCGGAGAAGAAGGGCATCGTCAAGCACTACAAGGGCAAGCTGGACATCTTCGACAATTTCGGGGTCAACAAGCAGATCAAGCAGGCCTTCGGCCGGCAGGTCATGCTCTCCAGCGGGGCCTACCTCATCGTGGAGAAGACCGAGGCCATGCACGTCATCGACGTGAACAGCGGCAGCCGCAAGGGCGGCAACCAGGCCCAGGAGAAGAACGCCCTGGACATCAACGTCGAGGCGGCCCTCGAGATCGCCCGCCTGTTGCGCCTGCGCGATATGGGCGGCATCGTGGCCATCGACTTCATCGACCTCTACGAACCCGAGAATCGCCGCATCCTCCACAAGACGCTGAAGGATGCCATGGAGGACGACAAGGCCAAGCACAACGTGCTGCCCCCCTCACGCTTCGGCGTCATCGAGCTCACGCGCCAGCGCGTGCGGCCCGAGACGGAGATCGACACCAGCGAGAGCTGCCCCACCTGCAACGGTACCGGCGAGGTGCAGGCCGCCATCCTCATCATCGATGAGATCGAGAACACACTGAACTACCTGCTCACCGAAAAGGACATGAACGGCCTTACCGTGAGCGTCCATCCCTTCGTCCACGCCTTCCTCACCAAGGGCCTGCCCAG
>JBGTAJ010000245.1:0-11810 GCA_041749915.1 Flavobacteriales bacterium
GGCAAGCTCCCGCCGATGACGGACGCGGTCGCTTACGGTGAGTACGTCACCAACGCCGCGGGTTGCTACGACTGCCATACCAAGCAGGAGAAGGGCGAGTTCATCGGAGAACCCTTCGCGGGCGACTTCCTCTTCCAGATGCCCGGCGGTGCCGAGCTGCGCACGCCGAACATCACGCCGCACGAGACCGGCATCGGTGGCTGGACGCGCGAACAGTTCATCGCCCGGTTCAAGCTCTACGCGGACAGCAGTTACGTGGCCCCGAAGGTGGACATGATGAAGGGCGAGTTCCAGACCATCATGCCCTGGGCCATGTATGCGGGCATGACAGAGCAGGACCTCGGTGCCATCTACGACTACCTGCGCACGGTGAAACCGGTGGACCAGAGCGTGGTGCGCTGGACATCGGGAAGTTGATCCCCTACCCCTGATGCGCCTGCAGGCGTGATCGGTGCCACGACCAGGTGAGCAGGAGGGCCAGCATGATCAGCAGGAGCAGATCCCCAGGCTCGCTCATGGACTGCAGTTCCTCGCCTGCATCCATCAGGGAGGATCCGTTCAGGACCTGCTCCTGTTTGCGTTGCAAAGCGATCTCCTGTGCTTCGGTCTCCAGGCAGATGAACGCGGTGGCCGGGCTCAGGATGCCGGCTGCCAGGCTGCGGCGTGCATCACCATGTTGCTCCTGAAGGGTGCGATGCGGCTCCAACGCGTTCAGACCGTGATACGTGAAAAGATCCAGGCCTTTGGCCAGTGCGCCCTTCGCGATCGTTGTGGGAGATGTTCCATCAAGCAGGACCAGTGAGGGGTCGCCATCATCGGCAAGCAGGGCCCTTATGCCTTGCGCGTCGGGCCAGGCCTTCAGGGTCGTGTTCAGCACCTGTTCCAACGCGCTTTCATCCGACCCGATCCGACCGGAGGGGCCGTGGCGCAGAAGGCGCTCGTCCGGTGCAAGGACCAACCATTCCGCATGCAGGCCCAGAGCCGAAAAGGCATAGGGGATGCGCTCGGTGGTGACGATCTGTTCGGCATCCGCGCTGACCAACAGGAGCACGGGTCGTTCCGTACGCGCTGTCCTGTGATGGGTCAACGCCAGGTCGATGGCGCGATCAAGTAGCACGCCGCCCTGCTTCGGGCTTCCACGGTACGCTTCCTGCCATTCACCGGCCTTCACTTCCTCCGCGGAACTGTTCGCAAGCACATAGCGTACGTGCACGTTGCTCATGGCTGTCCGGTCCAGAACACGCTCCAATGCAGCGATCAGCCCTGCGGTCGAGGGCTCGCTGCGGGCGCTGCGGTCAAGGATGCACCAGAGCGTGGTGTTCGGCACGATCGACGGAAGGGCATCCTTGGCGTGTGCCTGGATCAGCACGGCGCTGCCATCGGTGGCGTTCAGGACCGGAGCGGACACCGTGGTGGAAGGCTCGCCCACCCATGCCTCAGCGCTATCGATGCGCAGGAGGAAAGGCTCCTGGGTGATGATCTCGAACCCGGTGGTGCGCCGTTCATGCTGTGCGAAGGGGAACACGCGCAGTTCGATGCGGTCCGGTGCGATGTAGCGCAGCAGGCTGGGGTCCTGCCGGGTGATGGTGGTGATCTGCCGGTAGATCCAGGAAGCCGACTTCCGTTCGGCCAGTATTCCTTCCGCCCGCCGATCGCCGATCATCAGGTAGTGGTCGCTGATGAACGCACCCGGAGGCAGATGGAAGGTGGTGGCGTATTCCGCCTGCCAGGTGGCATCGTTCGTGAGGCCCAGTTCCACCCAGGTGCTCCAGGTGTTCGTGGAGGGGTCGAGGGTGCTTCGTGTGGCGATCGTGTCCAGATGCACGGTGCCGGTGGGTGGCCGGAAGGTGCTGACCCAGCGTTGCCTTGGCACCTGTTCCGATGAGGCGGGCCCGTCGAGGAACACCGCATCCAGCTGATCGAGCTTGGCATCGCTCAGCGTAAGGCCTTGGAAGACGATGCGGTCGTACCATCCGGAGATCAAGGGGATGCCATTTGTGCCGAAGTCGTTCGTCACGCGTGTCTTGTGCCTGCGACCGGCCTTCGTTACCCGAGCGATGGCGCTTTGTGAAGGTGGCTCCACGCGGGTGTGTGGGTCGGGAGCATGGACATAGGTCAGGCTTTGTTCCAGCACGCGTGCATCGCGCATGAACAGCAGCGTCAGTGCCGCCGGGAGCACCATGGCGCCGGCAGCGAACAGCACCCACTTGCGGGCACCCTCTCCCTGGGCCTGCAGCCATGTGGCATCGCGCAGCACATCGCCCAGCTGCAACAGCAGCAAGGCCAATGGAACGAGCATCAACAGGCCGACGCCGAAGAAGACCACCAGCACGATGGCAAAGGGCAGGAAGGGCAGGAAGACCAGCGCGAAGTAGAGCACATAGCTGAGACCGATGCCCCGCAGGAAGAAGAGCAGCATGCGGCTGGTCCTTCCCTCCGGGAGCGGTGCGCACACCAATGCTCCGTTGAGCACTGCAAGGATGAAGAACAGCGGATGGGAGAAGTCGCCCAAGGGCCCTGAGCCGGAGCGTTCGCCGAAGGTGTAGGTGTGGAGGAACAGGCCGAGCAGCGGGAAGACCACGGCCAGTGGAATGCGCCAGAAGAGTTCATGGAGCGACCATCGGGCCTGGCTGCGTCTCACGAACTGGGTGACCAACTTCATCAGGTGGAAGAGGAACCACACCAGGGTGAGCGTGCCGATGACAGCAAGGCCGCTGTGCAGCCAACGGCCGGACGGCACACTGGTGATCATGGTGAACACGAGGTACCAGCCGAGCGGGATCAGCGTCACATGGATGATCGTACGGATCAGGCTGTCGTTCTGCTTCAGGGAGGCTTGCACCAGGATGTACAAGGACTGGAGGGCGGGGATCAGCGGCAGCGCCATGGAGAGCCTGAACAGCTCGGGTGGGAACATCCAATCAGGCACCTCGCGCGGGAGGAGTTCATTGGAGGCGAACAGCACGAAGGCGGCCAGTCCGGAGTGCAGCGCCAGCGAAAGCAGTGCAGCCCAGATCGGCACGGGCTGCACTGTGCGGTGCCAGTGGATCGAGAGCAGCACGAACAGGATGTGCGTGGCAACGAGCAGTCCGCCTCCGATCCGCCACCGTTCGATCGTATCCGCATCCAGCAGGGTGCCCACAAGCGCATAGGCGCTCAGGTAGAGGGTCACGATGATCGCTGCCGGCAGGGTGTGTCCCAGCCAAAGCCAGCGGGGGTCACGCGCGGAGGGTGGAAGGGAAGGAGAAGCGGATGATGATCCCATGGGTGAGGATGAGGAGGAAGAGCTGGATCACGATACCGATCAGTTGATGCATGCTGTCGGTTCCGGCCACCCATCCGGTGGGGTCGACCGTGATGGCGATCAGGGAGCAGCATACGCGCATGGTGTTGCTCGCTATCGTCAGCAGATAGGAGCCGACGAACACCAAGGCCACGATCGAGATGCTCCTGGCATCGGCGCGCAATGTCCTGCGCATCCACCACAAGCTCAGTGCGGTGAGCAGCAGCAGGAAGTGCCCCCCTGCACAGCTGCGGTCCAGCACAATGCCGAGTCCGGGGAAGGCGATACCGGTCACGGGATCGGACAGGTAGGGGGCGTTGGTGAACGCTCCGATGACCGCTGCCGTGGGCTCCAGCAAGGGCCACAGCTCTTCGGCGCTCAGCCGGTCGTACCCGGCCCGCCCCAAGAGCACCAGGCAGACGAGCAGGCTTAGCAGCAGGATCTCGCGTCGCCCCATGGCGCCCACGGGACGGACCCAAGTGCTTGACATGGCGGTCGCTCTGCTCTGCATGGCCTGGTTTCCGGCATGCAACGGCGAACAGGTCGGGTCAAGTATGTGGCCGTGCTCATTGTGCCTTCAAGCTCGTCATCGCCATGCGACGCATCTCCTCCGCTCGCTCCTTCCCCAGGTAGCGCTCGATGCCCCAATGCGCCAGGTACACCAGGGGTGTGCTCAGGATCGCCACGCTGAACTTGTAGGTGTAGGCCGTCAACACCAGGGCCGTGGCCATGGGGAAGCTCATGTCCTTGAAGATCCAGAAGGCCACATAGGTCACCACCACGCTGTCGATGAGCTGGCTGAGGAGCGTGCTGCCCGTGGCCCGCAGCCAGATGCGCCGGTCGCCGGTGAACCGCTTGATGCCGCGGAACACGAAGGCATCCACCAGCTGTCCCACCACGAAGGCGGCGAGCGAACCGAGGATGATGTTCATGCCCTGGCCGAAGATGCTGGTGAAGGCGGCCTGCATGTCCGGCACGCCCTGAGCCGCACTGCTGCCCAGCCACCAACCCTGTTCCGGCGGCATGTGGATGGCGAAGTACATCACCACGAAAGCGAAGGTGATCAGTGCTGTGGTGAGCAGGGTGAGGAAGCGCACGCCGCGCACACCGTAGTAGTCGTTGATCACATCGGTCATGATGAACACGATGGGCCAGGGCAGCACACCCACGCTGAGCACGAAGCTCAGGTGCGGCTGGCCCAGCAGGGTGAAGTCGGCTTTGGTGATGCCCAGTAGGTCTTCGAGCTGGAAGAGCTTCACGCCGATCATCTCGGCGATCAGGGCGTTGGCCACGAAGAATCCTCCGAGGACCAGGAACAGGCGCGTGGCTTTGTCCGAAAGGATGGAGTGGATCATGCGTGCACAAGATCGCCCACATGGATCGAACCTGTTGCATCGCCCATCGCATTCATGCCGAACAGCACTTTGTTCCCCTTGCTGCGGTAGGTGGCCAGGGTGCGCAGGGGCTCCTTGTAGCGTTCGCCGGTCCGCTGGTCCGTGGTGATCACCACGCATCGCGCACAGGGTTTCACCAGTTGGAAACGGGCATCGCCGATGCGGATGTCGGTCCACGCGTCCTCTTGGAAAGCGGTGCCGCCTGCGACGACGAAGTTGGGCCTGAAACGCTCCATGGGGACCTGTGCCCATGTGCTCTTGTGCACCTGTGCCCAGGCCTGACCGCGAGCGTTCAGGTCATCCAACGATGCTTGAGAAACGATCAAAAAGGGGAAGCCATCGCTGAGCGAGGTGAGGCCCTTGGCGTAGCGTCCATCGGTGCGGCGCTTGGTGGCATCGGGCATGTACACCAGCTGCACACTGCGGCCCAGCTGCGCGCTGAACCAGTCGCTCCAGGCGGGTTCGCCCACGAGGGTCCGTACCCGGTCGCTCCAGACCGAGCACATGCGTTCCGATCCAGCGCTAAGGCTCCATGGCAGATCGAGCGTTGCTCCTGTTCGGATGTCGGTCACCCGGAAGCCCTCGGTAGCACCACTGGTGTGGAGGCATGCCATCGTGCCCACTTCACGCTGTGTCATGAAGTTGCCCGCTTCGTCCACCAACATCCAGCGTCGGTCATGCTCCAGGCCGCGGTCGGTGAGCTGCGCTTCCTGCACCGTGAAGCCGCCGAGCGATTTCACGGGATGGATGCGGATCTCGGCGAGGGTCAGCATTTATCGGCCATAGCCACTGCGCACCGCCCGGAGCAGGACCACTTCACCGGCGACACGCACGCGGATGTAATAGGTTCCCGGCAGGTCCGGAAGCTGCAAACGCCAGCCGTTGTCGCTGCGCTCACTGCGCAGGGCCACCGCGCGTCCGCTGGCATCGTTCACGCCGATGGGCTCCAAGGGCAGGCCGTTGCGTGTGCCCAGCGTCACCCAGCCGTCGGTGGTAGGGTTGGGGTGCATCTGCACCAGGTCCTGCACCCTTTCCGGCAGACCCAGCGGTCCCAGGAACAGGGAGTCGCCGGCCACCAACGTGGGGCTTCCGTCGGAGGCGTCGAGCATTTCCCGGAACGTATCGATGGGAGCGCTCTGCACGCTGAACATCTCCGCGTTCCACAGGGGCGGCATCGGCTGGTAGTACACCTTGGCAAAGGCCCGCAATGCGCTGGTGGTGCCGTTGAGCGGCACATGGTAGCGCACGATGTCGGTGCCACTGCCTTCCATGCCGTTCACGTCCCGGTTGAAGTCGGGGTCGATCAGTGCGGCACCGGCGATCCGGGTGGTGTCGTAGCTCGGGTGCCCCATGCTGAAGCCCAGCGGCACCAGGCGGTTGTCCTTGATCGGGTCCTTCGCGCGTTCCAGCACGGTGGTGACGTTGCCGTTCACATCGCCCATCACCAGCTCATAGATCTGCACCTCATCGCCTGCGCGGATGACGTTGTAGTGTGGCTCGAAACCTTCGTCATGCCCTTCCACCTCGTAGGTTCCATCGGTGCGGCCGCTCTTGAAGACGGTGTCGCCCATGGCATCCAGCACCACGAATTCGATGAAGGCGCGGCGCGAGGGATAGCCGCTCGGGAAGCGGTGCCCGGCGCGGTTCGTGAGCTGCACGCTGTAGAACGCCGTATCCGCCGTACGGCCCTCCAGGTCCAGGTCGATGTCCAGGGTGCGCTGGGTGAGCAGGTGCCGGGTGCGCGCGATGGTGCTGTCGAACTGGGCGTCCGTGGCCGGTATCCCCAGGGCGGTCTTGTTGGCCTTCATCAGTTCCAGCATGTGCACGTTCGCTCCGGCGAGGTGGTGCAGCCCGAAGGGTGTCTGCGCGTTCAGGAACGGATAATCAGCAGCCAGGAGGATCGGGTCCTGGATCCGGGGCATGTGGCAGGTGTTGCAATGCACTTCGGTACTGCTGTAGATGCTGTTCTTCCACTCGTGGTAGGTGGCCTGCTCCACGAACTTGTCCCCGGTGATGTTGCCTTCCAGGTCGATCGTCTCAGTGACCAGCGTATGGCAACCGGCGCAGACCTTGCTGTTCAGGATGTGCGACCCGAAGCCCGGGGTGAAGTTCACGAAGAACTGCATGATGGCCGGGTTGATCTGGTCATCGGAATAGGGCCCATAGACACGCGCCGAATCGAACTGGAGCTCGCCGCTGAAGTAGCTGCCGGCGAGGGATTCGGACTGCATGTGGCAGGAGAGGCAGCTCACCCCGTCCTGCCCCATGATGCTGGTGTCCAGCATGGCCATGGTGAAGGGCGGGTTGCCCAGCAGGCGTTCCTCGTGCATGCCCAGCGGAGCGTGGCAGCTCAGGCATTTGTTCTCGATCGCCGTCTGGTGCCCGGGGTTCACCAGCACCTCATGGCTCACCTTGGCCTTGAAGAAGGGGTCCCTCGCGCTGTTCGCCATCAGGGTACTGCGCCAGTCGTCCACCACGTTCACATCGCGCCCTTGGCTGTCGATGCTGGCCAGACCCACGGGGTCATGACCGTGACAGCCCCCACAACGCCCCGCAGTGGTGAAGTAGGTGCTGATGAGCACCGGCAGGTCGCCCTCGCTGCGCAGCAGGGCCAGCTCCAGCGTGCCGTGCGGACCTTTCACCGGTCGAACGGCCTCCTTCCAGGCGGCGAACAGGGCCACCACACCCAGCAGGGCAAGGATCAGGACCGAGCGGCGATGTCGAGCGAGGCGCATGGGGAGCGAAAGGTAGGAGGAAGGGCCGTGGAAGCGCACGACCGGCCCGGGAGGAACACGCCAAGACCCGGAGCGGTTCACCACCATGCGGGGAAGCCCAAAGCCGTAGGCCTGCTCGCCGCCAGCCCAAGGATCTAGCGCCTTACGCGCCCTGCGGTCGCGTAAACTTGAACGATATCAACCACGGATGGACATGGATGAACACGGATAAATTGGAACATACACCGACACTTGTGGAAGGATCGGATGAGGCATGAACTGTTCTCCGAAGGAGAGGATTACCCACTCGGGACATCCGTGTCCATCCGTGTGTACCCGCCTGCCGGCCGGCAGGTCCGTGGTTCAATACATGTACCAAGGCCGATCAGTCCCGCGTTGTTCATCCGCAGCGCCCCGCGTACATCCCCGCGGCCCGGTGCTCCCGTTACTTTCGCCCCATGACCCGGCTCCTCGGCATCCTGTTCGGCACCCTGCTCTCCCTTTCCGCCATGGCCCAGTCCGTGGAACCCTTCGTGGACCATTGGGATGCCAAGAAGACCATCAAGCGCAGCGAAGGCCTGATGGTGAACGGCCGCGAGTGGGGCGAATGGAAGTTCTACGACCGCGATGGACGCCTGATGGAACAGGCCGAGTTCAAGTCTGGCGAACGCGACGGGCGGGTGCGCATCTACTACGAGAACGGACAGGTGCAGCACGACGGCTGGTTCAAGCGGGGCCAGGAGGACAGCCTGCGGGTGAGCCGCTACCGCAACGGCAGCATCATGGAGCGGGGCCTGCACAAGAACGGCCGCAAGACCGGTGTGTGGGCCTATTACCATCCGGACAGCATTCCCATGCTGCGCGAGGTGTGGCAGGATTCCCTGGTGCTCGTCACCGACGCGTGGGACAGCACGGGCGTGGTCACCATCCGGGAAGGCAACGGCGTGCTGCGCAGCTGGTTCCCCAGCGGCACCCTGCAGGAGGAATGTTCCTATGCCATGGGCGTGCGCGACGGTCCCTGCGTGCTGAACCACCCGGCCGGCAACCACCAGCAGCGTGGTCAGTACCGCGGCGGGGTGAAGGTGGGGCGCTGGGAATATGGCTACTCCAGCGGCAAGCCGGAGAAGATCGAGCATTATGTGCAGGGCCGCCTCACCGGCACCTTCCGGCACTGGACCAAAGCGGGCGTCATGGATATCTCCGGGCGTTATGCCGATGGCCTCAAGGACAGCACTTGGACCTGGTACCGCGCCGATGGCAGCCGCGAAATGGAGGGACCCTTCCTGAACGATCTGCGCGACGGCGTATGGAAGCAGTGGCACCCCAACGGACAGCTGCAGAGCACTGGCGCCTACAAAGCCGACAAGGAGGAGGGCGAGTGGGTCTATTTCTACGAGGGCGGCCAGTTCTGGAAGAAAGGCCCCTTCACCGCCGGGGTGAAGAACGGCGTGTGGACCACCTGGTACGAAGGCGGACAGAAGCTCCAGGAAGGCCCCTACGTGATGGGCGTGGAGGAAGGCCAATGGACCAGTTGGTTCGAGAACGGCAGCCGCAAGGGCCAGGGCACCTTCAAGGCCGGTCGCATGGACGGCATCTGGGTGGGCTTCTTTCCCGATGGACAGCCCGATTTTGAAGGCACCTACAAGGACGACCTGAAGAACGGTCCATGGAAGTTCTACTTCGAATCGGTGCCCGAGAAGCCCATCGGTGGCCGGGTGCGCGAGGAGGGCAGCTACGCCGAGGGCCGCAAGAGCGGGCGCTGGGTCAGCTACAGCGTGAACGGACTGCCCATCAGCGAGGGCCCCTATGCCAACGGCACCCCCACCGGTGCGTGGACCTACTACGATGATGCCGGCGTGAAGATGAGGGAGCAGAGCTTCCTCCTCGGCGACCCCGACGGCCCCTGCACCGTGTACGACCAGCGCGGCAGGGTGGTGCAGCAGATGAACTATCGCAATGGCCGACTGCACGGCACCATGACCTTTTACGACCGCAGCGGCAACGTCTCCAGGACCGTGGAGTATGAGGATGGGCAGGTGAAGAAGGCGGCGCCGCCCGCGCCAGCGGAGAAGCCGCGCGGGGGCGGTGTGCCTGGGGGGCGGTGAAGGACCTGCCAGGACTGTATATTAAGTAAATATTATTGTTTACGGCTGGGATAACTGAGTATCAAACTATGCGTTAGATTCGTTCTATGCCTTGCTTGAGCCGTAACTCCAAGTTCACGGGTGGAAGAGTTTGTCGGTTGATGTTCGTGATGCGATTTGAGAGCCCGCATAACAGCTGTGCCTTAACATCTACGATAGGATGCAATGGATAGATATGGCTAGTCGTGCGGTCTACTATTGGTCAGTCCCACATTGATGTGATGATCTCCGTGCTAAGCAGATCACTTTTCAAGTGCCAGCAATTGACGGTCAGAACCATCCTTTATGGAAAACAATGATGCAGTCATGAGGAAGTTTCTCAACGCTAGTGGCCCCGTCGAAGGACGAGTTGACGACAATGGGAAGGACCCTGGTCGGTTCTTAGTCCCCACATCTGACGGTATCCTATACCTCCCATATGAACACGTAGTCCGACTTCGCGCGGACGGCAGTTACACTCATGTACATTGCCATACGGGTGTGCAACATCTTACGTGCGAGCGGATCGGAGAACTCCAGCAGCGATTACCAACCGACTTGTTCATGCGCTGCCACAATACCCATGTCATTAATCTCTCTAAAGTGGTCAAATTGTGCCGAAACGGCGGATATCGGGCACAACTCATCACAGGAGAGGAGGTAGCCATCTCCCGCAGGAAATGGAACGACGTTCTCTGCGCCATGTCTCAGATACGATGCTGAGAATTCAACGGGTGTGATGCAAAAACGCCCGACGATGAAGTCGGGCGTTTTGCAACTGACATTGACGCACTGATCAGAGATCAACAGTGAAGGAAACGGATTCCGACGAGCCGTCTTCGTATTGAAATACTGCGTGGTAGATGCCATCGGACCATGGCGTCGACATCGTTACCACATGTTTGTTCTTACCAGACAACCCGAACTGCAAACTCTCAGTGTGGTACGTCATACCCATGTTGTCCACAATGGTCAGGGCTATGTCCATGGGTGCCAGAAGGTCGAAGTCGATGGCAAAGTCTTTGTCCGTAACAGGAACTGGATACACGTTAACCCCTACAAAGGCTGCAAAATCTGCCGATATGGTCTTTGGGACTTCGATAGCTTCGAAGTGGCGTATGACCTTGCCATCGCGGAGCACGATCATGAATTCGTAAAGGCCCGGATTTGCTTGGGTTTTAGGGATGGGAATTAGCTTGGGGTCCTTGTTGCTTGGTAAGGTTACGTCGAGAAATGGTAGAGTGCCTTCAGGAGTCCAGCGCTTGATTTCCACTGCATGGACGTCCTCGAGGCTGGGCATGAACGATTCGTCATAAACTGTAAAACAGTTGAAGAGGACTTCGGTGAACTCAATCACATTGCCTTCGATATCCTCGTCCCAGACGTTGATGGAATAGCAACTTACTGGCGCACCTGGTTCGCCCCAATCAAGACCTCCTCCGCCCGAAGGCAGCGGAGAGCAGGTCAGCTCTGGGAGATCTGGAGTGTGCGAATTGCGATTATTGATCACAAGCGGATCGTTGTTGTAAACGTCAACAAGACTTTCGCAAATCTGCGCAGGCTGTCCGTAGTTGCCACTCGTCCAGGAGTAAAGTTCCCTCCAAGGACCTCTGTCCTTGCGAATGGCCCAGGCGCCGTCGAGGGGATTGTTGCTTGTGCACGGAAAACCATTCAAAGCCAAGGCGCCGCTGGGAAGTGTTGCGTGCCTTACCACGTCAGTTTGTGGGGGATTAAATTGATCCGGCTCATATGTTTCGTACCAGCTCCATGCTTGTTCTAATCCAAAGTCAGATGGATCGGGGTTGTCCTCCTTGAACTGAAGCCACTGATCGTCAGGTACGTAGAAATAGAAGCATGATCCGTCATCGGTTCCGTTCTGCAAGTCAAGTGCCGATTGGGCTCCATTCGAATAACAATTTATACGCCATGCGTAGGCGTCGGATTCACAGGTGATATGGCAAACCAACGGCCAGCTCTGTGGTCCCACTGGTACTTCCTCATGTTCGAACACCACCACTTCATTTTGGTCATATCCTGTCAACTGATAGTGCGGTGTTTCTCCCTCGGCAAGAGAACCCAACAGATCGATGTCAGCCGTGCCAAAATGCCCGTTCGTGATATCAAAGGATTCAATGGTCCTTCTATTGACAACACCATTGGGTAGTCCGAAGAACCGGTTTTGCCGAAGTTGGTCATCGGGGTTGAGTTGGACCATGGTTCTTGGGGTGGCCTTGGGGGCTGTTGACAGGCCATTTCCGGCCCGACAGGTCACACGATCCCCACGGATGATGTGGGT
>JBGTAJ010000246.1:0-11158 GCA_041749915.1 Flavobacteriales bacterium
CAACGACCTGGAGCGCGTGGCAGGCAAGGCCGCTGCGGGCCGCATCATGCCCCGCGAACTGGTCCACATCCATCACGCATTGTTGGCGGCTGACCGGGTGCGACAGGCCTTGTCGGCGATGCCGGGGGGCTTGGCACAGGCCGCTGCAGAACTGCACCCCCCCTTGGACCTCGCTGTACGCATCGCGGCGACCATCGAGCCGGTCCCACCGGCCACGCTCCTGAAGGGTGGGGTGGTCCGCGCTGGTGTATTACCCGAACTGGACGAGCTCCGGCACGTCTCTTCCCACGCCAAGGAACTGCTCTTGGGGATACAGCAGCATGAAAGCGATCGCACCGGCATCTCCTCCCTGAAGGTGGGATACAACAACGTGTTCGGCTATTACCTGGAGGTGCGCAACACCCACAAGTCGCGGGTGCCGCCCGAATGGGTGCGCAAACAGACCCTGGTCAACGCGGAACGTTACGTCACGGACGAGCTGAAGCACCTCGAGGAGCAGATCCTGGGAGCGGAGGAACGGATCCTTGCACTGGAGGCGGAATGTTACGCCGGTCTCGTGGAGAGCGTGGTCGCCGAGATCGGGGCGATCCGATCCACGGCCACGGCACTGGCCGCCTTGGATGTGCTGCGGGCCTTTGCGATGAACGCACGCACCTGGCATTACTGCAGGCCCGAGATCGGCGCCGACAGGACCCTGGACATCCAGGACGGTCGTCACCCGGTGATCGAACAGCAGTTGCCTCCGGGTGTGCCGTATGTGGCCAACGATGTGCTGCTGGATGCCACGGACCGCCAGATCGTGATGATCACAGGCCCGAACATGAGCGGTAAATCGGCCCTGTTGCGGCAGACCGCCTTGATCGTCCTGATGGCCCAGGTGGGCAGCTTCGTTCCGGCGCGGGCCGCGAAATTGGGCGTGGTGGACCGGGTCTTCACGCGTGTGGGGGCTTCGGACAACCTCTCCACCGGAGAGAGCACCTTCATGGTGGAGATGAACGAAACGGCCAGCATCCTCAACAACCTCAGCGATCGCAGCCTGGTCCTGTTGGACGAGATCGGCCGCGGCACCAGCACATACGACGGGATCTCCATCGCCTGGGCCATCGCCGAGTTCCTGCACGATCATCCCACGCGCCCCAAGACGCTTTTCGCCACACACTACCATGAACTGAACGAGATGGCGGCCACCTTCCCCCGCATCCGCAACGCGAACGTGGCTGTACGTGAGGTGGATGGTAAGGTGCTGTTCCTGCGCAAGCTGGTGCCCGGTGGAAGCGACCGCAGCTTCGGGATCCATGTGGCCCAGATGGCCGGTATGCCGGCCGCTGTGCTGGCCCGAGCCCGCAGTGTGTTGGCGCATCTTGAACGCAGCCACGGCGGCGACCTGGGTGCTCCGGTGGGCCAGGAAGGTCCCGCCCGTGCACCGCACCAGAGCCTCGATGGCCTGGGCCGCGAACTGCAACTGAGCTTTTTCCAACTGGACGACCCCGCCATCGAGCGCATCCGGGCCGAGATCGAGGCCCTCGACATCGATACACTGACGCCCGTGGAGGCACTGCTGAAGCTGAATGAGATCAAGCGGCTCACCAGCCCCGGTAAGGCGCGACTGAAGAAGGCCTGATCCAGCCGCATCACGGCGACGCCACCCGCGCTTACTTTGCCCCGATGCGACCTGTTGCGCTCCGTTCCGCCCTGGTGCAGCATGCCGACCTGGTCATCGCCCTGCTCGTGCTCTTGGCTTATTGGCCATTGGCGAGCTTCCAGAACGCCCTGACCGACGGCGATACGATGAACTGTTGGCTACCCTGGCGCTGGTCCATCGCCACCAGCCTGCAGGATGCTGCGCTGCCTTGGTGGAACCCCCTGCAGCAGATGGGTTATCCCATGCACGCCGACCTGCAGGGCCCGGCCTGGTATGTGGAGGCCATCGCTCTGGCCGGGACCGTCGGTATGGGGCCTGCCGTATTGCAAGTCCTCTTTCTGGGCTACGTCATCATCGGCGGCTGGGGCATGCGACGCTTGGCGCTGCACCTCACGGGCCATGAAGAAGGGGCCCTGCTGGCCGGCCTGGCCTATGCGCTCTCGGGCTTTTTCACGGCGCACACGATGCACTTCTACGCCGTCATCAGCGCGGCCTGGCTTCCCTGGGCGATCTGGTCCGTCCTGCGCGGGCTCGATGCCCCCGGCTGGCGTAACACGGCCTTGATGGCGGTGTTCTTTCACCTGCTGATCACGGGAGGCAACCACACCTTCCTGCTCATTGCTGCCTATCCATTGATGGCCTTGGTGGTCCATGGACTCTGGCAGGCATGGCGCGGGGGAGGTCTCACGCTGCTGCGGCCCATCGTAGTGCACGGTGCTCTAGCCATCCTGCTCATCGCGTTCACCAGCGCAGGGACGCTCCATGCGGTGGTCGAAGTGGGTGACCATGTGGAACGCCTCGGAGGACTTTCGCTCGAACAGGCCGAACAGAACCCGATGACCTGGTCCGGCCTGACCTCGGTCGTGCTACCGGCCATGGCCACTGCGAACGTGGACATGTTGGGCACCGACCCCACCATGGCGAACGCTTTCTTCGGACTGGTGCCCTTGGTCCTGGCATTGCTGGCCCTGCCTTTCGTCCGGGGCGGTCGACCGGTCATTTTCCTTGCAACGGCCTTGCTGAGCGGCCTGGCGGCATTGGGGGCAGCAACGCCGCTGCATGGCCTGTTGTGGCGCTTCCTGCCGGGTCTCGATCTATTCCGTTTCCCCAGCTACTACTGGTATTTCGTGTCCCTCGGTCTCCTGCCCTGGGCGGCGGAAGGGCTTCATAGGCTCCATGATCCCCGGTGCCGTCGCTGGATGCTGTACGGAGTTGCAGGCCTGTCCGTCCTTCTGATCACGGCCTGCATCCACCTGTTCGTTCAGCATCCAGCGGGTGATCTGTTCGGTCATGTGCTCAATCCCCGATCGGCCACCTGGCCGGCGCGGGTGCTGCAGAACGCCGTGGTGGTCTTCCTGCTGCTGGTGTTCACGGCGGTGGTGCTGGCACGCGGGTGGGACCGCAGGTGGCTGGTGCTGATCATCGCGGTGGAAGGTCTGGCGGCCGTGCATTTCGCCAGTTGGTCCACCAGCCTGCATGAAGCACCTCCGTCCGCCTTGCAGGCCCGCCTGGACCTCCAGCCGCGCGGGCCGGTCTTCCCGGTGCTGCATCCCATGGGTCAGGACCGCGATGGGGCGGCGGCTATCCATCCCTTCTGGTTGAACACCCGCAATTTCCAGAACGGACCCTCGCACGATGGCTTCAATTCTTTCTGGCTGAAGGGGCACCAGACGCTGACCCGCGATCATCCGCTGCTGCACGCATCGATGCTGCAACGACCGTGGGTCTCGCTCAGTGATGATGTGCGTGTGATGCCGGCCGATGGCCCACCGCCACACGACACGATCGCGGACAGGCAGGTGGTATGGATCCCCGACCAGCAGGCCAACATCCCACAATTGGCTTTGGGTTCCGGACCAGTGACGGAATTATCGGCTTTCGACCACCAGGGCTTCAGTGTGCGGACCAGCACACAAGGCCCGTCGTTCCTGCTGGTGCAGCAGAACCTGTACCCGGGTTGGGTGATGAAGGTGGATGGCGCTGCTGTTCCGCTGGTCCCGGCGAACGTGGCGGCCTTCGGTGCATTTGTCCCCGCCGGAGATCACGTGGTGGACGTGCGCTACGAGCGATCCTCCTTGCGTTGGGCCCTGATCGTTGGTCATGGGACCCTGTTCGTCCTTCTCCTGGCCCTGTCCTGGTCCTCCGCCCTTCGCTGGCCGTGGATCATGGCCACGGTCGTCCTCATCGGTCTGTGGAGCTGGTCGGTCTTCGCACATGTCCCCAAGGCATCACGGATCGCCGGACAGTGGGCCGAGGTGGAAGCTGCATGGGCTGCATGGTCCAAAGTGCCATTGGTGGTCAACACGGACCGGCCGTTGCCGGATGGCCAGGCCCATCGTGTCCTGCGCGTGGATGCGCCGGATGAGGTGCTGGCCTTGGAGCAACAGATCGGCATGCCTGTGCCCGACACGCTGGCCTGTGCCTGGCACGGGCTGCCCTTGAGCCTGTCCATGCGGGCCTTCCTTCAGGACAACTACGCAGTGCCCCAGTTGCGCGCCGGTGGTCCGGATGCGGGCGCCTGGTTGTTGGTCCGCGGCCCGGACCCGAAGCCGCTCGTCGCGGTCCACCAAGTCTCCGAGGAGCAGGTGCTGGTATCTCCTGAACGGCCTTACACCCCGGCTTTTCGAACGCAGGTGGGTGAGTTGAGGGGCGCAGGGCACGATCACCTCGTCATTGATCTGCGCTACCGCTGCGCCGGCGGTGCCGAACCAAGGCTTGTACTGGAACGCAAACTGGGAGATCGGACGGTCGACTATGAGGCGGTGCCCCTCCAGAGCCCACCTGCCGACGGTGTCTTCCATGCCGCCTACATCGTACGACCACTGGATCTTTTCCCCGTATCGGAGGAGGAATTGGGGTTCTACCTCTGGAACTCATCCTCGGATACGCTGTGGGTCAAGGACATCCGCGTGCGGATCGGGAAAGTGATGGAATGAAGGTGATCAAGGTGTTTGTGGATCGCAGGAGCTTTCTATATTTGCAGCCCCTACGCGAGAGTAGCTCAGTTGGTAGAGCACGACCTTGCCAAGGTCGGGGTCGCGGGTTCGAGTCCCGTTTCTCGCTCCAGATGCCTCCCACACCGGGAGGCATCCTTATTTTGGGCCACACCGGAACCGGTCCGCGGGCGGCCGCCGAAGATGGTCCGAGCCCCTTGCCCGGGTGGTGAAATGGTAGACACGAGGGACTTAAAATCCCTTGGTCCGTAAGGGCTGTGCGGGTTCGAGTCCCGCCCCGGGCACGCTGGTCCACCTGTTGGTCGGGCCTGAACGCAACACCGTGTGAACGCGCTTTCCATCTCCCCAGGACCGCACGCCACTCGGCTCGCCCCTACACCGAGCGGTTTTCTGCATGCCGGGAATGCCATCGCCTTCCTGCTCACCCGTGAACTGGCGAGCCGAACGAACGCCACACTGCGCCTGCGGATCGACGACCTGGACGCCGAACGGGTGCGCCCCGCCTATGTGCAGGACATCTTCGACGGCCTGCATTGGCTGGGGATCGGCTGGGACCTGGGACCAACGGATGCCGCCGATCACAGCGCCCGGTATTCCCAAGGTCTGCGCTTACACCGATACCAAGAGCTGGTCGACCGTCTTTGGACCGCCGGTGAGCTTTACGCCTGCACCTGCACACGGGCCCAACTGGAGCAGCTGCGTGCTGAAGGTCTCCGTTCGTGTGCGTGCCGGGAAGAGGACCTGCCACCGGAGACGCCGGGAGCCACCCTTCGCCTTCGCCTGCCCATGGGGCGGCAGGTCCGCATACCCGCTTGGAAAGGGATGGACGAGATGGTGGACCTGGCCATGGTCATGGATGATCCGGTGATCCGGCAGCGTTCAGTGGGCAATGTGCCCGGCCGGGCAGCCTACCAGATCGCTTCGTTGGCCGATGACCTTGACCACGGCAGCACACTGATCGTCCGCGGCTTGGATCTGTTGCCATCCTCGGCCTGCCAGCGCTACATCGCTGAACTGCTCGGCCTGGACCGCTTCCTCGAGGCGCGTTTCGTTCACCATGAGCTGGTGATCGGTGCGGATGGCCACAAGCTGTCCAAATCGGCAGGCAGCAGCTCCCTCCAGGCGATGCGCGCCGCGGGCGAAGGCCCGGAAACGATTCACGCGCAGGCCGCGGCCCTCATTGCTCGCGTCCTTTGAAGGCCAGGATCGGGGCCTTCCTGACCAGCAGCCCTTGGGGCGAGCGGATCAGGATCCCGGTGGCTGCAAGATCCTCCAGATCCCGTTGCAGGGTTTTGGAAGACAGCCCGGCATAAGCCCGGGCCAGTTCGGGTGTGAGGGTGAGGATCGCCGAGGGGGCGATGGGTGACCTGCGCTCCCCCAGTTCCATCAGCAGGTGGGCCTGGCGGTCAGAACGGGCGCCCGGAACACCATCAAGGGCGCTGCGCACATGGTCGCGCCACAGTCCGGTGGTCTGCGCTGCACGCATGCGGGCGATCAGGTCCTCCAGCCCGGCACGGATACCACGCAGGGCATAGGCGATGAACGGAATGGGATCCCCCTGACCCTGGGCGGCTTGGTCCACCTGGCGGATATACTCCTGACGGCTGCGGTGGAAGTGCCAGGCGGTGAGGTGGCTCAGGAGATTGTCCCCTCCAGCGGCCAGCAACAGGTGCTGCATGGCGAGGCCGGCTACGCGTGAATTGCCCTGGTCGAAGGGCGCTATCCAAGCAATGTGGAGTTCGAGCAGGAGGCCTTTCAGCAGGGCGTGGTGCAGGGCCTCGTCCGGCGCGGGACCGGCCAGCTCCGGACCAGCGAGCCAGTCGCACAGTTCCTCCATGAACGAGGCGATCAGGTCCGGAGGCACACCACCATGCCGGAAATGGCCCTCCGTGGTCCGCCAGCGTCCGGCGCCTCCCGGCCCACCGGTGGTCCTGGTCACGGAGCGGTGCAGGGCCAACAAGGCCTCCGGGTCGATGGCGGGAAGATCGTCCAAAGAAGTGGCCTGGAGTTGCTGGTCCGCCAGGAACAGGTCATCCACATCGCGGAGCAGGGACTCATCCGTCACTGCAGGGTCCCGCCCCTCCAAGTGCGCCCGCACCTGGTCGGTGGTCAGGGCGTGACCATCCAGCGCCAGCCGGGCCGCGAGGCCTTCGGTCACCACCGATCGTTCCAGCGAACGCGCTTCGGTGCGCGGCATCGGGGCTGTCCGAAGCTGCCGTTGCAGGGCGATCACATCCCCAAGCAAGATCCAGAAGGAGGGTGGCGCCAGCCGTAGTTCGGCCCTGAACCGTAGCCAGGTGAAGGTCTCGTCGTATGCCCGCATCGATGTCCAAAGGTCCGTCCTTCCTAAACCCCTGTAGATGCTGACGGTCGGCTTATGATGAACAGTTCGATGTCCAAAGAAATGTCCGGCAGATCGTCCCGCTGATCGTCTCTAGCAATGTCCACCGATCTGTCCACGAAGGAAAGGGCTTGTACTGGCTCAGACGAAGCCGACCACGATGATGGAGATGGCGGTGATCAAGGCAGCGATGAGGCCGATGATCAAGGCCGCCAGGGCGAATCCTTTGCCCGCTTGTTCCTCCCTGCGGATCTGCTTCAGGGAGACGCCGGCCAGGACGATGGTCGCCGCGGCGACCAGGATGACGGCGGTGGTGCTCACAGTGAACAGGGCGAAGAAGACCGTCAGGAGCGCCAGGACAAAGGCGGGGATGGCCAGGCGGTTCCAGCGCTTCTTCGGCATGGTGTCCACCTGCTCCTGTGACAGCTGGTCGGGAACTGCAACTCCCGGGGCGTTCGTGGCATTGGCCGGGAAGGAGATGCTGGCCAGTTCTGCGCTCACTGGTGTGATCTGTCCGGTCTCTTGGCGCTGGGGAAGGGTCGCTTCAGCGCTCAGGGGCACCAGCGTCGATCCGGAGGGCACCTCAATTCGGGCGTCCAAGAGGGCGGGCGCCAGGGTCGGCGACCGTTCCTGTGGCACTTGTACGGCTTTCCGTTCGCGGCCCAGGGAAAGGTCCACGTGCCAGCCGGGTCGAAGTGTCCGCTTCTGGAAGGGGCTGTTGCGCACCACGGCCTTGTCGTTGGAACAGGCCGTCAGCAGCAGCACGAGGAAAAGCCGGAAAAGGGTGCGGGTCACGGAGGTTGTCAGGTCGCACAAGGTAGCCTCCGGAGAGGAGACCGGTGGCCTGTCCTCAGCCTTGGAGATCCGCGACCAAGCGCCCTTCGTCGCCATCGTACAGGCCAAGGTCGCTCATCTTCACGTGGGGGATCACCAGCAGGGCCATGAAGCTGAGCGTCATAAACGGAGCACGCAGGGGACTGCCGAGGGCTTTCGCTGCCCGGTCCAGTTCCGCGTATCGGGCGGCCACTTCATAGGCATCCCCGTCGGACATGATCCCGGCCACGGGAAGTGCCAATTCAAGCTGCTCGCCCCCATCCGCAAGGCTGATGCCGCCGCGGTTGGCGATCACCAGGTTGATGGCGGCGCAGAGGTCCCGATCATTGGTACCCACCGCCACGATGTTATGGCTGTCGTGGGCCACACAACTGGCCAGGGCACCCCGTTGCAGGCCGATGTTCCGGATCCAGCCGAGGGCGATGGGGGCATCGGCATAGCGATTCACCACGGCGATCTTCAACAGATCACGGGACACATCGGCCACAAGCTCGCCCTCCACTACGGTGCCGTGCAGGTGGCGCTTGTGGGTGATGAGCTGCCCGTCCACGGCCTCCATGGCCAGCAATTGGTCGTCATGGGCGGGAACGCGGAGCTCTCCGGGCAGTTTGGGCCTGCACTGGAAGTGGTTCGGCCGTTCCGCTGGAACGCTCGGGATCAGTGTCCGGCCCGCTTCGGCCACAAGCTGTCCCTTGATCCACGTCCGTTGCAAGACGAACTCACGCAGATCGCCCACCTGGATCATGTCCGCCGGGTCGCCCACGTGGAGCCGTCCCACGGGAAGCCGGTAATGGCGGATGGGGTTGAGGCATGCCGCCTGCAGGACATCGAAAACGTCCGCTCCCGATGCCACCGCCCTGGCGCACAGCCGGTTGATGTGACCCTCCACCAAGCTGTCGGGGTGGGTATCGTCGCAGCAGAGCATCACGCGCTCCGGGTGGCTTACCAGCAGGGGCATGAGCGCCTCGAGATTGCGCGCGGCGCTGCCCTCCCGGATGCTGATCATCATGCCGGAATCCAGCTTATCCAAGGCTTCGGCGAGGGTGAAGCACTCATGGTCCGTGGAGATCACCACCGGACCCGTGGCATTCCCTCCTCGGATGTAGCGTGCAGCAGCTTCCCCACGCAGACCGGGCGCATGCCCGTCCACGACCTTGCCCAGCCGCCGGGCATGGGCGATCTTTTCCTGTAGGTCCGGGACGCCGTTGATCACCCCCGGGAAATCCATCACCTCGCTCAGGTACAGCACCTCCGGGCGTTCCAGCAGCCGGCCCACGGCTTCCGCATCGATGCGCGCTCCGGCCGTTTCATGCGCCGTGGCCGGCACACAGCTCGGGGCTCCGAAGAAGAAGTGGAAGGGCACCTGGCTGCCGTTGGCGATCATGTAGTCCACGCCGTCCACGCCCAGCACATTGGCGATCTCATGCGGGTCGCTGATGGTGGCCACTGTGCCGTGTGTCACCGCCAACCGAGCGAACTCACTGGGGATCAGCATCGAGCTCTCCACATGGACGTGCGCATCGATGAAGCCGGGCATCAGGAAGCCGTCCACCGCATGGTCCAGCTCGCGGATGGCGGTGATGCGCCCTTCTGCGATGGTCACTTCCACGGGCAGGATGCGGCGCGCCTCGATATCGACCAGGTTGCCGGTGATGCGTTGTTCGGACATGTGGCCGAAGGTAGCCGGGTGGCGCAACGGCTACCAGTAGAATGACCAACGTCAACGGAAAACCACACAGCCATGATCACCTTTACAGGAAACACCTCGATCAATGGCAACAGCGAACTTCCACATCAAGACCGACAAGGCCGGTGAATTCCGGTTCAATCTGGTGGCCTCCAACGGGCAGGTGATCCTGAGCAGTGAGGGCTATGTGCGCCGGGACTCCTGCCTCAAGGGCATCGACAGCGTTCGAAGGCACAGCACCGAGGACCGCTTCTTCGAGCGGACCATCGCTGCGGATGGTCGTTATCATTTCAACCTGAAGGCCGCGAACGGTGAGGTGATCGGCACCAGCCAGATGTACTCAGGTGCCCAGGCGATGGAGAACGGCATCCTATCGGTCCGGATGAACGCTGCTGATGCAGGGGTCTTGAACGAATAAAGAACGGACGCGCCCGCTTTGGCCTCAATGCTCAAGCCCCCGCCGAAGATCTCGTCACGATCAGGACAAAGGTCAGATGGACGGTCTGGATCCGGATCGGCCTGATGTATACCGGGTAGGCGGTGTGTGCCGCTCAGAGAGCTGAGGTCTTGTAGAGTGCCCCGGGTCAAGCTTGTGGAGGGGTCGGCTCATCCTTTTTGCGTCCACCAAAAAACTTCCATAACGCAGCACCGCCAGCACCCAAGGCGATGATGACCAGCTTGATGTTCTTCAGGATCAGGGCTAGGATTCCGGCCTTGGCCAGCACCTTGCCGGCCACCAATCCTCCCACGGTCCAGGCGGCCACCTCGTCCACATTACTGTCGAACTCCTCATAGGTGTAGCCTTCGTTGAAGCTGGCCATGTTCAGCACAGCCGGGATGGCGACCTGTACATCCGACAATTGATCCATGCCTCCCACAGCGTTGAGGATAAGCACACCATTTCGTCCCAGTACGCGCACATTGTAGTTCAGGCTGTTGCTCTCGGCATCGTCCGCATGGAATTCTTTGGCCCAGTGAAGGACCTTCCGTTCCTTGTCATAGAAGGGCGGTGCTGCCCAGCCCACCAGTTCCAGTCCTTCGTAGCCCGCCTCCCGTCGTTCGCGATTGTCCTCGGTATCATCCTTTTGCATCTCCGCGAGCAGCTCGGTATAGTCGATGTCATCGGCGTCCTCGTCGCTTACGTAGCCCATGGGGTCATATTCCAAAACGAAGGTGAAGGTGTTGTCCAGCACACCCGCATCAGCCGGCATGATCATGCCCAGCACGCTTTCGGCCACCGAGGGCGGGTTTTCCCACACGTCCACGATCACCTGTCGACTTTGCTCGGCGTTCATGAACTTGTATCCGTCAGGGATCGTCAAGGTGGCCACACCATCAGCGATCGGGATGCTCCCGGTATCGTAGGAGTAGCTTGCTTCCAGCGAATCCGTGTAAGTCGCGAGGAGGGCCGTCATTTCGGCCTCGGTCAATGCTGCGGTGGTGTCCGCTTCATCCTGTGCCAAGGTGGAATTGGCGGTCAGTAACAGGAAGGAAAGTGAAAGAAGGGTGGTCGTGACGCGCATGAGCAGTGGTTGGGCCTACAATATAGGAGGCTGGCCCGAAGAGACTGTTCAGTAAAGTGTGTCAGGTCGGATTACGAACTTCAAACCCTGACCAATGGAAACCAAGACTGAAAAGTTCGATTACGAAGCCTTCGAGAAGGAGGCAATGAGACAACTGCTACTGGGCAAGCCACTCAG
>JBGTAJ010000247.1:0-3934 GCA_041749915.1 Flavobacteriales bacterium
TCGTCCTTGCACTTGTAGTCGGTAACGCCGCTGATCTCGCTGTGCGTGGTGGCGCCGCCGAGGGTCTCGTTATCGATGTCCTCGCCGATGGCGGCTTTCACCAGGTAGCTGCCGGCGAGGAAGATGCTGCCGGTCTTCTCCACGATCAGCGCCTCGTCGCTCATGATGGGCAGGTAGGCGCCGCCCGCCACACAGCTGCCCATGATGGCGCTGATCTGCGTGATGCCCATGGAACTCATCACGGCGTTGTTGCGGAAGATCCGGCCAAAATGCTCCTTGTCGGGGAAGATCTCGTCCTGCATGGGCAGGTACACGCCCGCGCTGTCCACGAGGTAGATGATGGGCAGGCGGTTCTCGATGGCGATCTCCTGCGCGCGCAGGTTCTTCTTGCCCGTCATGGGGAACCACGCGCCGGCCTTCACCGTGGCGTCGTTGGCCACCACGATGCACTGGCGCTTGCTCACGTAGCCGATCACCACCACCACACCGGCGCTGGGTGCACCGCCGTGCTCCTTGTACATGCCGTCGGCCGCAAAGGCACCGATCTCGATACGCGGGCTCTTGGGGTCGAGCAACGCATCGATGCGCTCGCGGGCGGTCATCTTCCCGGCCTCCTTGTGCTTGGCGATCTTCTTTTCGCCGCCGCCGAGGTGGATGGTCCGCAGGCGCTGGTTCAGCTCGGAGAGTTTGAGCTTGTTGAAGTCTTCGTTCTTATTGAAGTCGATGTCTTGGGCCATTTGATCAGAAGATCAGACGATCAGATGATCAGAAAATGTCCTGACCTCGCTGACGGCTGGTGTGCGAAGATCGGTGACAGGGGGTAATAGTGCGATCCTTTGGTCGGCACGTTGTCTAACCGCACATATCAATCCGAGCGGAGTCGAGGAGTGGGCGTGCCCCTCGCAAAGCCTCGGGTCCGGCTATCCGCTGCAAGTCCGCACTCGTCGTTCCTCCTCGCTTGCGGGCTTTCCGCTGCTATCCTTCACGCGAAATGCAAATCACCGTAAGGATCAGAATGGTGGACAACTACGACATCCGAAACCCTTGGAGATGATCTCTCCGCGCTTATTGTAGACGACGAACTCACGGTCTGTTACCCACCACGTTCCGACCTTGACGTCCTTCTTGTAAGGGCCGTCATCGCGGTCCTTGATATCACCCGTGAAGTAGCACCAGCGACCATCCTTTCGGCCCTTCTTATCTCTGTTGCCGAGCGCGACGAGTTGGTGCCCACTGGTATAAAGACATCGTGTGTAGTGCAGCCGGTCGAAAGTTGTGTCGCAAGCGAATTCCAGCGTATCGGACTGCGCACAGACCGCTACTGCGCTCGTTAGCATAAGAAAGAGGAAAGAATAACGGAGCACCATGTGGGGGATGATCAGCGGTTGGCCTGACTGGCCTGACGGCTGGTGTGCGAAGATCGCCCCTGGCTTTCAATTGTCCGACCTGCCTGCCGGTAGGCAGGTCTTCTCATCCTCTCATTGTCCGATCCAACTCCGCTTGTATGTTTGACATGTGACCAGTCCCATGACCGTCCAGCGTTTCACCTCCATCGACCTGCTGCGCGGCCTGGTCATGGTGATCATGGCGCTGGATCATGTCCGCGACTATTTTCATGCGGATGCCTTCTTCTTCAAGCCGGAGGACCTTGAGGCCACCACGGTGCCGATCTTCCTCACGCGCTGGATCACGCACTACTGCGCGCCGGTGTTCGTGTTCCTCGCGGGTACCTCCGCATGGATCATCCACCAACGGAAGAGCACGCGGGAGCTGACCGCCTTTCTGGTGAAGCGGGGCATCTGGCTGATCCTGGTGGAGGTCACCCTGGTGAAGCTGGCCTGGCAATTCAACCCGGGTTCTCCGCGCTTCGGCCTCTTGGTGATCTGGGCGATCGGTGTGGGCATGCTTGCGCTGGCCGCCTTGATCCATCTGCCGTTCCGCGCCATCCTCCTGACCGGCCTCGTCATCGTCTTCGGGCATAATGCGCTGGATGGGTTCCATTTCGATGGTGCGTGGTGGTGGAAGATCTTGCACGAAAGAGGACCGATCGACGTGAACGGGCTCACCTTGTTCGTCGGGTACCCCGTGATACCGTGGATCGGCACCATGGCATTGGGCTATTGTTTCGGTGCCTTCTATGCCAAGGGCTACACAGCCGAGGTACGCCGCCGGCTATTGGTGCGCCTTGGCCTGGCGTGTATGATGCTCTTCGTGGCACTTCGTTTCGTCAACGCGTACGGTGATCCGTTGCCATGGTCCATGCAGGCTTCGCCGGTCTTCACGGGGATGTCTTTCCTGAACACGCAGAAATACCCGCCCAGTTTGCTGTACCTGCTGATGACCCTCGGTCCGGCCTTCCTGTTCCTGGCTTGGTCGGAGAAACTGCGCGGGTGGTTGGCGTCGGCGCTCATCGTTTTCGGCCGGGTGCCCTTCTTCTACTACATCCTTCACTTGTACCTGATCCACGGCCTTGCCCTGGTGGCTGCGGAACTGACGGGCTTCGGCTGGCAAAGCATGGTCCTGGACGGCCCCGTGAACAACTCGCCACAGCTGAAGGGATATGGCTTCTCCCTGCCGGTGGTGTACCTGGTCTGGGTCGGCGTGGTCGTCGCACTCTACCCGCTGTGCGCTTGGTTCAACAAAGTGAAGAGCAACAACCGCCAGCATTGGTGGTTGAGCTACTTGTGATCCGATCGTTCTTGCGCTCTGGTCGATGAACCCCGGCTTGTTGAAGCCCTGGTTCTTGGATGTTTCGATATCGATCTCCTCGGCCATGGCGAACGGATGATCAGAAGATGGCCTGACCCGCAATGTCCATGTCCGAAGTTCTGGATGGAAGTTCAGATCCCGCGCTGTTTCCGCCACGCAGCCAACGCAGCCTCATAAAATGCCCGTGCATGTTCTTTATCGTTGTTCACATAGACATTGAACCAGTTGGGTCCGACCAGGTCGACCTTGATGTAATTGCCTGCGGGCCAACCGTTATTGTAGTGGGTCGTTAAGGTGTCTATTGATGAATGGTAGGCTGCTATGACACTTGTCTCGCTACTATCTGGATCTATCCAGTACGATGCTATCCGTTTGTCACTTACGAAGTTGCCGGCCTGTAGAAAGGGGTTTCGGATATTCCCTGACTGTGAGTGTATGACCAGTATCACTTCATTCGTATCGAGAATACCAAGGTCCCGAATGTGTTCGATCTCTTCAGACGAAAGATCCGACCCGGATCGTACTCCTCCATTGCATGCAAGTGAGAGAATTGCAATGCAAATGATCAACCTCAGGGAACTTGAACGCATTGTGCTCATGGGGTCCGTTCCCGATCCGAATTGATGATGGTCGAGGTGGGCAGGTCTTGTGCGGTGTTCAATTGGTTTCCCAGTTATTCCCCTTCGGGTTCTGATCCGCTCATACACTGATAGACCTCTATAGCTTGAAGCGTATCGGCAACTTGTACCGCACGCGGAACGCCTTGCCCCGTTGCTTGCCCGGCTTCCACTTGGGCATGCCCCGCACGATGCGCAGGGCCTCTTCATCGCAGCCCGCTCCAATACCGCGAAGCACCTTGATGTCACTGAGCGTTCCGTCCGTCTCCACGACGAAAGTGAGGTAGACAATGCCCTCAACGCCTTCCTCGATGGCCTTTTCCGGATACTTCAAGATCTCCCTGATATAGGGGTATAAGGCTTCCGGCCCACCGGGGAATTCGGGCATTTCTTCCACGATGGTGAGCGGCTCTTGTTTCCCCGGTCCGTTGCCAGTTCCACTGCCCGTGCGCTGGCCCCCGCTGAACCCCGTTCCGGATGGCAGCTTGAACACGACCGGCATTTCGTAGCGCGTGCGAACCGCATGACCGTTCTGCATGCCGGGGATCCACTTCGGCATCGCCTTCGCGACACGCCTGGCCTCGGAGTCGTATGGATACCCCAAGCCT
>JBGTAJ010000248.1:0-2421 GCA_041749915.1 Flavobacteriales bacterium
CACTGAGTGGCTTGCCCAGTAGCAGTTGTCTCATTGCCTCCTTCTCGAAGGCTTCGTAATCGAACTTTTCAGTCTTGGTTTCCATTGGTCAGGGTTTGAAGTTCGTAATCCGACCTGACACACTTTACTGAACAGTCTCGACCAAACACCCCATATCGACATCACCATGAAGCTGTTCCGTACCCTCGCCCTTGTGGCCCTGACCTCCTTCGTGATCGTTTCATGCGCCGAGGAACTGGTGGCGCACACCTGCACCGCAGCCTGCCAGCATGGTAAGCACGAGTATGCACACGGTGAGGAGGGCCACGAGTGCGACGCACGTTGTCATTACATGCGGGAGAAGCGTCGGTAAGGATGTGATGTGCTTCAGGCCGCGGTCATCCGGATGGACCTGGGGTGGATGACCGGTCCGTGATGGTGTTGTGATACATGGCGGCTACAATGGTCGCATCTGGACCGGATAGCATGAGCGTCGACCGATAGCCTCCGCAGGCTCTCATCCCATATGGCGGGGGTCTGCCTTCCTGGTTTGGAGTGCAAGAGTATTCTTTGATCGACCTTGACGAGGTTTCAGCTCTCCGAGCCTTTTGCGCGACAATGATCTCACCCCACCCACATCACCGCGCGTCCGACCAGGGTGCCGAGGAGTGCCCTCCTGATGGTTCCTTTGGCTGCCCAGGAACGGTAGCGGTTCCGGAGTCTCCCATCCTGTGTGTGAAGTTCATGCAGGACCACATCGTAATCCATTCCCCGCTCGTGCAGGTGTTGCAGCAGAGCATTCTTCGGGGTCATCCCCAGGAAGGTCAGTAGTAGATGGTAGGGTCGTACAAGACCATCGGCATGCAGGAAGGCGCTGTAGATGCTATCCTTCAGCAATGCTTCCGCGTCGTTGGCCATCACCGCAGTATCTCCTGGCTGGATGGGCTCGCCAGTTCGCACGTGGTCGCGCACCAGCGCGGCATTGAACCCATGGTCGGCCATCAGCGCGCTGCACGGGTCGCCCGTGGTTCTGGATAGACCGAGAATGAGGTGTGCGATCTCAATTCGCTGACCGCCTGAATGGAACGCCTCTTCCTTGGCATGAACGACGGCATCGCGCACCTCCGGTGAAAAACGTCGTGTCATTCGAACAATGATCGCGTTGGTATGGGATCAGGGAGTAGTGCTCCCGTCCACTTCGAAACTACGCTGGAATTCCAAGACCTGTGCAGGGGCTTCCGCCGCACGGAGGGAACCCACGGCACCAATGTCGGATAGGACCGCGTCCCTTGCAGGAGAACCCGACGAGGGGTGAGCGAGGCTACGATGGCGCGGTGTCGCCACGCCTGAAGCCCCGGACACTGGCCGGGGCTCTGGGGACGAATGCCGGTGGCGCACGCTCACAAGGCCTCCATCAGCGCAGCGCGCAGCTCCGCATCGGTGGTGGGTTGCAGGTGCAGGTCCACCTGGGCGGTGGGGGTGATGTCCACGGTCTGCAGCGCGTAGCAGGGCTTGCCGTGGCGTAGTGCGGTGGCCACCACCAGGGCTTTGGCCCCCACAGGCAACTGCATGCGTTCGAAGTCGCCGTGGGAGAAACCGTAGCTGCCATCGGCGCGCTCATAGCCGGGCAGGTACAGGTTGTGGCTCTTCATCACCAGCGAGATGCGCACGTCCTTCAGGTCGGTGGTGTCGGCAATGGTGGTGAGCATGTCCACAGGGCGGGTGCGCTTGTCGTTCAACAGGCGGTCGATGTTGGCCCAGCCTAGGCGCTTCACTTGGAACACATAGTTCACGGAGGGGTCTTCCTGGAAGGTGTTGGTGCCCACCAGGCCGGGGCCCTGCAGGGCGAAGTTGCCTTGCCTGATGGGTACCACGTTCCTGCTCGTGGGCTTGTCGTTGGCGTAGAAATGCACCCGGTGCCGGCCCACGGTGAAGCTGCTATCCTGCTGGAGCATGAGGCCGCCGTTGGCCCAGGCCACCTCGCTCACGCGTTGGGTCACCTCCAAGGGTGCGTCCGAGGGATCGTCAAAACCTTCTACAGAGTAGGTGACGTTGGTGGTGAGCGTATCGGCGATGATGGCCCTGCCCTCCACGCCGAACACGACCTGCGCCACGGGTGCTTCCAGCGGCTCCGGCTCCTGCCACAGCACCTGACCTTGTTCCACCAGGCCGGGGAAGAGTTTCATGCCGGCCTTCTTGGTACGCGAGGGCACGGCCATGTCCAGGGCCATGCCCGGCGCCATTTGCACCGCCTGTCCCCTGGCGCTGGCCGTGATGCAGAAGCTGCCGCCGCTCTCCAGTGCCTTGCCTTGGTACACGGTGGCCAGTCCGCCCAGCAGCAGGTCGGCGGGCGTGAGGGCCTCTTGCACCTGCACGGTCACCGGGCCGTTCACGGACATGCCCTGGGCATCCACGAAGCTGCCAGCGGGCACGCGCACGGTG
>JBGTAJ010000249.1:0-32049 GCA_041749915.1 Flavobacteriales bacterium
CTTCGGTCCGCGCTTCGATCCACAGATTACCAACAACGATCAACAGGTTATGAGTCTCCCCCAAACCCCCTCGTTGAAAACCCAACAACATCAACAACAACAGTGATCAAGATCATGACACACTTAATCTAACAGACCCTGATCCGAACTACAGATTCTCCACCAACCACTGGGTCATCATCTCATACAGGTGCAGCCGCGTGGGCCCGCCGTAGATGCCGTGGTTGCGGTCAGGGTAGGCGAACTGGTCGAAGGGCTTGTTGGCCTTCACCAGCGCGTTGATCATCTCTGCGGCGTTCTGGAAGTGCACGTTGTCATCGGCCATGCCGTGGATGAGCAGGTACTTCCCCTTGAGCTTGCCCACATGGTTGATGGGGCTGTTATCATCATAGCCGTGCCCGTTGGCCTGGGGCATGCCCATGTAGCGCTCGGTGTAGATGGTGTCGTAGTAGCGCCAGTTGGTCACGGGTGCCACGGCGATGGCCGCCTTGAACACATCGGCCCCCTTGGTGATGCAGAGGCTGCTCATGTACCCGCCGTAGCTCCAGCCCCAGATGCCGATGCGCGTGCCGTCCACATAGGGCTGGGAGGCCAGCCACTGCGCGGTCGCGATCTGGTCCTCGGTCTCGTACTTGCCCAGCTCGCCGTAGGTCACGTGGCGGAAATCCTTGCCCCGATGCCCGGTGCCGCGAGGGTCCACGCAGGCCACGATGTAGCCCTGGTCCGCCAGCAACGTGTGCCACAGGTGTGCCCGACCATCCCACTGGTCCAGGACCTCGTTGCTGTTGGGACCGCTGTATTGCACCATCAGCACCGGGTATTTTTTCGCCGGGTCGAAGTCATGCGGCTTCGTCATCCACCCACGAAGTTCCACAGACCCGGGCGTGGTGAAGGTGAAGAAGTCCTTCGTCACCAACCCGTATTCCGTGGTGGCGGCCTGCAGCTTCACGTTGTCCTTCAGCACCTTCACCAGTTTGCCGTTGCCTTGGTGCAGTGTCACCACGGGCACACTGTTCGCCGTGCTGCGGGTGTTGATGAAGTAGCGGAAGCCGGCACTGAACTCTGCATCGTTGTGCCCGCCCTTGGGCGATAGTTCCACGATGCCCTTGCCCGCCAGGGTGGTGCTCAGCACCTGCTGGGTCTCGGGTGAATCCTTCGCAGCGGTGAAGATCACCTGCCTGGTCTTTTCGTCGATTCCCTTCACGCTCAGCACATCCCACGCACCGCGCGTCAGCTGTCGGGCCTCGCCGTTCATCGGCACGAAGTAGATGTGGTTCCAGCCATCGCGCTCGCTGGTGAGCACAAAGCCGCTGCCGTCGCTCAGGAAGTGCAGGTCGTCCGTGACCTCCACGTAGGTGCGGTTGGTCTCGTTGTATACGGTGTTCGGCACCGGCACCACGCTGCGTTCCGCCAGGTTCACCGTGGCGATCACCTTTTCGTTCTGCAGGCGGTTCATGCGCATGAACCACAGCACATTGTCATCCGGCGTCCAGCCCAGGCGGGGGATGTACACCTCGCCGCTGGCCCCCAGGGGAATGGCGCGCGAGGTCTTCGTCGCCACCTCATAGCAGTGCAGTTCCACGGTGCTGTTCACCTCGCCGGCCTTGGGGTACTTGAACCGGTACTCGCTGGGATACAGCTGCCCCTTGTACAGGGCCAGGTCGAACTCCTTCACTGCGCTCTCATCGCTGCGCAGGTACAGCAGCTTCGTGCCCTTCGGGCTCCAGGCATAACCCTGCACCAGCGCGAATTCCTCCTCATACACCCAGTCCGTGGCGCCGTTCAGCACCTTGTTCCACTCACCGTCGGTGGTCACCTGGGTCTCGGTCATCGTCGCGAGGTCCACCACAAAGAGGTTGTTGTCGCGCACGAAGGCCGCCTTGCTGCCATCGGGGCTGAAGGTGGCCAGCCGCTGTTTGGCCTTGCCCAGGTCGCTGAGCGGCACCAGCTTCTTGGTGCTGCGGTCATACACGTAGTTGTAGCCCGAATAGCTGTAGCGGTAGATGGGCTCGTGGCCCGTGCCGATCATCATCTTGCGCTCATCGCCGCTGAAGCTGTAGTCGTCCATCTCCACCGGCTCCCTGGCACCCGTGGGCACCAGATCACTGCCGCGTACCAGGGTGGCCACCGCCTCGCCGGTGCGGTAGGCATACTGCTTGATCACCGCCTCATCACCTTCCTGATCCAGTGCGGTGTAGTGCAGGCCGTCCTTCATGCTCGCCAGGCCACCCACCATCTCGGCGCTGAACAGGGGACTCGCCCAGATCTCGCGGTTCGTCAGCTTCTTCTGTGCCTGCAGGGCAGGGGCGAGCAGCAGCACCAGGCCGCAGGCCGCCATTACGTTCCGTTGTAGCATGGTGCGAATATCGGGGGCCAGCGGTCAATGGCCGTACCAATTTCAACCGCTCAGCCACCTTTCAGCGTTCCAGGACATTCGGCATGGTGAGGTGGAAGTGCTTCACTTCTCCACGAAGTCCATGTCGCTGTGGAAGGTCTCGTGCACCCGGCTGGTGGCCCAGAATGCGGCCGCGATGCAGATCAGGCCCACGGCCAGGGCACTGGTGATGTTGCCCAAGGGTGCGGCGAGGAAGGTGAAGGCATAGGTGACCGGCAGCACGGCACCCCGCACGAAATTGGGGGTGGTGGTGGCTACGGTGCTGCGGATGTTGGTGCCGAACTGCTCGCTGGCCACGGTGACGAAGATGACCCAGTAGCCCGTGGCGGTACCCAAGGCCAGGCACATCCAGTAGTAGGTCTGGATGGTGGCCCCGTCCATGCCGAACAGGAAGACCAAGGTGAGCAGGAGGTTGGCCGTGAGATAGCCGTAGATGACCTTCTTTCGGCTACGCAGGATCTGGCTCAGCAGGCCGCTGAGCAGGTCGCCCAGGCTCAGGCCGATGTAGGCATAGCGGATGGCGCTTCCATTGATGCGCTTGAGCTCTTCGCCCTGAAGCGCACTGGTGTCGATCGCCAGTTGGGGCACAAAGACATCCTGGCTAAGGTTGACCAGGACGCCGATGACATACCAGACCGGCACCCCGATGAGGATGCAGCCGAGGTAGCGCAGCAGGCGGTCGCGGTCGTGGAAGAGCAAACGCAGGTCCCCTTTGCGGGCCGTACTCTGCTTCACGCGGTGGAAAAGGCCGCTCTCAAAGGCGCCCACCCGCATGACAAGCAGCACCAGGCCCATGAGGCCACCCATGAGGTAGGCCACCTGCCAATCCATCAGCGGACTGCCCGTAAGCTGCTCGAACACGCTGCCCAAGGCCTTGCCCTGCCGCACCACCTCATCGGCGAACACCGCCCCCAGCGCGCCGAAGGTGACCACGATCATGGTGCCGTAACCGCGTTTCCCCACCGGCAGTGTTTCGGTGATCAGCGTGATGCCCGCGCCCAGTTCACCGGCCAGGCCGACGCCCGCGATGAAGCGCACGATGGCATAGCTGGTCAGGTCGAAGGTGAAGGCATTGGCGATGTTGGCCAGCGAGTAGAGCAGGATGCTGCCGAAGAGCACGGTGATCCGGCCTTTCTTGTCGCCCCACACGCCCCATAGGATGCCGCCCACGAGCATGCCCAGCATCTGGATGTTGAACAGGTTGATGCCGACATCCTTGATGCCCGGATGGCCGGCGCCCATGATGTGCTCCAGGCTTTCGCGCTTCACCACGTTGAAGAGCACCAGGTCGTAGATATCCACGAAGTACCCCAGTGCCGCCACCGTGATGAGCAGCGCGGTGCGTTTGTCGGTGAAGAGGGCGGACATGCGTCCGCGAACGTATGGATTTGCCCTCTTGCCGGGTGATGCTCTGCAAATGGGCCTGCCGGCACGGATCGTGCACCTTCGTGGCGCGATGTACCGAGAGCACCTTCTTCCCGGGGCCCTTGCCCTGGCCACCATGGCGGTCGCCCAGACCCGGGCACTGCCCTATGACCTGGCGAACCCCACGGTCGTGCATGAACTCCCGGGCATGTTGCTGGAGGTATCGGCCTTGACCGATGTGGACGCCCACACCGTGGCCTGCCTGCAGGACGAGCAGGGCAAAGTGTTCCGTGTCGATCTGCGTGACGGAGCAGTGAGCATCCTGGCCACCTTCAGTGGTCCGGGTGATTTTGAAGGGCTGACCCGCGTGGGAGAGGACTACCTGGCCCTGCGCAGTGACGGTCTTGTGTTCCGGCTCCGGCCACAGAACGGTCTGTTCGCGGTGCAGGATACCTTCCGTCTGGCCGTATTGCACAATAACCTGGAAGGCCTGGGCTATGATGAGGAGGCCGGCCGTGTCCTGGTCTCGCCCAAGGACATTGCCAAGGGTGGTCCGGATGTACGTGACCGAAGGGTGCTTTATGCGTTCGATCCCTTGTCCGCCACGCATCCCGTGGAGGAGGTGCTCCAGCTCTCGCTCCAGGACCTGATGACACAGGCCAAGGCCTTGGGCATCGCCATACCCATGAAACGCACGGACAACGGCCGGGAAGTGCCCGCCCTGAAACTGCGCTACAGCTCCGTCGCTGTTCATCCGCGCAGCGGGCATTATTACCTGCTCTCGGCGGTGGACCGTTCGCTATTGGTGGTGGACCGCGCCGGTACTCTGGTGCACCTGGCCTGCCTGGATGAACGGCTGTTGCCCAAACCCGAAGGGATCACCTTCCTCGCCGATGGTGACCTTGTGCTGAGCAGTGAGGGCAAGGGCCGGACCCCGGTGGTCGTGCGGTACGCGATGAAGCCTGAATAGGCGAGGCTCAGGCGAGGATCTCCTTCACGTTCCCGTCGATCATCGTGGTGAGCCGCGCCATGGGCAGGTCGTTCTCGTCCTTGCCGAAAGGGTCCTCGATCTCCTCGGCGATGAGTTCCAGGCTGGCCAGTACGTAGAAGATGAACATCACCACCGGGATGGCGATGTAGCCCAGCGTGAAGACGAATCCGAAAGGGAGTGTGAGCACGTAGATGACGATGAACTTCTTGATGAAGCTGCTGTACGAGTACGGGATCGGCGTGTTCTTGATCCGCTCGCAGGCCCCACAGATGTCCATGAACTGGGAGAGGTCGCTGCTGATGGCGATGAGCTGTTCACCGCTGATCTCCTGATCGCGGTACAGGCGCATGGTGCGCTGCTGCATCAGGCTGGCCACCTGTGCGGGCACGTGCTTGCTGCGGTCGAAGTCAGGGATCTCCGGATGGGGGAGGGTGTCCAGTGCCAGCCGGGTCTTTTCGGACTGCAAATGTTGCTTCATCTCGGCCGCGAACAGGCCGATCAGGCGGCCATAGAAGCTTCGGGTATTGCTGTCGTCCGGGGGCACATAGGCGGCGATCTTGATGGCCGTGTTGCGGCTCACGTTCACCAGCTGGCCCCAGAGCTTTCGACCCTCCCACCATCGGTCATAGGCGGTGTTGGTGCGGAACACCAGCAACATGCTGATGGCGAAACCCAGCAGGCTGTGCATCACGGGCAGGTTGCTCACGAAGCTCTCCTTTCCCAGTTTCAGATAGCGCACCTCCCAGTAGCCGATGGCGAGGGTGATGAGCCCCACGATGATGAGCATCGGGAACAGCTTCCGGAAGGTGTCCGACTTGTGGAGGGCCAGCGCCCGCAGCCAGTTGGAGGAGTCGTAGGTGATCATGGGCTCACTCGTAGTGCTTTCGGACCATGCGTTCGAACATCCGGCCGGGCAGCACCTTCTTCAGCAGCACGCTGATCTTCTGGATGCCTTCGGCCACCCGGTAAACGGTACGCGGGTGGGGAGAAGCGATGATGCGGGCGATCACGCGGGCCAGTTCATCGGGGTCACGGCTGTAATGCATGCTGCCCCCGAGCACCTCCATGGCCTTTTCATAGCCGGGTCGATGCGCCTCGCTGACCACCTCGGGACGAAGCCGCGCGGTGGCGATGTTGGTGTTGAACTCCCCCGGCTGCACCGTCACCACCGTGATGCCGAAGCGGTCCACCTCGGTGCTCAAGGCCTCACTATACCGGTCCAGGGCCGCCTTGCTTGCACTGTAGAAGCTGCGGTAGGGTAGTCCGAAATTGGCGGCGATGCTGCTGATGTTGATGATCAGACCGCTTTTCTGAGCACGCATATGGGGCAGCGCGGCCCGGCACACCCGGTGCGGGCCGAACACGTTGGTGTCGAACAGCTGCTGTGCCAGGGCTGGCGTGATGTCCTCCGCAGCCCCCTGGATGCCCAGGCCGGCGTTGTTCACCACCACGTCCAGCCGCCCTTCGCGCCGCACGATCTCGGCCACCGCCGCACGCACGCTGCCTTCATCGGTCACATCCATGGCCAGCAGGTGGTGGCTGCCGTGGGCTTCCACGCCCTGGGCCTTGCGGCTGGTGCCGTAGACGGTGTGGCCACTGGCCGAAAGGCGCTCGCAGATGCTCTTCCCCAGGCCACTGGAACCGCCGGTGACAAGGACGACTTTGACAAAGGAGGACATGGGCGGAAAGGTAGGAACAGCGCTTTTTCCGATCGGAATTTCACCCGGTTGATAGGACCGCAGGAACGGCGGGTCAGGGCAAAAAAAGTGGGGCAAGCGACCCATATCGCACCGCTCAACCGCTTACCCTTGCTTCCTTCCGGACCTGGGGGATTCAGCGGGAGCTGGTCGTACAGGACTTGCCCCGGCACAAAGGTAGCTGATCCAATGGTTCGATGCTTGCGCGCTGAGGCGTAATCTTGCAGCATGGACGTAAGCATCGTCGTTCCCCTGCTGAACGAGCATGAGTCGTTGCCGATCCTGGCCGAACGCCTGCATGCGGTGCTGGGCGCCATGGGCGTGCAGTATGAAGTGATCCTGGTGGACGATGGCAGCACCGACGGGTCATGGCCCGTGATCGAAGGTCTCGCAAGGGCCGATGCCCGCGTGAAAGGGATCCGCTTCGGACGCAACTACGGCAAGAGCCCCGCCCTGAACGAAGGCTTCCGGGCCGCACAGGGCCGGGTGGTGATCACCATGGACGCCGATCTGCAGGACGACCCGGACGAACTGCCCGAGCTCTACCGCATGATCACCCAGGACGGGTTCGATCTGGTGAGCGGCTGGAAGAAGAAGCGCTACGACCCGCTCACCAAGACCCTGCCGACCAAGCTGTTCAACTGGACCACCCGCCGGGTGAGCGGGGTGCACCTGCACGATTTCAACTGCGGGCTGAAGGCCTACCGCAGCGAAGTGGTCAAGAGCATCGAGGTGTTCGGTGAGATGCACCGCTACATCCCCTTCATCGCCAAGAAGGAGGGCTTCCGGAAGATCGGCGAGAAGGTGGTGAAGCACCATGCCCGCAAGTACGGAACCACCAAGTTCGGTTTCGACCGCTTCATCAACGGCTTCCTGGACCTGCTCACCATCACCTTCATCTTCCGCTTCGGAAAGAAGCCGATGCACTTCTTTGGCGGCCTAGGCACCATCATGTTCGTCTTCGGGCTCATTGCCGTGGCCTGGCTGGTGGCCAGCAAGGTGTGGCACCTGTTCGTGGTCCATGAACCCGCTCCGCTGGTCTCGGATCAGGCCTTGTTCTACGTGGCCCTCGTGGCCATGGTCATCGGTGTGCAGCTCTTCACCGGTGGCTTCGTGGCCGAACTGGTGAGCCGCAACAGCGCCGATCGCAACAGCTACCGCGTCAAGCAGCGCGTGGGCCTGTGAGTTCTTTTTGGCGGTTGTAGTGGCCCGTCGGTGGCTGCGTTTCACTACCGCAGCGGTCATATGGGCATGTGAACATCTGCACAGGTGCCCATGAAGTTCTTGAACCTATTTCCGTTGCGTTGAGCTGCGATCGGAGCGCTCTGCCATGGTCACATGCCCACACGGGCACACGGTCACATGAAGTTCAATCCTCGCATGTGTGGTGCCGTGCATCCCCCGGCTCCATGCTTTCGGAATGAACCATCTTTGGTCCGGATGCAACGCCGGGTCCTCATCATTGCCTTGTTGGTGCTGGGCCTGTTGCGTTACGCCTGGCTGGCCCAAAGCATGCACCCCTATGCCGACGACTGGTCCTACGCGGCCACGGCCTTCGATGAACCGTTCAGCGATCGTTTGGTGCATGAGTACCGCTCCTGGAACGGTCGTTTGGCATCCAACATCCTGGTCCTGCGCGGGCCACTGGTGTTGGGTCTGGAACGCGGTCTGCCCCTGTACCGGGCATTGCCCTTGACCTGGATCGCCCTGATGGTCATGGGGTGGACGCTGCTGATCCACTCGCTCGGGCCATGGGGACCGCCCCGGTCATGGGCCTTTCCAGGGGCATTGCTGATCACCACCCTGTGGCTGAACACGCTGCCCGATCTGACCGAAGGTCTTTACTGGTACACCGGTACCGTGACCTACACCCTTCCCAACCTGATCCTGCTGTTCATTGCATCCGCAGCGTTGCGCAGCACACAGGCCACAAGCCGGGGACAGCGTGTGTTGTGGTGGGTACTGGTCGTGATCCCGGGTCTGTGGGCCGCGTGGAGCAGCGAGGTGCATTTGGCGATCCTGCTGATCGCGGTGGCGGTCCGGAGCCTTTTCCTCCTGCGCCGTGATGGGCGTTTGCCTGGGCCGCTGTGGGCCTTGGCAGCCCTTTCTGCGCTGGCGGCCCTGGTGCTGGTGCTGGCGCCGGGCAACGCCACCCGCGCCGCGCACTTCCCCCTCCGCGGTGACCTGATCAACACACTGGCCATGGGGGGGCTGCAGACCCTGCGTTTTCTCCTTGCGTGGATCCTGTCCCCGGCCATCTGTGTTGCCTCCTTCCTCTGGCTGGTCTTCCTGCGCCGCACGAAGGTGATCCTGTTGCCGGGTCTGGACCTGCGGACGTTGATGGTGACGTTGGTCGGCACGGTGTTCGTCATCATGGCCATGCCTTACTGGGCCACCGGAATTCTGGGCCAGCACCGCACGGTGAACGTGGCCTTCTTCCTATTTCTGCCGCTGTGGGCCTTGGTGCTCGCGGCAGTGGAGCGGGAGGTGCTGCGGCCAGCGAACAGTGCACTGCCCCGTCACCGGGCATTGCTGCCTGTATTGTCGGGTTTCCTTGTCCTGTCGTTGTTGCTGGGTGGCAACGATGGTCGCGTGGCCTCCGACCTGCTCACCGGTGCCGCTGCCCGCAGTGACTCCACCTGGACGGCCCGTTATGCCGAGGTTCGAAAGGCGGCGGTCCAAGGCCGGTCATCGATCACCTTCACGCCCATGGTCGCACCGCCCGTGGCGATCCGGATCATGGAACCGGATACTGCCCCGCACCACTGGACGAACAGTTCGCTCGCCCGCTACCTCGGTGCGCCGGGAGTGCAGATCACGGGACCGCCGGCGAACTAGGTCTTCCGCGATCCAGGGCGAAGACCGTGTAGTGAGCGGTGTTCAGCACCACCGGTAGCGCCAATGGTACGGGCCGTTCGTAGCCATCGTACACCTGCAGGACGTAGTCGGCGCCATGTCCGGCCAGCGAATCGAGGTACGCGCCGCGTTCCAGGTCGGCGGCATAGGCGGTCCAGCCCTTGCGGTGCGCGAAGTACAGCGGTGTGGGGATCGCGCCACTGTTCACCACCAGGAGCTCGGTTCGTGGCCCCAGATGGTCCAGGTCACGTTCCAAGGCCAGCAGCGGTGCCTGGACAGGATTGAGCCGGAAGTCCTGCCACTGGCTGAGGAGACCTTCCGCCGCGATGAGGACCACCGCCACGATCTGCCATGATCGCCGGGGCAGGCGGTTCACGGCATAGCCGGCCAGGATGGCCATCACCGGCACGAAGGGTACCACGTAATACGCGTGTTTCCAGAAGGCTGCACCGGCCTTGAGCATCACCACGCCGAAGGCCACCGTGGCCAGGCCCAGCGCGATCAAGAGGATCCGTTCCCGATGGCGAAGGGCGAGCACGAGGCCCGCAACGGTGGCCGCCATTCCGGAGAAGCGCATCGCATCGAAGTAGAAATTGTCCAGCGTACGCAGGGGCTGCTGGGCCAATTCCTGCAGTCCCTGGGACATGGTGGCCCCCATGAAGAAGTGCCGGAAACCGCCCAGTTCCTCCAGGTGAGGCACCCAGCGGAAATACCACCAGAGCACGGGCAGCTGAAAGAGGCCCACCAGGCCGAGCAATGTCCAGCGCTCGCGGGTGCTGGCCGTGGAGCCCAGTACCATCACCGGAAGGATGGCGAGCAGGTACCCCGCCGGCAGTTTCATGGCCGTTCCCAGGGCCAGGAAGAGGGCCGCGAGCAAGGTGTTGCGCAGTGGGGCCAAGCCATCCAGCGCCCGCGAGGCGAAGCAGAGGCCGATGATCACCAGCGCAGTGGACGGCACATCGGGCATGATCTTGCGGCCGTAGGTGAACCAGAGCGAAACGCCCAGCAGGAGCGTGGCCCAGAACGCCACATCTCGGCCCACGTAGCGCGACACCAGGCGGTGAAAGGCCAGCAGCCCGGCGCTGCACAACAGCAGGCTGATCAAGCGGCCATACCAGTGCGTGTAGCCGAACAGATCGGCGATCACCGCGATCACGGCGGCCAGTAAAGGCGCCTCCATACCGGTGATACCGCTCTTCTCACCCGCCATGTCCACCCGCGGATGGAGCAGGTCCAGGCCTTGTTCGTGGAAGTTGCGGGCGGTCATCGTCACCGTGGTCTGCCGCCAATGGTGGGCCGTTTCCAGCGGCGGCTGGGTGATGCCGATGAGCCTGACGAGCAACAACAGGAGGATCCACGGGCGGATGTCCCACAGGAAGGACCTGCCGGCCTGCACGGTGTCCGGCGGTCCGCTCATGGTGCGCTTTCCTGCATGGCGCTGACCATGGGGCCAGGGGGCAGCGGCTCATCGAACAGTTCCTGGGCCAGACGCTGATCGTGGCCATAGACGTCGTCGCGGAAATTGAGGCGCCCCTGTGCATCCACCCAGGCCGTGAAATAGCCGATGGTGACCGGCCTTTTCTTCGACAGGCGCACATATTTCTCCTTCTCGCTGAACATGGCCTCCTTGATCTTCGCTGCTGTCCAGGCCGTGTCGTTCCGCAGCAGGTATTCAGCCAATTCGGTGGGCCGGCTCAGGCGGATGCAGCCGTGGCTGAAGGCGCGCTGTTCCCGGGCGAACCCTCCCTTGCTCGGCGTGTCGTGGAAGTAGATGCTGTAGCTGTTCGGGAACAGGAACTTCACCCGACCCAAGGCATTGCTGGCACCCGGTCGCTGACGGATGATCGGGTTGGCGGCACTGCCGCCGATCTTCTCCATGTTCTTCTTGCGCAGATAGTTGGGATCGCGTGCCATGGCCGGCAGGATCTCGCCCTGGACGATGCTCTTGGGGATGGTCCACGTCGGGCTGAAGACGATCTGGGAGAGGGAGTCGCTGAAGATCACGGTGCGGGTGGCCACTGTGCCCACCACCACGTCCATGCTCAGCACTTCCCTGCCATCTTCAAAGACGTGCATGCGGAACTCGGGGATGTTCACCAGGACCTGGTCCGGGGCATATTCCTCCTGCACCCACCGCAGCCGTTCCATGTTCACGAGCATGGTGCGAAGCCTGGCGCTCGGCGTCACGTTCAAGGCCGCCACCACACCCTTGCCCACCACGCCGTCCGGGTGAAGGCCGTGCCGCTCCTGGAAACGCTGGACGGCAGCGACCAGGGTGCTGTCATAGTTATTGCTGTTCAGGTACAGGGTATCGCCGGTGGTGGTGAGGTCGCCCAGCAACAGGAGCCGTTGGCGCAGGTCGGGGACGATGGCGTTGCGTTGGCCTGGTTCCAGCTTCCGCAGCTCGCCCAGGTTGATCGGGGTCCAGGCGGAAAGGCTGTCCATCAGGTGGTAATGGCGCAACTGGGCTTTGAGGGCGCGGTATTGCGGGTGCAAGGGCTCCAAGGGCGAGAGGTCCATGTGCCCCGCGGCGAGCGAATCGATCAGGCGCGAGATGTCCTTTTTCCGACGTGGTATGAACCAGTCGAGCTCGCGCAGGTCCTTGCCCACCACGCCACCGTACTTCTTGTCCGCGATACCGAAGAACTGGGCCGTGAGCGCGAGCTCCAGGTGTAGTTGACAGCTGTCGCACAGGGCGATGCTCCGGCCATCCGCCTTGGTGGACAGCAGCAATTCGCGCATCTGGTCACGAAGGGTGCGCACCGCCTTGAAGGCCGTATCCGCACTGTTGACCAGGTCGAAGAAACCCAGGGCCGATTGGGACAACGAATCGTTCACGAACCAGGCGTACTGGTACTTGCGACGATGGTAGAAGTTGCGGATGCCCGTGGTGTCCGTGCGGTAGCCCGGGAAACTGTCCAGGAAGGCCTCGATGTCCAGGCTGTCCAGGCGATGAACGCTGTACGCTTCCCTCGATTCAAAGACCGCGCTGATGTCCTGGGTCTTTTCCTCCATGCCCACATCATCGCCGGGCACATCAGGGGTGATGCAGGCCGTAATGCCTGTCATCAGGATCAGGAAAGGCAGGAGGGAACGCAACATGGGACCACAAAGGTGCGGTCTTGGGACGGATCAGTTCCCGTGCACGTACAGCAGGCCGCCGTCGGCCAGCAGCTCGATCATCTTCGCCATGTGGTCGCGGCTCACGGCCGGGCAACCCCAACTGCGGCCCAGACGGCCGTGCTGCTCGATGAAGGAGGCGCTCACATAGTCAGCGCCATGCATGATCACCTCGCGGGCCAGTGCCTGGTCGTTGGTCCCTTTGTCCATGCCATGCAGCAGCAGTGCCGGGCCATGCTTGGGGCTCACGATCTCGGTGCCCACACGGTACAGCCCGAGGCTGGTCTGGTGCGAGCCGTGGGAATTGCTGAAATGCCGGGCCATCAGTTCACCGGTGCCCTGCCCGTGGGCCACCCAGGTGCGCAGCATCAAGGTCTTCCGGTCCAGGTCGATGATGTACAGTCGCTTGGCGGTGCTGGGCTGGGTCATGTCCGCGATGGCCAGCATGCGGGCGGGAGCCATGCCACTGACGCGGGCGTAGGCTTTCACGAACACTTCCGAGGCCACTTCACCGGCCAGTCCAGCGTCGTGGTAAAGCTCCAAGGCTTCGGCTCGCGCGGCGTCCTCGGCCATAACAGGCATGGGTGCAGGCATGGGCGCAGCACCGGGCTCCCCGGCGAAGAGCCAGGACCATAGAAATACCAAGAGCATTGGTGGGTTCACCATTGTTCCGTGCAGGTTAGACCACTAGCGTCCCTTAATGCGAGGTTCCAGGTCGCAGGACGTCAGCGGGGTCGTGAAGCTAACGATCATTCGCATGCGATGGTCTTCTACGTCGATGGAAGCTCTTGGTTTCCCGCCGAGTAGCCCTGTGCCGGGGATGGAGCTCGGATCGGTATACTTGTTGCCTGCAGCATCACATCCAGACCCGATCACCATGCGTACCAGCATCGCCCTGTTGGCCCCTCTGCTGCTCCTCACCGCCTGTGCCAAGGAGGAGAGCGACGACCTGCCCGTCTCCACGCCCGTCTACCAGGACCTGAAGGTGCTGTATGACAAGCCCGACAACCGGACGAGGGCCTATGCCACCTTCCGCAAGAGCAGCAGCCTGGGTGTGCGCCTTCAACTGACCGGCGGCTCTTCCATCACCTTCAACAACGAGTCGTACACGACCTACACCGAACTCGACAACTACTTCTACCGCTGGAGCGAAGAGGGAATGGTGGATGGCGTTTTCCGCTACACCAAGGAAGGGGGCGGCACCTTCCTGAACACCATCTCACGGGCGGATACCAACGATATCAACGTGCCCAACGGCGTGGTCCTTTCCCAATTGAACGGCGGGCAGGTGTTCTGGTCCGGCCGGCCCTTGGAAAGCGGGGAGACCGTGAGCGCCGAACTGAAACAGGGCAGCACCAGCAGCTCCTCCGTGAACGTCTCCGTCACGGGCACCCAGAGCATTCAACTGCCCGCCTCGCTCTTCACCAACCTTACCACCGGCACGGCAGAGCTCTACCTCACCCGCACCAGGACCATGAGCATCCAGCAGTCCGACGGTTCCGCGGGTGGACGGCGCATCTGGGAGGTGGAAGCGCGCGGTACGGTGACGATCGAGTAGGGGCTACGGGTAGTGTTCCTCGCGGATGACGTTCCCAGCGGCATCCCATTCCATCCAGGTGCCGGTCTTTTTCAGCGTGCCGTCGGGGTTGTAGCCATCCAGTGTGCCCTTGATGCGGATGTTGCCGCTGGGGAAGTATTCGCGGTAGGCGCCGTTGGGGATGTCGACCACGACCAACTGTGTGATGTGGGACATTGTGCCGTCCAAGGTTTCGAAATAGATCGTGTCGATTCGTGTTTCTTGTCGAATGTCTATCATTCTCCAGAGCGATGGGAATTGGACATGCAATGCATGGTATTCTTAGCGCGCCAATGGATACCGCTGAACCTGGAGTTGAAGCTCGCCTGTGACAAGATTCTCCGTGTAGGCTGAATCCACGCGCTCCATATTCTCCATGATGGTAACCAAACGGCGCTGATATGCTTGGTCATTGGTCTGCCAATTACCTTGATCAAACTGGATCTCCTGCGCTTGCAGTAGGCAGGTGAATACGAGCAGTGGGATTACTATTGCAAGATGTACGATACCCTTCATGCCGAAAGCTACCAAAGGTGACCCGTTGATGTTGGCTTTATTAAGAACGCAACGAATCCGTTGAGTCGTTGCGTCGTCGCGGTACTAAATTCTTATCCCTTCAACACTGCCTTCGCAAAATTCGCCCAGCTCATGTTCTTCGTGGCCTCCACCACGTTCTCACGCGGGATGGGCTTTTCGATGCTGGCGTTCATCACCCGCACCATGTCGGCGATGTTCTTCGGTTCGGCCAGGTAACCGTTGAAGCCATCGGTGATCGTCTCGGGGAAGTGCCCAACGCGCGTGGCCACGGCCGGTAGCTTGAAGTTGTAGCTGAGGCTCTCCACCCCGCTGGGCGTGGCGGTCTCGTAGAAGAGGACGATGGTATCCGCCGCTTGGAAGTAGGGTGGCACATCCTCGTTCGGGATGAAACGATCCACAACGAGTGTTCTATCCTTCAGTCCCAGTTGCTCGATCATCGCCAGTGGATCGTAGTCCCGTTCGTCGTCGGCCTTTTTCAGGAAGAGCTTCTTCACCGTGCCGAACACCGCGTTCTTCAGCTTCGTGCTCAGCTTGCTTTGGTCCACCGTCTGCCAGAAGCGTTCGCCCACGATCATAAGGCTCACATCGTCGCGCTGCTTTGCCAATTCCGCGAAGGCTTCGATGCAGAAGTGCAGCCCCTTGTACTTGCGGATGAATCCGAAGAATAGGAACACGTGTTTCCGCAGGTGGTGTTGGGCTTTCCAAGCTTCCTTGTCGAACGTGAGGTCGGGCTTGAAGAGGGTGTAGATGGGGTGGTAGAGTTTGAGAATTGCAAGCGGCGAGCGGCCAGTTTCCAAGTCGGCGAGTGAGCTCACTTGCCGCTTGCCGACTTGCCACTTGCCACTTCTCTTCCCATCCAACGTCAGCTCGAAATCCTTCTCCGGCATCAAGGCCTTCAATTCCTCCGCTGTCTTGTAAGCATGAACGATGAAGCTGTGCCCATGCCGCAATGCCATCCGCGTGAGACGTGAGTCCAAGCTGCTCTGTTCCTTGGCGGCCACGAAGTGCAGGTCGAAGAGGATCTCCGCGTTCGTGTGCTTCCGTAGATACTTGGCGATGCTGTTCAGCGGGATGCCCTGCGTGGGGTTGTACCACTGGATGATCACCTTGTCGGGATTGAGCGCTGCAATGGCCTTCGCGGTGGCGCCCCAGGTGCGCGGGTCGTTCCAGTTGGTGAGGTACTTCACCGGAATCTCGTAACCCTCCAGGAAGTCGCTGCGGCTGGCCTTGTCCACGAACTCGCGCGGGATGATCGCCGGGTACTGTTGCGTCCAGCTGACGATGGTGACCTTAGCACCTTCATCCTTCAGCGAACGTGCCAACGCGGTGTTGTACTGCGCGATGCCGCCTTTGAACTTGGGGCCTGGGCCGAAGCAGATGATGTGCGGAGAGCTCAAGAGAAATGCAGGTTAACCGCGACGGCGCGACGTCATAGCTTGTTTACAACGCGTTGCATGCCGTCTTTCAGCAACGGACTATTGAAGTTGATCACGCGCCCCAGCTTGTTGCCCGTCAACTTCGAATAGGTCAACATTTGCGCAAGATGTATGGGATGGAGTTCACTCACTGCTTTGATCTCGATGATGAACTTACGCTCCACCCAGATATCAAGCCGATAGCCCGCGTCGAGCTTCACTTCACGATAGATCAGCGGAAGGGTGACCTGCGTTTCGATGCTGAGTCCCATGCCGACCAGTTCATACGCCAGGCAAGCCTCGTAAGCGCTTTCCAGCAGACCGGGTCCGAAGTGTCGGTGAACCCTGAACGCTGCCTCGATCACTTGGTCATCAAGTTCGTTCTGGTGCATTGGTCCGGGGGCTTGCCTTACGTCGCGTCGTCGCGCCGTCGCGGTTCAAATTTTCCTCAATGCCGCCTCATACACCCTCCGCATCCCTTCCTCGATACTGATCTTCGCCTTCCACCCCAGGTTCTCCTCCACCCAACTCATGTCGCAGTAGCGGCTGTGTACGCCAACAGGTTTGTCAAGCAATGGCTTGATCGTCGGCTTGTAGCCTGCGAATCCGGTGAAGACCTCGATCAGTTCCAGGAAGCTGGTGAGCCTGCCCATGCCGATGTTGATGGCCCGGCCGTCGCTGATCTTGTCCATGGCCAGTAGCGTAAGGTCGAGCACGTCGTCGATGTGGACGAAGTCGCGGCCCTGTTTGCCCGTGCCCCAGACTTCGAAGGGGTTCTCCTTCTTGGCAGCACGCGCGGCGATGGCGGGCACGGGGTAGCTGAGATCCTGGTCCTCACCATACCCGCTGAAGGGGCGGATGCAGGTCACGTGCACGCCGTAGTGGCTGGCCGCGATCTTGGCCAGGAACTCGCCCGTAAGCTTGCTCCAGCCGTAGGTCATGTCGGGCTCGCCCATCTTCTTGAAGTCGATGTCGCTCTCCTTCAACTTGAGGGTGTTGCTCTCGGTCTGCAGGTCGATGGGGTAGGCGGCGCTGCTGCTGGGGTAGAGGAAGCGGTGCGGCTTGTGGCGGCACACGTAGAGGAAGAGCTCTGCATCGATGCTGAGGTCCTGCGCCACCAGCATGGGGTCGCCGTCGATCTTGCTGCGCCCGCCCACGATGGCCGCGAAGTGGAAGATGTCGCGGAAATTGGTGACGTCCAGTCCGAATTGCTTGTTGAAGTACTCGGCATCCTTGTTCAGTTCGCGGAGCACATCGCGCAGATCCGCCTGCAGGAACAGCACGCGTCCATCGCCGTAGACGGTGATGCCACGGTCCACACCGTTGCACTTCCAGGGCGCCCAGGTGTCGGGGTGGGTGCCCACGCTGAGGTCGTCGATGATCAGGATGCGGTCCGGCGTGGTATTGAATAGCCGCTGGACCATGTTGCGGCCCACGAATCCGCAGCCGCCCGTTACCAAGTGTGTTGCCATGCGGATGCAAAGATGCGGCTTGCCATGGCCTCGGAATGAATCCACAGCGCCGATGATGAACGAAGGGCCGTGAGTTGCTTCGGGCCTGATGGTTCACAGAGGGCGACAGAGATATCCATCTGCAGATCCCGACATCCAAGCGCTTGGCAACGTTGCGCTACCCTGACTGCGGTTACAAGGATCTCACCATCGCCCGATCACGGGCGTTGAGCGAGCTGCTCCTCCAGTGACGGATGCGGGTTTCCCGGTTTGGGCGGTACCAGGCTCATGGCATATTCGCTCAGCGCGGTGATCGTCAGGCTCGGGTTCACGCCCAGATTGGCAGGGATGATGGATCCGTCGAGGATCCGGAGCTCCGGGTACCCGAAGGCCTCGAAACGCTCGTTCACCACACCCATGGATGCGTCGGCCCCCATGGGACAACCGCCCAGGATGTGCGCGGTGCTGCTCATGTTGAAGAACACTTCCGTGGTGGCGTTCAGGGCCACTCCCCCGGTCTTGGCGGCGTAGCGGTGCATCACGTCCTGGCCCACGCCGATGTAGGCGGGTACGCGGTGGTCCTTCCCGTCCACCACCTGCAACCGCCCGCCGAAGAGCCCGCGTTTCCAGCGCATCGTGACGGCATTGTCCAGGGACTGCATCACCAGCAGGATGCTCGAGTGGCGGCCGAAGTCGCGGCGCAGCACCTTCCACACTTTGCCCGGGTGGGTAAGGGTATTCCACAGCATTTTGGCCGTGCGCACCACCGGAGGTCCGGCACCGGCGGCCATGGTGGACAGCAGACCCATGGCTCCCGAACCGTCCGGGTATTTCACCAGTTCGATGTGCGTGTGCTCGTCGGGTTCGAACACCCTGCTGATCGCCACGCCGTGGTTCATCTTCCCCGCCATGCCGGAGATCCCGCAGAGCGATTCGCTGTTGGTGCGGAGGTTCGCACCCAGGGTGTCCGAAAGGCCGGTGAGCGTGCCCAGTTCATGCTTCTGGCGCAGGAGCAGGCGCAGGGTGCCCATCACGCCGGCGCTCACCACCAGGCCCTTCGACCGGAACACCTGCCGTTCCCCGCGTCTCCATGAAGTGGAACGCCGCGTGTGGATGTGGTAGAGGCCATCACGGTGCTCGATACGCTCCACCAGCGTCTCGGGCAGGATGCGGGCACCGAACTTCTCGGCGAACCAGAGGTAGTTCTTGTCCAAGGTGTTCTTGGCATGGTAGCGACAGCCCACCATGCATCCGGCACATTCGGTGCAGCCCTTCCGCTTCGGGCCGAGGCCTTTGAAGTAGGGGTCAGTGGATCGTGCTGGATCACCGATGTACACACCGATGTGATCCACAGCCTTGTAGGTGGCCTCGCGTCCCATGTCCCGCGCGATGTCCGCCAACACCTTGTCCTCCGGTCCTTCCTTGGTGTAGGCCGTGCTGCCCAACATGAAGCGGGCGGTGGCGTAGTGTGGCATCAGTCGGGCGCGCCAGTCGCCAAGCTGCGCCCAGGCCGGATTCCGGAAGAAGGCGTCCGGGGGCATCATGTGGGTGTTCGCGTAGATCAGGCTGCCGCCGCCCACCCCGGCACCGCTCAGGATCATGATTCGGTTCAGGATGTCGATGCGCTGCGGACCGAAACAGCGCAGCAGCGGAAGCCAGAGGTACTTGCGGACGTTCCAATTGCTCTTGGGGAAGTCGCCGGCCTCCCAGCGTTTGCCCTTTTCCAGCACCAGCACGTTGTAGCCCTTCTCGGCGAGACGCATGGCAGATACACTGCCCCCGAAACCCGAGCCGATGACGATGTGGTCGTGGATGACGTCGTCCATGGATGCTGCTGAGGCCAAGTTAATGGGTGATCGTCACGGATCGACCGGCCATGCGACCAACCATTCAAAATTCCCAGCCCATGACGATGCGCGCAACTCCGTTCATGCTCGTAGTGCTTTACTCTCTTGTTCCCACTGCGACGGTATGGGCCCAGGTAGACACGGAACCCCGGCAACGCAAAGTATTGTTGGAACAGTTCACGGCGCTCAATTGTGGGAACTGCCCGGCCGGCCACGCGGTGGCAGCGAACATCGAAGGCGCCTGGCCGGAGGAGGTGATCGTGGTGGGGATCCACGGAGGCTCCCTTGCCGTGCCCTCGTCCGGCCAGCCCGATCTGCGCAGCCCACAGTCCGCTGCCCTGTTCGGGGCCTTTGCTGTGCCCTTCACCCCACTGGGTGCGGTGAACCGAAGGCCGGTCGGAGGGCAGGTGGGGCTTTCCACCTCCCAATGGTCCAGTGCCGCGGCAACGGTCCTGCAACTGGCCTCTCCGGTGAACCTGCGGATCACGAGCGTCTTCGATACCGGGACACGTTTGCTCGAGGTGGAGGTGGAATTGTACTATACGGCGAGCAGCCCCGGGTCCAACGACCGCCTGCATGTGCTGCTCACGGAGGACCACATCGTCGGTTGGCAGAGCAACTATGGCGCGGGAGGAAGCAATGCGGCCTATGATCATCGCCACGTTCTGCGGACCTACCTCACCCCGCTCGCTGGTGTGGAGATACCCGTTGCGGCGCAGGGTGAGACCTTCACGAACACATGGAGCTTCACCGTGCCGGTGGGCTGGGATCCTTCGGAACTGGAGGTGGTGGCCTTCGTGAACGAACCGACCGGAAGCAACGGCCTTGGAGAGGTGTATCAGGTGGAGCGTACCGGCGCAATGTCCACGGCGGCCTCCGTCGGTGAGGATCCACGAGCAGAGGACCTGAGCCTGTACCCCGTCCCGGCCAGCGATCTGCTGGTGGTGCGCTTCGAGGCCACGGATTTGTTACGGGACCTGCAACTGTTCGATGTCTTTGGACGGCTGTTGCGCTCAGTGACGGTAGTTCCCGGTGCGGAGCGGTCGCTCATCGATGTCCGCGACCTGCCCGTGGGCAGCTACTTCCTTCGATCCGCCACAGGCGATGCCTACCGCTTCATGATCGCTCGGTAATGCGATCATTGTTGCCGTGAGCGATACCGCGCGATAGCCGGCGAGCGGTCCTTCCCCTCGCCTGGGGTCGGTCTGCGGTCCTTAGCTGATGTTGTTGAGGATACGCTCCTCCAGGTCGGCGACGCTCGTTCTCCGGTCATGCGGACGCTTTTCGAGCATTCGGTCGATCACGGCACTTTGCGCCTCGTAGGTCCGGCAGGCTTTGCACACGCGCATGTGGAGCCAGAGGCCGAGGCGTTCAGTGCCCTTCAGCGGACGAAACTCGCGCCGTTCGATGAGCTCGGTGGCCTTCTGGCAGGATGTGAGCAGGGTGTTGTGAATGCCCATGGGTTCAGCGTTTACCGGTGATGGTCCGTTCCTCGATGCACTTCCGGAGCTTCAGTTTCGCGCGGTGAAGTTGTTGCCAATAGTTGGTGGCGCTCAATCCCAAGGCTTCCTGGATCGCTTCGGCATCCTTGTCCAACAGGTACTTCATTTCTATCGCACTGCGCCAGTGGGCGGGCAAGGCATCCAGACAGTGGCGCAACGCACGGTCCATTCGTTCAGGGTCCTTCTCATCGTCAAAGGCGGTGTCATCGTCCATCGGCGCCGTGTGCGGACGCCAGTGTCCCACCTCATCGAAGAGGCCGGCCTCGAGGTTGTCGTTCTCCTGCGCAGCACCTGACAACCGTTCTGCTTCGCGGTAGGCCTTTCGGTAGTGGTCGGTGAGCTTGTGCTTCAGGATCGAGAAGAGCCAGGTGCGTGGAGAGCTTTCTCCGGCGAAGCGGTCCAAGCCTTCCCAGGCCACCACGAAGGTCAGCTGCACCAGGTCGTCCGCCACATCCGGGTCCTTCACCCGGCTGCGGCAGTAACGGGCCAGTTCGCCCGTGAACTGTTTCACCCAGCCCGTGAAACGGACCTCTCGTTCGTTGCCTCCCCGTCCCTCGCTCATGATCAGAACTGGAAGTAGATGAAAGGCACCATCTCGGCCGTGATGGTCTGATAGATGAGGCCGATCACCAGCACGCTGATCAGGCCCATGGCCCACAAGGGAAGCTGTGCGAACCACAGGCGGTAGCGTTGTTTCATGGTTTCGGGTAGCCAGTGGATCACCAGTCCGACCAGCATCAGCAGGAAAACGCTACGGAAGCCGATCAGTATGTCCCCCACAACGGTCAGGTCCGTTCCAGCACCCAGGCTCTGGAGGATCTCATTGGCGGTCTGCAACGAATCACTGCGGAACCAGATGCGGGTGAAGGTGATGAAGGAGAAGGTGATGAACACTTTCCAGGCGTTCACCGCCCAGTGGTCCAGCTTCTCCCATGGGCTCACGCGCTTCCAGAACTTGTAGACCACCAGGCCCAGTCCGTTCAGCCCGCCCCAGATCACGAACATCCAACTGGCACCATGCCACAGGCCGCCCACGAGCATGGTGATCATCAGGTTGGTGTTGGTGGTGATCACACCATGCACCGCGGGTGAGAACTGTTGCAGCACCGCGACCAGCGCGACGATCGACAGATAGACCGCCGGCAGCCACCACCAGCCCGTGAGCAGGATGAAGGCCGCGCCGATGATGGCGAGCATGATCCAGGAGAACAGCGAAGCACTGCGGTTGCCCCCCATGGGGATGTACAGGTAGTCGCGGAGCCAGGTGCTAAGGCTCATGTGCCAGCGCTTCCAGAACTCCCCGACGTTGCGGGCCTTGTAGGGGCTGTTGAAGTTGGTGGTGAGCGTGAAGCCCATGAGCAGCGCCACACCGATGGCCACGTCCGTGTAGCCGCTGAAATCGGCATACACCTGCAGCGAGTAGCCGAAGAGCGCCATCATGGTCTCGAAGCCGCTGAAGCGAAGCGGATCGGCGAAGACGCGGTCGATGAAGTTCACGGCGATGTAGTCGCCGATGATCATCTTCTTCATCAGGCCGTTCAGGATCCAGAAGAGCGCGATGCCGAACTGTACGCGGCTCAGCTGGTAGGGCTTGTCGATCTGCGGGATGAACTCCGAAGCCCGTACGATGGGCCCCGCCACGAGCTGGGGGAAGAAGCTGACGTAGAAGCCGAAGTCCACCACGCTGCGCACAGGCTTCAGCTCGCCCCGGTAAACATCCACTGCGTAGCTCATGCACTGGAAGGTGTAGAAGCTGATGCCCACCGGAAGCAGGATCTTGTTCTCCACGAAGTGCGCGTTCCAGGCCTGGTTCGCCCATTGCGCGAAGTAGTTGATGGGCTCGAAGGTGGTGCCGAGCAAGGCGTTGATGTTCTCCACCACGAAGTGGGCGTACTTGAAGTACAGGAGCACCGCCAGGTTCACGGTGATGCTCAGGGCGAGCAGCAAGCGCTTGCGTGGAAGGTGTTGTGTCGCCGCGCTCCACAGCGCCAGTCGATGGTCCAGCAAAATGGAGAAGCCCAGCAGACCCACGAAAAAGCCGCTGGTCTTCCAATAGAAGAAGAGGCTGGCCACGAAGAGCCACGCGTTGCGAACGGACCGATCGCGATAGACCAGGCTGTAGACCGCCAACACCCCGGCGAAGAAGGCCCAGAAGAAGAAGCGCGTGAAGATGATCGGCTCCGACGGGTCGTAGCCCAACAACCCACCGAGGTCGATGGAGGACAGCAGGTCGGTGAGCGCGAAGAGCATCGGCGTCAGGGACGGTACGTTTGGCGAAGGTGGCGGTCCAGGTCGTTCATCAGGGCATCGAAGAGCAGGTCGCCCAACAGTGCGTAGCCCTCCCGCGTCAGGTGGATGCGGTCGCGCTTGGCCAGGCCCACGCTTTCCCAACTGCGGATGGATCCCACACCACCCATTACGCCCAAGGCATCCCACACGGCCACACCCTCTTCCTGGGAGAGCTCGAACATCACCCGGCTCACGTCCTCGGCCCGGCGGTTGGCCACCTTGCGTTTGATGAAGCTGTCCGTATTGGTGGTGAGCAGGATGGCACAGCCCGGCGAAGCGGCTCGTATGCGTTCGATGAGCTGTTGGTAGTTGGCCTTGAAGCGCGCGGCCTGGAAGTCGGGGTCGTGGGCGTCGTTGATGCCGATGGAAAGGATGACAAGGTCGGGGTGCAACAGCGCCAGGTCCTCGCTGAAGCGCTGGCAACGCAGCCAGCTGTTGGTGCTGGCCCCGTTCACACCGCTCGCATGCAGGAAGACCCCCGGGTCGTCGCTCTCCAGCAGCAGGCCCTGCAAGGTGAACAGTGCCTGGGTGCTGTCCATACGGGTGAACCGCAGATGCAGCGTATCCGTGTAGCGGCTGAAGCTGAAGGTGGTGGCGTGCTGGTCGGGCTCGCTCTCCCGTTCGATGAACAAGGTGCTGTCCGGCGACCAGGCGGTGACCGTGAGACTGCTGTCCTGGCGGTGCAGCACCTTCACCCGGTTGAAGGTGTAGCCCGGATAGACATCGCCCCGGAAGCTCACGTTCAGTGTGGATATACTGTCACGGGTGGTGACGGAGATCCCCGCGATCCCCAGCGTGCTGCTGTCCGCGAGGTGCACGTTGCGCACGGCAGACCAGTTGCCGGTGTACACCGGTTCATACCAGTAGGGATTGTTGCTCTTCGCCATGTTGTAGGGGAAGATGAAGCCCCTGCCCGCGCGGATCCCCGGGGCCATGGTCTGCAGCCGGTGGCGCAGCTGCATGCTCCACATGTCGGCCTGCACGTGCGACCCGCCGATGTGTACGACGTTGATCTGTCCTTCGCCCTGGAAGAGCAACTTGTCCATCGCTCCGTGAAGGGTTTTCCAGGAGGTGCTGTCCCCGCGCTGAACGATGGTGTTCGCAGCGTGACCGATGAAGGGAAGTTCCTTCAGACGTTGAAGGTCCTGCGCCTGTGTGCCGATGGGAAGGCACAGCAGGAACTGGCCCATGGTCCGGGCAAGGGACCGATCCCGAAGATGTCTGGATCCGATCATGGTGCAGTGGAATGGTACTGGGCGAAGTCGTTGATGAAGGCCGTCCAGAAGAGCTCGCCCACCTTGCGTGCACCCTGTGGACTGAAATGGATGTAGTCCAAGGCGGCCAGTGGTGGATCGGCCTCCACCCAGCTCACCATGCTGTTGCGTCCGCCCATCGCGGCATACATGTCCCAGAACACCGCGCCCTGTGCCAGGGCGTTGGTCTTCATCGCTGTGTTCACGTCCTCCAGGAAGGGCCGCGTCACGAAGAACTCTCCTTCCTTGATGCTCATGTCACTGGGGCCGATGACCATCACGGTCACTCCCGGCATGAGCCGTTTGAACCGGGCGATCTGCGCCCCCAGGAAGCGGCCGTAACTGGCAGCCTCCTCCGCACTTTTCAAGCTGGGCAGCACGTTCCCGCCGAACTGCAGGATGAGCAGGTCCACGCCGAGGTCATCGTACATGCCCCGCAACAAGGCCTGGTCCATGCGCCCGAACTCGTAGCCTGCACCACCGCGAAGGGCAAGATTGTCCATGCACACGCCTCGCTTGCTTTCCAGCGAGATGCCGAACACGTCCGGGCTGTCTGCACCGGTGAAGCGGAGTTCCAGAGACCCCGATGAACTCGGGAAGCGCCACTCGCGGATCAGCAGCTTTTCACTGGGGGCCACCTCCTCGCTGCTCACCAGGACGCCGTCCTGCCAGAGCTCCACGGTCAATGGACTGCGATGCCAGCCGTAGTAGAGCTTGCACACCTCGTAGACCTGTGCCTTGCCGTAGGACCTTTTCTCCGGCCGCAACAGCACCGAAGCCTGGTGCACGGTGGTGTCCGGCGCCACCGTGTCCGGGAGGATGGGTGTGAAGCGGGAGAAGCTGCCCAGCGCGCCGAAACGATCGTGCTTCTGGGTGGGGTGCTTCCGCCCCATCACCGCGTAGCGCTCCCAATTGTCGGAGAGCACGCGCTCCACACTGTAGAAGGGTACGATGTCGGCGACGGACACCAGCCCGGGACCACTGCCACCGAACTGCGTCTGCAATTTGTTCCGCAAGTAGGAGGTGATCCGGTCGCCCTCGATCTGTGAATCGCCATAGTGCAGCACACGCACCGGGCGGCTGCCCTGTCCAGCGTTCTTCAGCGTGGCGAAGAGCTCGTGCAGCACGCTCCGGTCGCCCTGCGGATAGTGTAGTGCGATACGTTCATGTAGTGGTGGCAGCTTGCTGGCATCGAACACGAAGGGTGCCTCGGGCGGCATGCTGTCCACGGTGACGACCGCCACGGTGTCGGCGGACAATGCGCTATCCGTCGGTAATGCCACGATGTCGCTGATGTCCACTTCGGTGCGTTGCTCCGGGAACAGGATGCTCTTCGGTGAAGGCATCGTGATGGTCACGCCCTCTGCCAGGGTGATGCCATTGCGCGGCCACAGCGCACCGATAGCGGCCAGCGCAAGCCCCACGGCCAACAGGAAGCCCAGGGTGTGCGCCGGTCTCATGGTGTGGTGGGGATCTTGATCCGCTGCCCGGGCCGGATATCTGCACCGATGCCGTTGAATTTCATCAGTTGTTCACTGCTGACGCCGGGGTGGCGTTTGGCGATGAGGTACAGGGAATCGCCACTGCGCACGGTGTACCAGGTGAAGGCAGCTTCCTTTGCGGTATCCTGTGTTGGCGTCGGGGCTTGAACTTCCTGTTCGTTGTTGGCCTCCTCCTGGTCCTCGAAGCGGCTGCGTTTGGCAGGGGTCACATAGATCGTGAGCTGCTCGCCGACATCGATGTGATCGTTCTTCAGGTTGTTCCACTTCTTCACGTCGCTCACCCGCACATTGAAGCGGGAGGCGATGCGGCCCAAATAGTCGCCGGAGCGCACCCGGTAGTAGATGGCCTCGCGCCCATCCGGCAGCCGTTGCACATCGTCCCGGCCCTGTGAGGCGTTGCTCAGGGCAAGCAGTTCGGCCTGTCGTGAACGCAGGATCGAATCGCTCAGCAGTTCCAGGCGCTGTTTGTCGCCCTTGGGCAGATGCAGGCCGTGGTAAGCGGGAATGGTCGATCCGTACAGGACCGGGTTCATCCAGCGGAGCTGGCCGCCCGGCAGGCCCAACATCCGTTCCACCAGCACGGTCCGGAGCTCGGTGGTGGGGCGCAGGGTGTCCATCGGCTCGGTCAGCTCCACGATCAAGGGTCTGATTCCCAGCTGTTCACTGTTCGCCGATAGGTGCAGGAAGGCCATCAGCAGTGGAAGGACCTCCTGTTCGGGGCCGTCGAAATGCGGGTACAGGCTGCGCATATCCGTGGCACCACCCGCCCGTTGCTGGGCGCGCGTCAGGTTGGCGGGGCCACAGGCGAAGGCCATGATCGCCAGTTCGAGGGTGGCGTGGCGTGCGCGTTGGTCCTTCAGGTATCGGATGGCGGCCAGGGTGCTGAGGAAAGGGTCGAAACGCTCGTCCACTCGCTCGTTCACGGTGCATCCGTAGCGCACGGCGACCGGGCGGGGAAGCATCCAGAGGCCCGCACCGCCGGTGGTGGAGGTGGCCAGGGTGTTCATGCCCGACAGGGCCATGGGCAAATACTTGAGCTCCCTCGGCAGACCGGCAGCGACCAGTTGGCCTTCGATCATCGGGAAATAGGGCATGGCGATGCCGAGCATTGCCCGGAACTGCTCGCGGCGGGTTTCACCGTACAGGTTCACGAGATCGGCCACACGTTCATCCGCGAACACCGGCAACGCAGGAAATTCTTGCTGTAGTGCGGGGTAGAGCCCGCTGGTGTCCATGGGGCGGATGACACCGCCATGTGACCGATTGCGCGCTTCCTGCAAGGCCTTGCGCACGGGCCAGGTCGTCATCAGGCTGTCGGTCCGCCAGGTTCCCTGCGCATTGACAACCGCCGCGCAGGGCAGCAGGAACAGCACGCAAATGAAGGGGAGGAGGTACGTACGCATCAGCCGGTGTAAAACAACGCTTCCCCATCACGGTCTGTGACCTCCGTCCGCGTTTTTCTTCACGCAGGCCTGTTGGGGCGGGGAGCGAACAAGGCGAAGCCCACGGACATTTACCTTGCGCCCCACATGCTGCTGCGATCCCTTTTCCGCTCATCCTTCGCCATGGCCTTGGGCTGTGCGGGACTTGCCGGACAGGCGCAGGTGCCCTTATCCACCCTTCCCCCTACCGAAGACCCGACCATGGCCGAAGCCCGCAGTGACCGTATGACCGTGGAGATCTGGAGCGACGTGGTCTGTCCCTTCTGTTACATCGGGAAGCGCGAGTTCGAACGTGCCCTGGAGGGCTTTGCGTTCCGGGACAGTGTGGATGTGATCTGGCGCAGTTTCGAGCTCGATCCCGATGCACCCGTGCGCAGTGAGTTCGACATGTACGGGATGTTGGTGTCCAAGTATGGTGGCACGCGGGAGGATGCCGTGCAACGGGTGCAGGGTGTGGTGGACCGCGCACGCACGGTCGGCCTGGAATACGCCATGGACAAGGCGGTGATCGGCAGCAGCTTCGATGCACACCGCGTGCTGCAGTACGCCAAAACAGTGGACAAGGGCGATGCCATGAAGGAGCGGCTGCTCAAGGCCTACTTCATGGAGGGCGCCCACCTGGCGGATGTTCCCACGCTTATCCGTCTGGCGAGCGAGGTGGGGCTGGATGGCGCCGCTGTGGCGGAAGTGCTCGCGACCTCGCAGTTCACCGAAGCCGTGCGCAAGGACGAGGCCGAGGCCAGGCAGTTGGGTGTCCGTGGCGTGCCCTTCTTCGCGATCGACCGCAAGTTCGGGGTCAGTGGTGCGCAGCACAGTGACGCTTTCCTCGGCGCCTTGAACCAGGCCTGGGAGGCGCGTTGAGCACCGCTCACAGGGAGCGCTTGGCCCAGTAGGCCTTGCCGTAATCCACGTACACCTCGCCACCAGCACGGATGTTCCGCGTGGCCATTACACAGGGGCGGTCGTCCTCGTCCAGCGTGATCACGGCATTGTTCCGCATGCGTGCGTTGCCCGGACCTTCCACATCATTGGCGTACTTGGCGAAACAGTCGCTGTGCATGCTGTCCAACGTGCTGCCGTCCATCAGGGTGACGAAGTAGGCATCCTCGCCACGTGCGGCACGCAGTCGGGCCTCGGCGCTCGAGAGCTGTTCACCGGTGAAGATCGCCACCACCTCACCGCGGTGGATGGGGATTGCCGTAAAAAGCCCCATGCCCGCTTCGGCGATCAGTGAGGGTTGCACGTAGAGGTAGTCCGCCTCGGGGGCATCGATGGCCTGCGGTTGGGGTAGGGCGGGCATCGGTGATCAGGCCGTTCCCTTGTTCAGGTTCGAACCCTCATCGTTCCTTCCCTTGCGGATGAAGATGAGGTTGTGGTAGAAGTGCATGGCCACGATATGCTTCGCGAAGTAGTCGGGAGCATGCCCCGGGATGCGGAATTCTGCGTGGTTCAACCCATCCACCAAGGCCTTGAAGTGGTTCATGGCCGTGGGCGCGTTGTGCAGGTCCTGGCTGTCACCACCGAACTCCGGCCAGTAGGAGGTCTGGGTGTCCTCGATCACGTAGTAGCCTCCCTCCTTCAGGCGGGGAAACAAGTGCTTGAAGGTGGTGATGATGTGCTCGTTGATGTGGCTGCCGTCATCGATGATCAGGTCCGGTGCGCCGTGCTCGGCGATTACGCTGTCCAGGAACGGCAGGTCCACCTGGCTACCCCGATGGATGCGGATGCGGGGCTCCTCCAACCACGATTTCTCCTGGATGTCCAGCGAAACGATGGAGCCTTTCGGGAAGTAGCGCTTCCACATGCGCAGGGAGTGACCGCCGTTGCGCGGGTCGTCCCAGCCGCCCACACCGATCTCCACGAGGGTGACGGGGAGCTTACGGAACGGTGCGAAGTGCTGATGGTAGTGCGGCGTGTAGAAGTGTCGCCCCCATTTGTCGGTGCCATAGAAACGGGCCAGGGCCGTAAGGTCAGAGCGGAAGCCCAGCGTGCGCAGGTCCACCCACCGACGACCCAGCAGGTAGCGCTGCCGTTCGTTCAGGAGCTTGCGCAACAGGGCTTTGACCATGAACGACGTCCGTGTTCAGCCCTTGGCCAGGATCCCGCAGAGGTGGAAGAGGAGGCGCGCACCCACGTTCGCGTCCCATTCGTCCCGGCCGGGCGAGACCTCCACCAGGTCGAAGCCGATGATGCTGCGTTGCGCGGCCACGCGGGAAAGCAGGTAGGTGGCCTCCTCGAATTGGAAGCCGCCGGGGACGGGCGTTCCCGTGTTCGGGCACAGGGTCGGGTCCAGTCCATCGATGTCGAAGGTGATGTAGACCTTCTCCGGCAAGGAGGCGATGATCGCGTCGCACTGGTCCTTCCACGTGATGCCCTCGAACTGCTGCCGGCGGATATCCGCGCTGCGCACCACCTTCACCCGGTCGGCGTGTTTCACCAGCACCTCGTTCTCCTGCTCGCAGAAATCGCGGATGCCCACGCTCACGATGCGCTCCACCTGTTTGATGGGGAGCGTGTTGTACAGGATGCTGGCATGGCTGTAGGTGAAGCCTTCGTAGGCCACACGCAGGTCGAGGTGCGCATCGATGTGCAGGATGCCGAATTTCTTGTGCCGGGCCGCCTGTGCACGGATGGCGCCGAGCGGTGTGCTGTGGTCGCCGCCCACCAACCCTACACGTTTGCCCTGTTCCAGCCAGTAGGTGCAGCGCTGTTCCACCCAGTCGTTCATCACGGCGCATTCTGCATTGATGCGGGCGAGGGCCTTCGCGGCCTTGGCCTTCTTCTTCGCATCGCCGCCGTGCACCAGCAGGTCGATGACATGCTTGGCATCCTTCTTCAAGGCCTTGTTCTGCTGCAACAGCGCTTCGGGCAGTTCGTCCATGTGGATCCCGCGTTTCCACAGACCCGGGAATTCAGGGTGGAACAGGTCCACCTGGAAACTGGCCTCCATGATGGCATCAGGACCCAGCGAGGTGCCGCCCCCATAGCTGGTGGTCACTTCCCAAGGCACGGGCAGCAGCACGATGTCCGATTCGGCGGCGGTGAAGGGCAAGCCGTAGATTCCGGCATCGGCCGAGGCTGGGTCGTTGGGGTTGAAGGCCTTGATCTTGGAGGCTTTGGTCATGGGGGGGTATCCGCAGCACTTGGTCGCCGGGAAACGTTGCGAAGGTAGGTGCTCCCATTTCCCGCGGTTCAAGATGCCGCTTCCTTCAAATGGTCGGAGGTTAGTGTGATGCCGCCCCCATGAACAATGCCGCCCCGCGACCCGCCGGTGGGCGGGGACGCAGGGCGTCGGGCAGGCTGTGGTGCATCCCTCGTTGCGGCAGCCTGTGCGGAGCGGCAAAGGCGGTCAGCTATGCGGGACGATCAGTTCCAACAAGCTGGGCAGGGTGGCCGAGACGCGCCGGTCACGCGGCACTGCATTCCGTACCGATGTTGTGGGGCCGTCCTCCTTTCCCGAGGGTGCGACCGGCGCGGGTGGTGCAGGGGGGACGACGTCCGGGACCTCTTCGGGCGAGACCATGTCGTTCAATCCGTAGGTGGTCATGGTCCAGGTGCGGCCCACCATGTCACTGTCCCAGGTGTTGCTCACGTTCTTTACATCATCCAGCAACAGCCCGATGCCACCGTTGAAGTGCACGGCACGACCCAGTGGCACGTGCACGATGAAGCGCACCTGCTGTGCCCGCAGCTTGTCCTCCTTGGGCATGTCCACCCAGGGTGAGAAGCGCACCAACGAATCCTGTTGCACGTAGGTGTAGGAGGTGTGGGAGGCCCGGGCCAGTGCCATTTTGGAGCTTCTGCCGTTGGCTTCCCGCTTCACGAAGATGTGGAAGAGGCTGTCGGCGCTGGGCACCACGTCCAGTTCAGCCCAGGCGCCGTGGATGCTGTCATCGGTGACCTTCAGCCCTTCCATGTCCCAATCCACAAGGCCCCTGTCGAAGGCCACGGACCAGTCCTTGCCCAGGCCCTGCATCTCGTGTACATCGAGGTAAAGTGTCTGTCCGATGGGCTGTGTGAGGGGTACCTCCTCATGTGTGTTCTGCTGGCGTGAGAAGTCGTTGCCAAGCCGTGCGCCGATCACGATGGCGATCACGAGCGCCACGCTCCAGGCGGTGCCGAGCGTCCAGCCCAACCAGCGCGGCGAGCGCATGCCGGTGAGCAGTCGGAAGCCTCCGATGAACAGCCCGACGGCCGGGATGATGACCAGCATCAGCACAGCGAGCATGAACCAGAAGGCATGGGCCGGGGTGTCGAACACGATGGAGCTGAGCTCGAAGAGGCCCGTACCGCCCAGGCCGGTGAGGCTGTCGTAGGTGACGGTGCCGCCGCCGATGAGCGCACCGATGAGGGTCAGTGTGATCAACGCACCGATGATGAGGAACACAACGCCCACCACCTTGCCAACGACCTTGAAGACAGTGCGCAGGAAGTTCTCGAGCCCATTGCCACTGGTGCCGCTCCAGGGCTGGTTGGCCGAGGCTGACCAACGTTTGCCCAGCTCTTCAGCCTCTTCGGCCACGGTCTTGGCGCCTTGCTGGAAACGCTCGGCACCTTCCTCGAACATGCGTTTGAGGTTCTCCACGTTCACCGGCTCGCCACGCATCTGCAGCATGTCGGCAGCGGAGTTCGCGCGAGGCACGATGACCCAGAGGATGAAGTAGAGGATGAAGCCGAAGCCGAGGAACAGGAAGACCAGATAGATCAGGCGCAGGATCAGCGGGTCGATGTTGAAGTAGGCCGCCACGCCGCCGAGCACGCCGCCCACCCACTTGTCCTCGGGGTCGCGGAACAGGCGCTTGCCGGTGCGG
>JBGTAJ010000250.1:0-2174 GCA_041749915.1 Flavobacteriales bacterium
ATCCCTGCCAAAAAGTCCCCGACCTTTGCGCCGCCTAACCGGGGAACGGCTTGGCACCGTACTTGACCAGTAGCCCATGTTCTTCAAAAAGCGCCCCAAGACCATGTCCGAGCGACCCAACGTCAGTCCGGAGTCCGCGACTGCTGACAAAGCGACCGAGAATGCCCTGCCCTTTGATGGCATGGATGAACAAGGCCGTGACCCCCTTTCCGCGGCCAGTGAGGCTGCGGCCGAGCACGTGATGCGCGATGCCGAAGGCGATGGCCGTTCGGATGTCACCGAGCTCAACGACGAGCTGAGCGCCGCACGGGCCGAAAGTGCCGACATGCGCGATAAGTGGCTGCGCCTGAACGCCGACTTCGACAACTTCCGCAAACGCACCGCCAAGGAGAAACTGGACATGTTGCAGTTCGCCGGGGAGAACACCCTGAAGAACATGATCCCCGTGCTGGACGACATGGAGCGGGCCATCGCCAACAACGACAGGACGGAGGATATCGCCGTGGTGAAGGAGGGCTTCCACCTGATCCACACCAAGCTGCTGCACATCCTGGGAAGCCAGGGCGTGAAGCCCATGGAGAACGCCATCGGCGGCCCCTTCGATACGGACCGGCACGAGGCCATCACCAAGGCCCCCGCACCCAGCAAGGACCTGAAGGGCAAGGTGATCGATGTGGTGGAGAACGGCTACACCCTGCATGACAAGGTGATCCGTTACGCCAAGGTGGTCGTCGGCGAATGACCTACGCACGCAACATCGACCCGCAGTTGATCCCTGTTACCCAGAACCGTTCCCGTAGCGTCGACCCACCCCGTCGATCGGCCCCATGAGCAAGAGAGATCCATACGAAGTCCTTGGCGTGGGCCGCAATGCCAACGCGGACGAGATCAAGAAGGCGTACCGAAAGCTGGCCATCAAGCACCACCCGGACAAGAACCCCGGCGATCAGGCTGCGGAGGAGAAGTTCAAGGAGGCCGCCAGCGCGTATGAGATCCTGAGCGACGCCGAGAAGAAGGCCCGTTTCGACCGCTTCGGGCACGCCGGTCCGGGCATGGGCGGTGGTGGCGGATTCCAAGGTGGCGGCATGAACATGGAGGACATCTTCTCCCAGTTCGGCGACATCTTCGGCGGAGGCGGTTTCGGGGGAGCTTTTGGCGGCGGTTTCGGCGGTCAACGCGGAGGTCGTACCGTGAAGGGCAGCAACCTGCGCGTGCGATTGAAACTGACCCTGGAGGAGATCGCCCTGGGCGTCGAGCGCAAGATCAAGGTCACCAAGCTGGTGCGCGGCAAAGGCAGCGAGTACGGCACCTGTTCCACTTGCGGCGGTTCGGGCCAGGTACGTCGCGTGCAGAGCACTTTCCTGGGCCAGATGCAGACCGTGGCCACCTGTCCGGCCTGCGGCGGTGTCGGACAGACCGTGAGCAAACGCGCGCCCGGCAGCGATGAACATGGCCTGGTGCGCGAGGAGGTGGTGGTACCCATCCGCATCCCCGCCGGTGTGGAGGAGGGCATGCAGTTGAACATCAGCGGCATGGGCAATGAAGCCCCGGCCGGCGGAATACCTGGAGACCTGCTGGTGGTGATCGAGGAGGAGCCCCATCCGGAACTGCGCCGGGACAGCCAGCACCTGCATCACGAAGTGTTCATCAGCATGGTGGATGCTGCGCTCGGCGCGCAGATCGAGGTGCCCATCGTTGCGGGCAAGGCCAAGGTGAAGATCGAGCCGGGCACCCAGAGCAATCACGTGCTGCGCCTGAAGGGCAAGGGGCTTCCCAGCCTCAATGGCCATGGCCACGGCGACCTCTTCGTGCACGTGGCGGTGTGGACCCCTTCACACCTGAGCAAGGAAGAGAAGAGCGCGCTGGAAAAGCTCCGGGAAAGCCCCGGCATGCAGCCACGTCCCACCGCCAAGGACAAAGGGTTCTTCGAACGTGTGAAGGACATGTTCGGACACTAGGCAGGTGTGAAGACCTGACATCTCCCTCCTGGGACATGATTTAGGGGCGCAAGCATCACGATGCCGTGCTTCGGGCCGGGTCTGTTAGATTAAGTGTGTCATGATCTTGATCACTGTTGTTGTTGATGTTGTTGGGTTTTCAACGAGGGGGTTTGGGGGAGACTCATAACCTGTTGATCGTTGTTGGTAATCTGTGGATCGAAGCGCGGACCGAAG
>JBGTAJ010000251.1:0-9634 GCA_041749915.1 Flavobacteriales bacterium
TCGGTCCGCGCTTCGATCCACAGATTACCAACAACGATCAACAGGTTATGAGTCTCCCCCAAACCCCCTCGTTGAAAACCCAACAACATCAACAACAACAGTGATCAAGATCATGACACACTTAATCTAACAGACCCTGCCTGAACGTCCCATGCACTGAACATCTCATTCACCATGAAACTCGACACCCGTTCCCTCCTCATCGGCGCATCGTTCGCCGTCACGCTCTTCCTCGGCTACAGCTTCCGCCCGCAGCCGGTGGGTACCACGTACACTTACCGCCAGTTCTCCACCATCGAGAGCGTGGTGCCCGGCGGCCTGGGCCGTTCGCGCGTCATCAGCAGCGACATGAACGATCAGGAAGTGGGCAAGGACCTGATGAACTTCTACAGCATGGTGGGCATCAACTTCAAGAACATCGCCAACAACGACCGGATGATCGTGGAGACCATCAACCAGTACGAGTCCGAAGGCTGGGAACTGCACACCATCAGCACGGGCGTCAACGATTCGGGCACCGGCCAGGGCGGCGGCGGCGGCACGGGCATCTTCATCACGCGCTACCTGTTCCGCAAGGCCCTATAGCGGTATGGTCCTTCGTGCGCCGCGATGCTGCTTTGTCCAAGCGATCATCGCGGCGTTCGTGTTCCCTTGAGTTCTGTCAGAGGACCTGAGTGCCGTCAGTCGTGGTGCTGTTCAGCCAACCAGGACCGAGCTTCCGCGTGGGTGCGGAAGGCTTTTGCCGGAAAGGGTTGGGGGAAATAGCGGTAAAAGAGCGCCACCAGCTTTTCGTTGAGGTCAGAGCCTGCATCCCACGCCACTGCGTAGGTGCACCGGTGCATGTCACGGTGCTGGTAATGGTCATAGGTCAGCACGTTGACGTCGAAATCCACGTCCTCCGGCAAGGTCACCAACACCCGGTAACGCTGGTCGCCGCAGATCCGGTGGCGGGTGTCGAGCACCTCCTGTATGTTCTTCACGGTCAGTTTTACATTGACCTTGAAGTGGATCTCCAGACCTCCATCAGGGCTGGCGTTCAAGGTGGCCGCCTCGGTCTCGATGGGTGTGGGGATGGGCATGGGCGGCAGGGTGCTTGGTATGGCGTTCGGGAGAATGAAGATAGGTCGCCGAATGGGCCATGCAAGGGGAGATGACGGACCGTTAGCCCACCGGACCACTGCCGTTGCGGAGCACGATCGGAAGGCCCACCGGCCCGTGGAACGAATGTGACCGGTTCAGAAATACAGGCCCATGTTGATCTCCCCGAAGTCGGGATAGATCTGCGTGCGATCGCTGTCGGTGATGAAGGCCCCGGCATCGTCGCCCAGCGCATTGCTGAGCGCCGCACTGTAGCGGACGCCGGCGAACAGTGTCGTACCTGCGGGCAGGGTGAATTCCACGCCGGCACCCACGATCACCGAGGTCTTGAAGAAGGCGATGTCCGAGTCGATGGAGGTATTGTCATAGGTGGTGGTGGTGCCGGTGGTGCCTTCGGTGGCCAGGGTGCGCACACCATCGGCGCGCGACTTGAGGACGAAGGCGCCACTGCCTCCGGCCAGGGCATATACGTCCCACGGGCCGCGTGTGGTGGTGCGGAACTTCAGGGCCACGGGGACCTCCAGGTAGGTCATGCGCAGGTCCAGGTGACCGGTTACTATGGTGGGGCCGGTGCCGCGGTCCACGTTGGCATCCAGCAGGATGCCGCCGCCGATGTTGGTGATGAGCATTCCGCTGTGGATGAACACATGATCACCCTGTCCCAGGCGGAAATCGCCCAGCGCGCCGTAGGACCAGCTGTTGCGCGTGCCATCGGCCTTCAGTTCGTCGCTCTCCACGCGCAACGAAGCGGAGTTCGGTGCAACGGTCAGGCCGAAGCGGAAGCCGGGTGTGTCCTGGGCGAAAAGCCCAAGTGCCGGACCGAAGATGATCAGCAGGAGGGCGGCTTGGCGGCGGATGTACATGGGTGACCAAGGGTTCGGCTTGTGTGGATGACGATCGTCAGTACGGTGGTCACGGGGTGGTCTCCGCATCCTGCACACAGCGGAAGCCCACGTGGCTCATGCCACTTTCGGGTGTGCTGCCCTGGCGGGCACTGGGCCGGTAACGCCAGCAATAGGTGTCGTGGCACAGGAAGCTGCCCCCACGTTGGGCGCGAAGGGGTTCATAGCGACGCTCGGGGTCGTAGCTCTTTTCGGGACCTTGGGGGTCGATCACCAGTGATCCTGCACGCCGCTGGTACAGCGTCATGTCCAGCCAGTCGCTGCACCATTCCCATACGTTGCCGGCCATGTCGTGCAATCCGAATCCGTTCACGGAGAATCGGCCCACCGGCGCGGTGCGGTTGTAGCCATCCACCGCCGTGTTCTGCTGCGGGAAAGCGCCCTGCCAGCTGTTGCATTTCACCAAGGTGTCGGTGGGTGCACCAGTGCCCCACACGTAGGGCGCGTTGTCCACTCCACCACGCGCGGCGCGCTCCCACTCGGCCTCGGTGGGCAGGCGTTTGCCGGCCCAGGTGCAGTAGGCCACGGCATCGTTCCAGCTCACCTGCACCACGGGGTGGTCCATGCGCGTGGCGATGTCGCTGTCCGGTCCTTCCGGGTGTCGCCAGTCGGCACCGTGCGTCCAGCTCCACCACTCCAGCGCCCGGCAATCGCCCAAGGCCTTACCCACCGGGTTGAAGACCAACGAGCCGGGCACCAGGTCCTCCGGCTTGGGTGGCGGTGTGCCCGGTGGCACCTGTGCCATGATCTCCTCCAGCACCGGGGCCTTCTCCGCATCCGTCACGTAGCCGGTGGCCTCCACGAAGGCGGCGAACTGCATGTTGGTCACCTCGGTCGTATCCATCCAGAAGCCGTGCACACGCACGCGGTGTGCGGGCTGCTCCTCCGGCCAGGCCAGTTCCGCATCGTTGCTGCCCATGGTGAATTCACCGCCGGGTATCCAGACCATGCCGGCGGGAGCGGGGCCTTCGGGGCGCGTGTCGGGGAAGTGCGGCACCGTGTCGGTCGCGACGGTGGTGGCGGGGGTGTTGCCGCCCGGTGTTCCGCAGGAGACCAGGAACAGCAGCAGGGCAGGTCCGGAAAGGGCGCGCAGGGACATGCGGCAAAGCTAGCCACGTGGACGCAGGGTCTCCTGCGGAAGAGCCTGAGATGGCTTAAAGTCCCTTCCCACAGCGCAGTTCAAGGGTAGTACCTCCTCAGTTCGCACAGCCCTCGTCCAGCCACCGAGGCCCGTTTCACATTTACCATTCATCATTCATCATTTTACATTCTCTTCCCTATCCCGTCACTGCGCGCAGCCTGCAGCTACGCGCAATACCGAGGCTCTGGGTAGCCCAAGGCTGCCGTCTTGCCGGTCTTATCGAGCGTCCACCGTACGGCGGATAGTTCAGTGGGGGTAGTTCAAGGGTAGCACCTCCTCAGCTCGCAGTGCCCGGGTTCTGCCACCGAGGCCCATTTCACATTCACCATTTTTCATTCATCATTTTTCATTCCCTTCCTTCCACAGCGCAGCTCAACGCCACCACCTCCCCAGCTCGCACTGCCCTCGTCCAGCCACTGAGGCCCGTTTCACATTTACCATTCATCATTCATCATTTTTCATTCCCCTCCCTCCCCGTCACTGCGCGTAGCCTGCCTCCGGCAGGTAAACCTGCGGCTACGCGCAACACCGCAGTTACTGGGTAGTCGTTGGCTACGCTCAGTGATGTTGCCCAAGGCTACCGTGTACCGGTTCGCGTCGAGCGGTGCCACAGGCTGCGCCCAGTGGGAGGATCGCTGGCAAATTCGAGCAAGGCCGTTTACCTTAGCGGTCATGGACTATCAACAGCTGATCACCATCGATCCGGAGCGCCGCTTCGGCAAGCCGTGTGTGCGCGATACCCGCATCACGGTCTATGACGTGCTTAGCTGGCTGGCATCGGGCATGACCAATGCGCAGATCCTGGAGGACTTCCCGCAGTTGACCCAGGAGGACATCCGCGCCTGCCTCGCTTTCGCCGCGGAACGCGAACACACCCTACGGCGCGCCTCGTGAAGCTCTTGCTCGACGAGAACACTTCGTACCGCATCCTCAAGCGCATCGAGGAGCATTTTCCCGGCTCCGTCCATGTCAACGATGCGGGTGTGCCCTTGCGCACCGATGCGCTCATCTGGCAATACGCCAAGGCCAAGGGTTTCGTCATCGTCACCTTCGATAGCGACTTCATCCAGATCGCCACTTTGCGCGGTGCGCCGCCCCACGTGGTCCTGCTCCAGTTGCGCAACCCGTCCTTTATGGAAACCGCCCATGTGCTCATCGAGCGCAAGGATGTGATCGCCTCCTTCGTCAACGATCGATCGGCGGATGCCAGCGCCGTGATGCAGATCACCGCCTGAGGCGCTGTCCCCTCACTGCGCGTAGCCTGCCTCCGGCAGGTAAACCTGCGGCTACGCGCAACACCATAGGCTCTGGGTAGCCTAAGGCTACCGTGTTGCAGTCTTATCGAGCGTCCACCGTACGGCGGACGCTCAGGTGGGGAACACCCTAAGGCGTATCGCCACCCTCCTCGCGCAACAGGGCCTCCACCCGCGGCAGGCGGAACATACTGGGCACACCAGCCTCGAAGTGGAAGCCCACACCGTGGGGGGTGCCCGGGTCCATGCGGATGATGTCCACTTCGCCATGGGCCGCCGTATCGCGGATCAATTCCCAGAGCGTATAGAAGCACACACCTGGAGCGTCGATCTCCTCCGGTATCAACGTGACGGTGGTGAACACGTGCAGTTCCACACCTTTCTCGTGCTTGTACATGCTGCCGAACTCCGGCAGCCCGTCCGGATCTTCCTCATCCTCATACACCGGCACGATCACCTTCGTGCCGGCCTCCATGAAGCGCAGCATCAGGCCCCACTTATCCTCGCTGTCCGTGATGGTGTTGTACAGCAACATCGCTTCGCGGATGGCCACATTGTCCTTTTCCACGTGCATGCCTTCCTCCAGGTCCTCCGTGTCCATGGTAGATGGGTGTTCGATCCCTAAAGATAACCGCAGCTCCTTCCCCTGCTATTGCCTGGGGTGCAGGCTGCTCTGTTCGCTACGCACCCCCGCTAGCGGACGCAGTAGCGGCTCGGCACGAACGGCCCACCCAGCGAGATCCAGACCTGGAAAGCCCGCATGACCGCCACCGGCGTGGTGGACAAAGTGGAACACACAGGCCGGAACTACCCCGAAGGCTTGCCCGATACCCGCAAGGGGCCAAAGGGTCATAACCCCTTGGATGATCTATTGGGCTAGCCCGGGGAGCGGAACGTGGCGCACACCGGTGGGCTTCGAACGCACGCTGGATAGCCTAAGGCTACTGGGTTGCCAGCCTTATCGAGCGTCCACCGTACGGCGGCCGCTCAGTTGAGGTGGATCTTACCATCTGCGTCATCCGCGAGATCTGCGTCCAGCATTTCCTCACACCCCTCCCATGGCCACGGCCGCCCGCCACATGGCGGGCATCCTGAGGCGCTCTTCCTTAGCACCGACCCTCACTCATCATCCTCCCGCAAGGGCAGCTCCGGCATCAGGTCCCACACCATGCTGCCCACGTGGTAGCTGAACCACGCGTTAAAGGTCTTCCAGTCGCGCACCTTGGGCCAGGTCTCCGGATCGGTGCACACGCCATGCAGCTCCATCTCGAAGATGAACGCTGCGTGCCGCTTCACCACAGTGGCCAGGTCCTTCACTGCGAAGTCATCGGAAATGGCGTAGGCCGTGGCTTCCTGCTGCTCGGGTGTCATGGGCGAGGTATCCGGGAACACGGCATTGGCCCAGTCGTAGTACGGCTGCTTGGGCAGGATGCTGATGTAAGCCCGGTTCAGGGTGCTGATCTCTTTCTCCATGGCCGGAAATATAGTCGCCGTCGAATACCCCTGAGGTCACCACCGATCGGCTTTGCACCAGGCCCGCCTTAGGGTTGGGGGCTACACCACACATCAGTATGGCGGCGGACCTGCGCGAAGCCGCTCATCCATCCGCACAGCGCGCAGCTGTTGCTCCATCCCGGCCAGCTTGTCGCCCATGGCGAAGAGCACTTCGCCGAGCCGCCAGAGGCCGTAGGCGTGTGTGGGCTCGCTGGCCAGCAGGCCTTCGTACGCGGTGCGCGCGGTCTTCAGGTCGCCGCTGCGCTGCACGCAACGCGCCATCAAGTAAAAGGCCGTCACACTGTTCGGCCCGTTCTCCGCAGCGATCAGGCCCAGCGTATCCAGCACACTGCTGCACTCGCCCATGCGCCAGCGCCGCCAGGTGCGCAACCAGCGCGCATCGGGCACGGGCAGGTCGTTGCGGGCTTCTGCAGCGGCATCCTCCACGCGTTCCATGGGTATGGCGAAGTTGAGCGCCTGTCCACCACCATCGCTGAACCACACCGTGGGGATGCCGATGAGCACGCCGCGTGCATCCACCAATGCACCGCCGCTGTTGCCCTCGCTGATGGGCGCACTGAACTGGATGAGCCGTTGCGACGTGTCCTGCATGTTGGGCCGCAGGCCACTGACCAGGCCATGGCTGATGGTGAGCTCCACACCGCGCGGGTTGCCGATGGCGTACGCGTCCATCCCCGGGCGTAGCGCGTTGCTGTGCACCGTGGTCAAGGTGGGCACCGCATCCCACGCCGCGGCCGGTGTAGTGCCCAGGACATTCACCACCAGCACATCGCGCGCTTCGTCAGCGCACAGGATGTTGCCCAGGCGCAACTGCGCATCGCCCACCCGCGCGCTCAGGGTGCCACCCTGCTTGTACACATGGAAGTTGCTTATCAATAGACCCTGGGCCTTCAGCACTACACCACTGCCACGGAACCGGTGCAGGCTGTCCGCGCTGATGCTCTCCACCCAGGCCACCGCGCCGCTCACCTGCTCATAGATCGGCACACCCCTGTCCTGCGCGTTCGCCACGCACGTACCAAACAACGAAAAGCCCAGCACCCAGCACCTTCGGCGATCACGCGTTCGGAACATGCCTGCAAGGTATGGCTGCGGACCAGGTCGGCTTCACCCCGCAGCGCTGCCTTGCACAGCTACCGCAGGCGTGGATGCCATCGAGGCCAGCACCGGCCTCACCCTCTTCAGCCGCATCCCCGCCACCGTGCGGAACGATCTGGAGGGCGGGGTGGATGGTGGGCCGACGGAGTAGGGGAGTGGACGCCGGGTCTCCTGCGGAAGACCCGGCGTAGGCTTCGTAGCTGCAAGGCTACGAGCTACCAACGCGCGGCAGCGGGGGCCACGCGTTACAAACCCGCGACAGCGGGGTCAATACACTTCATCATGCGAGCCGATGTCCAGCAGCAACACCTTTTGGTAGCCCTTGATGAACAGGAACACGACCCGGCAGTCATTGTCCACACTGAAGGCCCAGCAACCGCCCAATTTGCCTGTGAGCCGATGGGTCTTCAGCGACGCCGCGAACGGATCGTCCATGAATTGCTCCACGGCGTCCCAGAAGCGCCTTTTCAGTTCGGGTCCGGGGCGATGCGCCGCTTGTACGAACGCTTGAACCCCGCATCCCAGACCAGGGCGATCATGCGTCCAGGTCCTTGCGCAGATCCCCAAGGCCGCCCTTTTTCACCTTCCCGGCCTTCATGTTGCGGACCGCCGATCGGGCCCGCGCTGCCAGCTTCTCGCGTGCCGCTTCCGCATAGGCCTTACGGATGATCTCCGCCGCCACTTCCTTCTCCGCCCATGGCAGCGCATCGAACTGTTCGATCACGGTGTTGATATCCACGCTTCTCATGGTCATGCTCAATTGTACCACCAAAGATAGGGTCGCTGCTGCTCCTGCGCCAGCCGGGACACCTTCCACCCATGGGGACCATGCGGAGGCTATCTTCGGGTCGACCCCACCCCCGCGCCATGGCCACATCACCCTCCTTACGCAACCTGATCAACGCAATGAAGTGGCGGCTGATGGTCTTCCTCGCATCCTCACGCATCGTGCCGCCACGGTTCAACCGGATCCTGATGGCGAGCGAACTACGGAAGTTCACCGTAGCACCCACGATCTGCGAGGACTACGACCTGCCCATGCACACCAAGTAGCCCACTGATCGGCGGAAGCGGGATCCCCATCCGATCCGCCCGCACGCCATCGTTGCAGCATGTCTGAAGAGGGACGGTGGTGGAGATATGAAAACCGAGACATCCATAATGACCCTCACCCAACTCAAACAAGCCTTCCACCAGGACCACCAGCACCTGCTCGCTGCCGGCATGGTCTTCCATGGCGTCAGCTGCGAGCCCTTCCCGCAGGACGAGGAACACGATCCCGTGGAGCCCAGCGCATGCACCATCCACGTGGCGCATCCCTTCATCTTCCCCGTGCAGCGCATCCCGCTTTCCTACCAAGGGGCAGCGGTGCAGAAGGGCGTGCACGGAAGCCGCAGCGACGTGCCCATCGACCATCCGGACTATTTCCCGCCCGAGTTCGATGTGGACCCCCACGCAGAGCATATCCCCCTGCCCGTCTACTGGGCACCGGCCAAGTTCGAGGCCTTCGTGGACCGCTGTGCCCCGGACATCCGCCGCATCCTCAAGGACCCTTCACTGACCAGGGAACAGATGCTGGACGGGCTGGCCTTTGGGGACTACGCCGCGCTTCAGCGGGATGTGGACGGGGAGGGTGGTGGTAGTGTGTGAGCAGGGCACCGGGACCAACCGACTCCTAGAGCGGGCCAAGTTGTCCGGTTCATGATGTGAAACCAAACTGACGCGCACATTCAGATAGCATTCGATGGCAATCTTGTATCTGTCGTAAGGCAAGTTCTTCAACAAAGTGTTCGCCTCCTTCTTCGGAGAAGATTGGGGCATTCAGCACAGCGAAGCAAGAAGAGCGCCCACTCTTTAGACGCATAGGTTCTTCTATCGAATAGCCATTTGATGCGCCTATCGTTCGTAGTGTACCACAGAGGTTGCGTGCAAGTTCGAGATCCACGCGCTCGCCATCGCCCGCGTCGACCCGGAAGGTTAACCGGTGATACTTGCCTGAATAGGCGTCAACTTGAACATAGAGATAGCAGCGTTGCGGGTTTGCTTGCCAACCAAGCGTACATGCCATGAAACCACCGGCCGCATTAGAGACATACTCAAAGTCTATATCCAAGGAGGCCAGCTGGGGGAACGTGGACAATCGGTGAAAACAACCGGTCCATTGTGTATCGCCCCAAGATGAGAACGGTAGGGATGAGTAGCTCGTAAGCTCAGTGTGAGCTGCCCGCATCATTTCACACCAGCTGGACAGGATCTCGCTCGAGGCAGCCTTTAGATCGATCGTGTCAAGGAAGGCGATCAGATCAGGCAGATACAAGCGAACGAAATCACCCGGACGACGACCCTCTACCCAAGTCTTGAGGTATATGGGAAGAATATCACCACGAATGCCATCATTACGCAGTGCTGCTATATAGCCGGAAACCTGGTCGGCATGATCAGTTGTGTAGATCTTGTCCTCGATCAGGACATAGTGATCCGGAATGGATGAGGTGGTCGGGTTGGACTGGACAGCTTTCGGACAAGTTTAAGGTGTGTTGGTTGTTGTATTCGAGGGGTTTGGGGAGACTCATAAGTCCGGTTGGGTGTTGAGAACTCATGCGGCCATTGGCAAACGCTGGACTGGC
>JBGTAJ010000252.1:0-4084 GCA_041749915.1 Flavobacteriales bacterium
TCGGTCCGCGCTTCGATCCACAGATTACCAACAACGATCAACAGGTTATGAGTCTCCCCCAAACCCCCTCGTTGAAAACCCAACAACATCAACAACAACAGTGATCAAGATCATGACACACTTAATCTAACAGACCCTGCCCGGTCGAACACTTGACACTCTGAACGCCACAGGAGGCTCTCCGACGACGCCTCAGCACCGTGGTGGCCCGGAGCACGCACCGGAGTACCTTCGCGGCGCTCCCATTCACCATATCCACCCATCCATGGACGGATCGCTCTTCACCTTCTTCCACAGCCTGCTGCGCTACGCTGCGCTGCTCACCATCCTGCTGGCCGGTGTGCTCCACCTGCAGGGCTACCTGGCTCGGCGCCCCATCCTGAACGGCGAACGCAGCCTTGCCATCATCGCGATGGTGATCTGCCATATCCAGCTGGTGATCGGGCTGCTGCTGTACTTCACCACCAAGAGCTACGCGCTGGACAGCAGTGGTGCCACGGGCCGCTTCTGGAAGATGGAGCACATCGGGGTGATGGTCATCGCCATCATCCTCGTCACCGTGGGCCGCAGCCTTTCCAAGCGGGCCAAGGACGAGCGCGTGAAACAATTGCGCGTGTGGACCTTTTACCTCATTGCCTTGGCACTGATGTTGTGGGCGACCCCCTGGCCGTTCCGCGAGATCGGTCACGGACGCGGATGGCTATGAAACGGATCCTCTTCATCATCGGCACCCCGGTGCTCCTGTTCTTCGCCTGTGGGAACAGCGAGGCAGGGTCGAACATGGAAGGGCGCGAACCCAAAGACCGGGGCGCACAGCTCTTCTCCATGCACTGCACCCTGTGCCACGGCAAGGACGGCACGCTGGGCATGAACGGGGCGAAGGACCTCACGCGCTCCGTGCTGACGAAGGAGGAGATGCTGGCCATCGTCACCAACGGCAAGGGGGTGATGATGCCCTACAAGAACGCGCTCACCAAGGATGAACTGGAGGCCGTGGTGGCCCATGTGCGCGCGCTGCGCAGAAGCGAATGATCGACCCACTGGAACTACAGGGCAAGGCGGAGACCGCCGTGCTCATCGGCCTGATCACCGACCATCAGGATGCGGCGCACGTCAAGGAATACCTCGACGAGCTCGAGTTCCTGGCGACCACTGCCGACATCGTCACCCTGAAACGCTTCACCCAGAAGCTGCACAAGCCGGAAGGGCGTACCTACGTGGGCAGCGGCAAGCTGGCCGAGGTGAAGGCCTGGATGGAGGAGCATGGCGCGGACTGCATCATCTTCGACGATGAGCTCTCCGCCTCGCAGCAGCGCAACCTGGAGAAGGAACTGGGCAAGCCCGTGCTGGACCGTCCGCGCCTGATCCTGGACATCTTCGCCCGCCGGGCGCGCACCTCGCACGCCAAGACGCAGGTTGAACTGGCGCAGTACGAGTACATGCTCCCGCGCCTGACCAAGCTGTGGACCCACCTGGAGCGCCAGCGCGGAGGAACGGGCACACGCGGTGGTGCGGGTGAAAAGGAGATCGAGACCGACCGCCGCCTGGTGCGCGACCGCATCTCGCTGCTGAAGGACCAGCTGAAGCAGATCGACCGGCAGATGGCCACCCAGCGGGGCAACCGCGGCAAGCTGATCCGTGTGGCGCTGGTGGGCTACACCAACGTGGGCAAGAGCACACTGATGACCATGCTGAGCAAGAGCGAGGTCTTTGCTGAGAACAAGCTCTTCGCCACGCTCGATACCACGGTGCGCAAGATCGTGCTGGGCAACCTGCCTTTCCTGGTGAGCGACACGGTGGGTTTCATCCGCAAACTGCCCACGCAACTGATCGAGAGCTTCAAGAGCACGCTGGACGAGACCCGCGAGGCCGACCTGCTGCTGCACGTGGTGGATATCAGCCACCACAACTTCGAGGAGCAGTACCAGACCGTGAAACAGACCCTGAACGAGATCGGAGCCGGCGACCGTCCCGTGATCGTGGTCTTCAACAAGATCGACGCCTACCGCCCATCGCCGCACGACCCGGATGACCTGGCCCCCAAGCGCGAGGATCAGTTCACCCTGGAGGAGCTGAAGGAAACGTGGATGTCGCGCATGGCCGGTGAGGAGTGCATCTTCATCAGCGCTGCCCAACGCACCAACATCGACGGCCTTCGCAAGCTGTTGTACGAACGGGTGAAGGCCCTCCACGTGGCGCGCTATCCCTACGAAAGCGACCTCTTGTTCAAGGACGAATACCTGGAAGGGAAGGACGCTCCGGAGGCGTGAGCGCACCCGGGGCTCGGTGCATCCGCATGTTCGTCCAAGGGACCTCATCGGCGTGCATGTGCGAGGACCCGACCACACCCTTCCCCATTGATCGGCACCATGGCCAAACGCAAAGCCTCCACGAAAAAGAGCGGAAAGGGTGCGCCCGTCCTGAAGATCGTCCTGATCACCGTGGGCGTGCTCTTCCTGGGTTTCCTGCTGCTGATGCAGACGGTGCGCATGGGCGTCTTCGGCGAGCTGCCCACCAAGGAGGAACTGGGCGCCATCCGGCATGAGGAGGCCACCCTGGTGCTGGCCCGCGATGGCGAGCTCATCGGGAAGCTCTTCGCCGAGGACCGCACCAACGTGCTCTACGAGGACCTTCCCAAGCACCTGATCGACGCGTTGGTGTCCACCGAGGATGCACGCTTCTTCAGCCATGAGGGTGTGGACGGGCGCAGTTACATCCGCGTGTTCTTCCGCACCCTGCTGGGCCGCGACCGCAGCGGTGGCGGTGGCAGCACCATCTCGCAACAGCTGGTGAAGAACCTCTACGGCCGGGGCCGGCACGGTGTGCTGACCGTGCCCGTGACCAAGATGAAGGAGGCCCTGGTGGCGCAACGGTTGGAGCGGGTGCTCACCAAGAACGATGTGCTGGTGCTCTACTTCAATTCCGTGCCCTTCGGCGAGAACACCTTCGGCATCGAGAGCGCCGCGCAGCGCTACTTCACCAAGCCCACCCGCAAGTTGAACGTGGAGGAGAGCGCCGTACTGGTGGGCATGCTCAAGGCCAACACCAGCTACAATCCACGCCTGAACCCCGAGCGCTCCAAGGGCCGCCGCGACCAGGTCCTGGAACTGATGCACGGACGGGGCCACCTCAGCCGGGCGGAGACCGACAGCCTGCGCGCACTGCCCCTCACCCTGCGCTACACCGGGGGAGATGCGCTGGACCTGTACGGCTACTTCGTGAACCAGGTGGACAAGGAGGCCAGGGCCATCCTGGACAAGCTGACGAAAAAGGACGGCGGAGCCTACGACCTGCGGAAGGACGGCCTGCGCATCCACACCACGCTGGATGCCGGACTGCAACGCGCGGCCCACGATGCGGCCCACACGCAGCTCGCCGCCATGCAGCCCAAGCTGGACCGTGAGCTGCGCAACGGCGGCGTGCGCAAGCGGTGGGAGAAACGCGTGGCCCGCAAGGGCGGCACGCGCTGGAAGACCAACGCCAGCAGCATCTTCGAGGTCTACGAGCACGAGGGCAAACGCGTGGACACCATGAGCTACCGCGATTCGCTCTGGCATTACCACCGGCTGCTGAACGCGGCCGTGCTGATGATGGACCCGGCCAGTGGCGCCGTACGTGCATGGGTGGGCGGCAACGACCACCGCTACCTGCCTTATGACCTGGTGCGGGCCGAGCGACCGGTGGCCAGCACCATCAAGCCGATCGTTTACGCCGCTGCGCTGGAGCGGGGCTTCCATCCCTGCACCTACCTGAACAACGACAAGCAGAGCTACGCCGAGTTCGATGGCTGGACACCGGACAACTACGACCGGGACAGTACGGGGGGGGAGGTGGCCGTGTGGCACGCTTTGGCGCGCAGCATGAACCGCCCCACGGTGGACCTCTATTTCCGCACCGGAGCGGACACGGTGAAGCAGGTGCTGAAGGCGCTGGGACTGCCCACCCGCGACGCGGACAAACCCGCGATGGCCCTGGGCGCCATGGATGTGAGCCTGCACCAATTGGTGCCCGCCTACGGGGCCTTCGCCATGAAGGGCAGGCGTGTCACGCCGCAGCTGATCACACGCATCACCGATGCGCAGGG
>JBGTAJ010000253.1:0-30739 GCA_041749915.1 Flavobacteriales bacterium
GCCCACACCCGTTCGTCGGCGGTGCTCAGCAGCGCGGTGACCTCCTCACCGGGCAGTCCGTTGCGGCGGTCGAAGGCCTCGAAGCGCAGGCCCTGTCCCCGGGCCGCGCCCTGGTCGGTGCCCACCCACAGGAAACCTTCATGGTCTTCACAGATGGCGTTGACGGTGGCGCTGGGAAGGCCCTGCTCCAGCGAGAAGTTGCGGAGGTCGTACTGCTGCGCAAGCCCTGTCCCTGTCCAGCACAGTAGGGACAGCAGGACCGGGAATGCGCGGCGCCACATGGTGTGAAAGATAGCGCCCACCCGCGAACACCGTGCCGGACCCATTTGGGATCGGCCCGATGTCGTATTAGCTTTATGGGGCCCCAACCAAAATCTTCCATCATGAACATCACCTTCAATGAACTGCGGCGGATCAAGGACAACCTGCCTGATGGGAGCATCCACCAGATCGCCAAGGAGCTTGACCTCAACGTGGAGACCGTGTGGAACTACTTCGGTGGCTACGGCCATTCGAACGGCAAGCCCATGGGTGTGCACCTGGAGAACGGTCCCGATGGCGGGGTCGTGGCGCTGGATGACACGCGCATCCTGGAGCGCGCCCGCGAGCTGATCGACGAACGTGCCCATGCCTGATGTCCTTCCGCAACACCGCACCCTGCGGTGAAGTGAGCGGTCCGTGGCAACACGGGCCGCTTCCTTTTTCATCCGGCGAGAACGGAAGGGATCACCGCTCGATCACCCGGAACTCAACGCGCCGGTTGATGGCCCGGTTGGGCTCGCCGTCGTTGGGCTTCAGCGGCTTGGTCTCGCCATAACCCTTCCAGGTCAGGCGCTCCTTGTCCACCTTCTTCTTCAGCAGGTAGTCCACCACGGCCTTGGCGCGGTCGTCGCTGAGCTTCAGGTTGTAGGCATCGCTGCCCTGGTCATCGGTGTGCCCCTCGATCTCCACGCGCAGGAAGGGGAAGTCGGTCATGAGGTCCACCAGCTTGTCCAGTTCCTTCTCATAGCCGGGCAGCAGGGTGGCCTTGTCGAACTCGAACTGCACATTGTCCAGGCGCACGCGGGTGCCCACGGCGGGTTCCACCTGGTGGATGTCCACGGTGGTGCTGCTCACGTGGTCGGGCACGATGGGGCGTGGGGCCGGGGGCGTGCTGGTCCTGGGCTTCGGTGTGAGCTCGGTGCCTGGCGGGGCGATGCGCACGTTCACATCATCGATGAAGTAGTAGGCACCGCGTTCGCCATCGGGCTGGCGTTCGTGGCCGGTGACCTCGTCGCCGTAGAAGTTGCCGAGGAGCAGGAACTTTTCCGTGCCCGTGGCATCGAACACGCCGCGCACCTTGTGCCAGCCGCCCTTCACCACCTTGTCCTCGTTGGCCTGTGGCGTGAAGTAGAGGGGCAGGCAGTCGCGCGTGCTCACGGGCGTGTCCGTGAAGTACATGCCGATGTTGTTGCTGGCCTCATTGCTGCGTGCGGCGCGCAGCACCCAGCACTCGGCGATGTAGCGCACGCCGGCCTGCAATGGTTCGGGAAGTTCGGTCTGCACGTATTCATGCCAGTAGCTGGGCGTGTTGCCCTTGCCGTAGGTCTTGATGCCCACCATGGCACTGCCGCTGTGCGTGCCCTGTTTGCCGTTGCTGTGCTTCCTCGGGTGGGCCCAGCACTCGGGGTCCAGCGTGGTGCTGAAGTGGTCGGGCGTGGTCTGCGTGGGGGAGCTCCAGCCCCGCACGGCTGCGTTGAACTTGGCCACATCAGTGGTCCACGCGCAGTAGGTGCGCTCCACATCCTCAAAGCCCGGGTTGGTCACCAGGTTGGGCATGGTGTCGGCCTGGAGGGTGCGTGCGATCAGGCTTTGGGCCAGGAGCGAGGAAGGGGCCAGGGCCAGGGTGAACAGGAGAACGTGAAGCGGGCGCTGCATCATGGGAACAAAGCTATCGGGCCGAAAGCCCGACGAGGGGCAAGGACCGGGCCGGGTTTGAACAGTGTCGGGTGGATGGGTGCGCCACGCTGGTTGAGGGGATCGCCGCAGGGTCGTAGACGATCCCGATCGCCCGACCTTCGCACGGGCAACGCGCTGCGCTCCACGTGCGTCACGACCATCCGCCCACGCCATGACGCTCCGTCGCCTGATCGATACCATCCGCGAAAGCCTGCGCAGCAGCGAGGACCAGGACTACACCACCATGGGTGTGCGCCGGGCGATCCTGCTGCTGAGCATCCCCATGGTGCTGGAGATGGCCATGGAGGCGCTCTTCGCCGTGGTCGACATCTTCTTCGTGAGCCAGTTGGACGATGTGCATGCTGTGGCCACCGTGGGGCTTACCGAGAGTATCCTCACGCTGGTGTATTCATTGGCCTGGGGACTGGGCATGGGCATCACGGCGGTGGTGTCGCGCCGCACAGGCGAGAAGGACCGCGATGGCGCGGCGCGGTCGGCCCTGCAAGGGGTGCTGCTCGCCGTGTTCCTGGGCCTGCTGATCGCCATCCCCGGTGTCTACTTCGCCACTGACATCCTGCAGCTTATGGGTGCGGAGCCCGAGGTGGTGGCCAAGGGCTCGCCCTTCGCCCGCATCATGCTCGGCGGCAACGTGATCATCCTCCTGCTCTTCGGGATCAACGCCATCTTCCGCGGTGCGGGTGATGCGGCCATGGCGATGCGTTCGCTCTGGCTCGCCAACATCATCAATATCGTGCTGGACCCCCTGCTCATCTTCGGCATCGGGCCTTTTCCTGAGATGGGGGTGACCGGTGCGGCCGTGGCCACCAACATCGGCCGCAGTGTGGGTGTGGCCTACCAGCTTTATTTCCTCTTCGGGCTCAAGGGGCGCATCAGTTTGCGCGGTATCGCACTTCGCCTCGATGCACCCGTGATGCTGAACATCATCAAGGTGTCGGCGGGCGGCGTCGCGCAGTTCATGATCGCCAGTGCTAGCTGGGTGTTCCTGGTGCGCATCGTGTCGGCCTTCGGCAGTGCGGCGGTGGCGGGCTACACCATCGCGGTTCGCATCATCATCTTCTCGCTTCTCCCATCCTGGGGTATGGCCAATGCGGCCAGCACGCTTGTGGGGCAGAACCTGGGCGCCAAGGAGCCGGACCGTGCGGCGCGATCGGCTTGGTTGTGCGGCCACTACAACATGCTGTTCATGGTGGGCGTGGCCATCTTCTTCTGGATCACCGCCCCCTGGCTCATGGGCTTCTTCACAGCAGATCCCGTGGTGGCTGACTACGGCATCTCTGCCCTGCGCATCATCACCCTCGGCTACTTCTTCTACGGCTACGGCATGGTGCTGGCACAGGCCTTCAACGGCGCCGGCGATACGCTCACCCCCACGTGGATGAACGTGATCTGTTTCTGGTTGATCGAGATCCCGCTGGCCTGGTTCCTGGCGCGGGTGCTGCACTGGGGGCCGAACGGTGTGTTCGCCTCGGTGGCCATCAGTGAGAGCCTGCTGGCCGTGCTGAGCATCTACCTGTTCAGGCGCGGGAAGTGGAAATTGATGCAAGTGTGACGTGTCTTTCGGTGGATCCTCGATCCACCGAAATTCACTTCGCTAGGAATTCCTTGGGCCTTCCCGCCTTGTACCACTTCAGCAGGGTATCGATCATGTGCTCCATCTTGCGGGCATCGGCCCAGGTGCCGCGGAACACCAGGTTCCCATCCTTGTCCACCAGGTAGGCGCCGTTGGGGGCCTTGCCGTAGAGGGTGTACACGGCATCATCCAGTCCATCGATCAGTACGGGCATCTTTCCCAATTGTGCGAATTCCTTGGCGTAGGCGATCTTCTCGGTCTCGCTTTTGGGCTGGGGATAATGTTTGAAGGTCTTTCCACCATCGGGATGCAGTTCGCGGCCGTAGATCACGAAAAGCTGAACGTCCTCCTTGGAATACTTCTGCACCAGGCTGCTCCAGCGTGCCATCTGAACGCGCGCCGGAGGATCGGTGATGCTGCCGAACATGAAGGCCCTGATCTTCCCGGTGTTACCGCCGAGGTGATAGCTTCCCTCCTGCTGCGCGATGGGCAGTGTGAAATCGTGGGTGCGTGGTTCCATGCCACCGCCCTCGCTGTAGGTCCGCAGTTCGCGGATGGTCTGCCGCATCAGCTTGTCGAAGTTCATGCGCCAGATGTTCACCTCCTTGCGCATCTCCTTGATCTCGTTCTTGCTGTAGGCGTTTAGGTAGTAGTCCAGGTCATCGTGGAAGACCAGGGTACTGTCGGTGACGTACCACGAAGGGTCCCAGTTGTTCAGCTGGGCACTGCCGCTCAGGCTCAACAGGACGAACAGGAAGGGCAGCAGGGCGCGCATGGGACGGGAGGTGAAGGTGCCCAAATGTAGCGTCCGTGAAAGAAGCGCTCGTCGCTCCGGTGACAACTGTCACTTGAGCGGTGCTTGCGCGCATCGCACCTTTGTGGCATGAAACGTTGGGTCCTCTACACGCTCTTCATCGTCCTGGGTGCCGCTGCCGGTTGGGCTTACTGGAACTGGTATGGCTGCACGAACGGGTGTGCCATCACCGGACAGTGGTGGACGAGCACGGCCTACGGGGCGGTGATGGGCTACCTCACCTTGGGGCTCGTCCTTCCGACCAAGCAGCGTTCCGAAGGGACCGACCAGGCCTAGGCCTGTCACAGAGGTCTTCTTGCCGCAGCCGAGCTGATCTCTGCTCCCTTATTGAGATCAGCCCAGGAACACGAACTCCACCCATTCCTCCGGCCCCAGCCGCAGGTCGCGGAGCCTGAGCTCCACCGTCCAATAAGCCACCGGTGCGTCGCGCCGCAGTTCCACCGGTCGGTAGGGCCAGCGCAGGATCTTCAGGAAGACCGGCTCGGGCCAGGTGGCATCGTACAGCAGGCTGAAGCGCATGGTCTGGTGGTCAACGACCAGTTTGCGGTCGCGGACATCCAGCGCTGTGGTGGTGATCACCAGGGCGGCCGGATAGAGCCGCCGTTGCCATCCCGCCTCCGGTGTGCGGAACAGGGCCTGGCGGAATTCAAGCCGGGGCATGGACGAACCGCTCAATACGGCGATCGGGTTCGCGTGGTCCAAACGAACGTGCTGGAGGCCCATGGGTCTACATGCAGGGGTGGGACGAAGACCGTTGGTGAACGGGGTCTTTTGAAGATCGATGATGCACGTTCATCATGCCGGTGCTCACGTGATCAGAAACGCCAGCGCAATTGCACCTTCAGGTCGCTGCGTACGTTGCCTGGGATCTCCTGAAGACCGCTGCTGATCACCGTCTGGTCCCGGTAGATGAAGGCGCCGTAGCGGACCCACAGGTCCACGCCGCGGAGGGGAGTGAAGCGGGCCATGGCATACCAACGCACACCGCGGCCCGAATAGGGTGGGATGGCGAACACGCCGATCAATTCGTTCTCATAGGCATAGAGGCGGGCATCGTAGCTGTCGGTCTCGAAGAGCGCGAAACGAAGGCTCAGTTCCAGCGGGCTGCTCAGTGGGCGGTGCACCAGGTCCTGGTAGATCATCACACCGTGTTCCAAGGGTGTTGCACCGCGCTGGAAGTCCACCGTCTCCACCCGTGTACGCAAGCTCACCGAGCTGCTCACCTTGTATGTCGCATTGATGCGGTAGTTGGTCTGTTGCACCCGCACCAAGGGGTCGATGCCGTCGATGTCCTCCTCGGTGTCCCGGGCGCGGTCCTGGCTTCGCACGCGGGCGTAGATCTCCACACCACGGCTGGGTCTCCAGCTCAGCTGCGCCAGCCAGTCCGACCCGGCGGAAGGGGCATCCGTGAGGTAGCGCAACCACGGGAAGCGGTACTGGTCGAAGTAGGCGTTGAACGTCCACTGGCGGTTGGGCCTGATCTCGATGCCGGTATACAGGCCGCGTTCATTCCAGGGGTTGGTGCCCTCGGCGAAAGCGACGCTGTAGAGGCCTTGGAAGTCGCGGCCGTAGTCGCGGTAGAGCAGGCTCATGCTCACCCGCTTGTCCAACGCGATCAGTGCTCCGGTGTTCATGGACACACCACCGTTCGCACTGCGCGCCACTTCGCCGAACCACGTGAGGTTGCGGTAAAGCAGGTTCCAATCGGTGCCCATGGTGGTGTTGCGCTGGCCTTGGAACTCGAACTGATTGTATGGCTGTGTATTCCTCGACAGCACGGCATCGAACTCCACGTGCGCCACGGTGCCACCGATGCTGAAGTTGCTCTTTCGGTAGCGCAGGTGGCCGCCGATGATGCGCTCACCGACAGCGTCCTTCTTTTCCACTTCATTCACTGTGCGGTGGAATCCATCCTCCTGGAAACTGCTGAACAGTTCCTCCTGGATGGCCGTGCCCACGGTGTCGCTGCCCGAAGGAAGGGACGAGATGTTGCCATCGAGCCGCTTGTTGGAGTAGAAGCCCGTGGCCTCCCAGCGTTTGCCCAACGAGTAGGTCGCCGCCGCGCCACGCATGAAGAGATTCTCGTTCACGCTGGTGTAGGGCGAAAGTCCCACCGCATTGCGTTTCACGTTCATGGTGAAGCTGCCCTTGGCGGCGAAGGCCAGCCCGTTCCAGAAGGTGAGTCCCTGCCCGAACTGCGCCCCGTAGTCGCCCACCGCCAAGGCCTTCAGCCGACCGATGTCGCGCAGGAACAGGTGGGCGCTGTAGAAGTCGAAGCCCTGTTTCTGGGTGCCTCGGAAGAACTCCTCCCCTTCATCCTTTTCCGTGGTGAAACCGAAGCTGACGTTCTGCCGATAACGGAAGCGGTAGCGCGTGTACAGGCGATAGGGGCTGCCGAGGTACACCTTGTTGTTCGCCCGCAGGGAATCGCGGACGGCGGGGTCGTCGTAGTCGGGCAGGGGATCACCCTCCGGGTCATAGTAATCTTTCCCGAACGGGCTTGTGCGGTCCTGGAAGCCCTTGCGCTCTTCGATGTTGATGGTGCTCCGCAACGTCAGCTCATGGCTGCCTTGCTTCAGCATTTCCTTGAACGTGGCGGTGCTGGCCAGCGCGTTCTCGCGCACGGTGATGAAGGGCCGGATCATCGCGATCGTGGCCGCGTCCCACGCGTTGATCGCCTGAAGCTCATAGATGCTCAACAACTTGCCATTGCGGTCCAGATGCTGCAGCAGGGTGCTCACCTGCAGGTCGTTCAGCAGCACCAGCGCGTTCAGCTCCTCGGCGGTGGCGTGGTTCAGGTCGATCGGGTCGTTATAATGGTCCACCAGCACCTCGAAAAGGTTGGTGAGGTCGATGCTCTCATCATCGCCCGCCCGCTCGGCCACCGCCTCGATGCGCTGCTCGATCAGGTCCTTGGGAATGCCATCCACTTGGGCCTGCACACCAGACGCCAGCAGCAGGAGGCCGCCGAGCCAACGAAGCCTCATTTGAAGCGGTAGTTCAGGCCGATCATGGGCGTGGGGCCCAGTTGCGATCGCACGGCCATGGCCAGGTCGATGTCCAGTTGCTTCAGACGCACGCCCGCGCCGAAGTGGGCCTGCACCGGGCCCGTGCTGATGCCGGTGCGCAGGAAGAGCACCTTGTTCGGCGCGTACTCCACCCCGATGCGGAAGCGCTCGGGCATGTCAATGTCCTTCTCGGCCTCCACCGTCATCAGCAGCTTGGTGCTGAAGGTGTAACCCAGGCCGACGCGCAGCAGGGTGGGGACGCGTTCCTCCACCACCACAGTGCCTTCACTGGTGCTGCCCAACACGGAACGCGTAGGATTGTAAAGGTGTGCGCCGATCCAAAGTTCCTCCGTCAGCCGCGCCTGCACGCCCAGTTCGGCGGTGAAGGCCGCGGTGCTGCCATAGTTGTCCCCCAACTGCACGCCCACATAGTTGAGCTGGATGCCGGCGCGCAAACCTTCGCTGAGCTTCATGGCGTAGCCGAGGCCAGCGCGCGTCTCCTGATAGAGTGAATAGCCGTAGCGGTCGGCACTGATGGCGAAGGCACCCTTGCCCACTGGCAGAACGAAGGCCAGACCCTGTTGCGCGAGTTCGTTGCTCAGGAAATGCTGCTGGTAGAACAGCCCTGCCGTGGGCTTCTCCAGTCCAGCGATCCCCGCCGGGTTCAGGCGTACGCTCCACACATCGGTGAGGGTGAGACCTGAATAACCCATGCCCGCCGACCGGGCGCCAAGCGGCAAGGGATCCCCGCCGGCCAGTGCCGGAAGGGTGGTTCCAACCAAGAGCAACAACAGCAGTTCGCGCATCGCTCCGAAAGTAGTGCTTCCTTGTTACCGGTGTGTGTACCCGCGCCGGACCGGTCCCCGCAACGATCGTTAACTTTGACGCCGCACGCCGGGCCCATGTCCCTGTAGCGCTCAGCCCCCATGACACGCGTTCGTCTGCATGACCTTGAGTTCGAGCCGTTCTTTTCAGAGGCCGAGGTGCTCGAGGCCGTGGACCGGGTGGCCGGCGAGCTGCGCACCAAATACCAGGACAAGCGCCCCCTGTTCATCGGAGTGCTGAACGGTGCCTTCTACTTCGCCACCGAACTGCTGAAACGCCTCGACTTTGACTGCGAGATCACCTTCGTGAAAGTGGCCAGCTACCACGGGACCAGCAGCACGGGCAAGGTCACCGACCTCATCGGTTTCAACGAGCGCATCGAGGGTCGCCACGTGGTGGTGCTGGAGGATATCGTCGATACCGGCGGCACCATCGTGCACATCATGGACCTGCTGCGCGATCGGCACCCCGCCAGCATCAGTGTGGCCTCGCTGCTCTTCAAGCCGGAGGCTTACAAACAGAACATCCCCATCGAGCACGTGGCGATCACCATTCCCAATGTGTTCGTCGTGGGTTCCGGCCTGGACCACGATGGCCTGGGTCGCAATCTCCGTGGCATTTACCGGATCACATCGAACGGACAATGAGCAAACTGAACATCGTACTCTTCGGCCCTCCCGGGGCCGGCAAAGGAACCCAGAGCGCCTTCCTCATCGAGCATTACGGACTGGTGCACCTGAGCACCGGCGACCTGCTGCGTGCGGAGATCAAGGCCGAGACCGAACTGGGCCTGCAAGCCCAGGAACTGATGGACAAGGGAGATCTCGTGGGCGATGCCATCGTCATCGGCATGATCCGCAACAAGATGGAGGCCCACCTCGATGCCAAGGGCTTCATCTTCGACGGCTTCCCCCGCACCCAGGCGCAGGCCGAGGCATTGGACGGCATGCTCTCCGCCAAGAACGAGCCCATCGTGGCCATGCTGGCCCTTGAGGTGCCCGAGGAGGAACTGGTGAAACGCCTGCTGGGCCGTGGCGAGACCAGCGGCCGCAGCGACGACCGCGACGAGGCCATCATCCGCAACCGGATCCGCGAGTACGAAAAGAAGACCGCCCCGCTGAAGGAATTCTACAGCGCCCAAGGCAAGTACAAGGCCATCAATGGCGTGGGCAGCCTGCAGGAGATCACCCAGCGCTTGGTGAGTGCGATCGGCTGAGCCGATGTGCGTTCAGATCGGAGCATAGGCCAGGTCCGCTGAGCGGTCACCCGCGTTCGTGCCTTCCTTCATGTCCTACCTTCGCGGATCGACGATGGTGCTGGCTGGATCATCCTGATCCGCATCGAACGGAACAGGATCATTCAGTAAGTCGAACTATAGTCCTCACAATGTCATTGGGCATATGGCCATTCCGGCACAGGACCGCATGACTCCCCATCAATGAACTTCATCGACCACATCCGCATCCAGTGCCGCTCCGGGAAAGGGGGGAAGGGCAGCAGCCACCTCCGCCGGGAGAAGTACATGCCCAAGGGCGGTCCCGATGGCGGTGACGGTGGCCGCGGTGGCCACATCATCCTGCGCGGCAATGTCCAGCTGTGGACCCTGCTGCACCTGCGCTACACCAAGCACGTGATCGCCGAGGACGGCGAGGTGGGCAGCAGCAACCAGAGCTCGGGCAGGATGGGCAGCGACAAGGTGATCGAAGTACCGCTGGGCACCATCGTGAAGGACGATGAGACCGGCGAGGTGCTGTGCGAGGTGACCAAGGACGGCGAGGAGCATGTGCTCTTCCCCGGTGGGCGGGGAGGGCAGGGCAACCAGCACTTCAAGTCGGCCACCTTCCAGACACCCCGTTTTGCGCAACCCGGTGAGCCCGGTGTGGAAAAGTGGGTGAAGATGGAGCTGAAAGTGCTCGCCGATGTGGGCCTGGTGGGTTTCCCGAACGCGGGCAAGAGCACCCTGCTCAGCGTGATCACGGCCGCCAAACCGAAGATCGCCGACTACGCCTTCACCACCCTGGCGCCGAACCTGGGCATCGTACCCTACCGCGATCACATGAGCTTCGTGATGGCCGATATCCCCGGCATCATCGAAGGGGCATCCGAGGGGAAGGGCCTCGGCCTGCGCTTCCTGCGCCACATCGAGCGCAACAGCGTGCTGCTGTTCATGGTGCCTGCGGACAGCACCGACATCAAGCACGACTACGAGGTGCTGCTCAACGAACTGAAGGAGTATTCCCCCGAACTGCTGGACAAGCAGCGCCTGCTGGCCATCACCAAGTGCGACATGCTGGATGCCGAGATGATGGCCCAGATGAAGAAGGAGCTGCCCAAGCGGGTGGACCACGTGATGATCTCCAGCGTGGCGCGCTTCGGCCTCGATGAGCTGAAGGACAAGCTCTGGAAGAAACTGCACGGGACCTTCCCGGCCGATCACGTGGAATGAGCCTGGTGGAACGCCTCGACGCCCTGGACCGAGAGGCCTTCCTGGTCCTGAACGGCCTGCATGCTCCCTGGCTCGATGACCTCATGTGGCATGTGAGCGATCTGTCGCTCTGGATCCCACTCTACGTGCTGTTCCTCGTCCTGCTGCAGCGTCGCTGGGGCTGGAAGGGGCTGGCCGTGGCCGTGCCGGTCATCGCCTTGCTCATCCTGGGAACGGACACCGGGTCGGTGGTGCTCTTCAAGAACACCGTGCAACGCCTGCGCCCCAGCCATGTGGCCGAACTGCAGGGGCAGATCCATCTCCTGCTCTCTCCCGACGGTGGCGTTTACCGCGGAGGCCAGTTCGGCTTCGTGTCCTCGCACGCCAGCAACCACTTCGGCATCGCCGCGTTCATGATGGGGATCCTGGCCGGACGTCCCCGCTGGGCGACGCCCCTGCTGCTGCTATGGGCGGCCCTCATCGCCTACAGCCGCATCTATCTCGGCGTGCACTACCCGGGTGATGTGCTGGTGGGCGGGGCGTACGGCTTCACATTGGGCTTGATCGCTTTTGCCATCTTTCGCCGCGTGAATGGATACTTTTCACCAGTGCGACCATGAACCTCTGGCTGGCGATCTTCCTGGGTGGCGGTCTCGGCAGCGTGGCGCGCTTCGGCCTGTCCAGGCTGGTGCTGGCCTTTGACCTGCGCGGTGCGTTCCCCATTGCCACACTGGCCAGCAACCTGATCGCCACCGCCCTGCTCGCCTGGTTCATGCTGCGGATGCAGGAACAGTTGCAGGACCGCGACGCGCTGAAGGCTTTCCTGGCCATCGGCTTCTGTGGTGGGTTCAGCACCTTCAGCACCTTCAGTTATGAGAACTTCCTGCTGCTGCGGGAACAACAGTTCGGTTTTGCCATCGCGAACATCCTGGTCAGCGTGATCGCCTGCACTGCGGTGTTCTACCTCATCGCCCGGAACGCATGAACGCATCCCTTCAAAGCCCGCACAACGGCCCTCGTTGCGGGGGCGCGTCCTCCTTTTTCGCCGCACTCCTCGTCGCCTTGTGTCCAGCGATGCTGCCCGCCCAAGCGCCCACCTGGCAGGCCCCGCCGAAGCTGGTGGTGGGCATCGTAGTGGACCAGATGCGGACCGATTACCTCTACCGATACTGGGACAATTTCGGTGAGGGAGGCTTCAAGCGCATGGTGCGCGAAGGAGCCTTCCTGCGGGATGCGCACTTCGACTATGCCCCGACCTATACCGCGCCCGGTCATGCCAGCATCTACACAGGGACCACACCTGCTTTCCATGGCATCGTGGGGAACGATCTGTTCTACAGAAAGCTGGGACGCGATCGCTATTGCGCCGAGGACACCACCATGCAAAGCGTGGGTATGGCGGGTGCAGTAGGGCAGAGGTCGCCGGTGAACCTGCTGGCCACGACCCTGGCCGACGAACTGGAACGCAGAACGGAACGTCGGTCGCGCACCATCGGCATTTCCCTGAAGGACCGCAGTGCCATTTTTCCAATTGGCCGGACAGGGGATGCCGCGTACTGGTTCGGTGGTGGCCCCGATGGCGCCTTCGTGACCAGCACGTGGTATACCAGCGAGCTTCCCGAGTGGCTGCAGCGGTTCAACGCGGACCGTCCGGCTGTTCGGCACCTTCAGAACATGTGGGACCTGCTGCTTCCCAGAGAGCGTTATCATGAGGTCCTGCCTGACGATAATCCGTACGAGATCCCACTGACCGGCGCTTCCACGCCAACATTGCCGTTGGATCTGAAGGCCTTGTACACCAGCTCAGGCACTGCGGGGATCATCACATACACCCCCTGGGGTAACACCCTGACGACCGATGTGGCCCTGGCTGCGCTGGAGGGGGAGGGCTTGGGTACCGATGCCATCACCGATCTGCTTGCTGTAAGCTACTCATCGCCGGACATCCTGGGGCACCGCGTGGGGCCGCGTGCACTGGAACTGGAGGACATGTATGTGCGCCTTGACCGGGAGATCGAACGGCTCTTAAAAGCGTTGGACGAACGCGTGGGCAAGGACCGTTACGTCGTGTTCCTTACTGCCGATCATGGTGGCGTGGATGTGCCGGCCTACCTGAAGGACCTCAGGGGGAGTGCCGGATATGTGGATCAGGGCGCCTTGCGTGTCGAACTGGAACAGTACCTGCAGAAGCGCTTCGGTGCGGGGCCATGGGTGAGCGGTATCCTGAATGAACAGGTCTATCTCAACGACACGCTCATCGTGGCCCGGAAGCTGGATGGAGCCACCGTCCAACGCGCAGTGGCAGATCATCTGGTGCATCACCCGGATATCGCGCACGCCTTCACGGCCACGGATCTGCTATGGAACAACTACACCACCGGACCTGCTCAGGCCTTGCAGCGCGGGTTCATGGTCCAACGCTCAGGGGATGTGGCTTTTGTGATGCGACCAGGCCATTTCGAGCTTTATGGCAATGCAGTGGGGAAGGGCACCACCCATGGTTCCCCGTGGAACTACGATACCCATGTGCCCATCCTGTTCTTCGGCCAGGGCGTGGCCCAGGGTGAAGTGTTGCGCCACATTTCCATTACGGATATCGCGCCCACCATCGCCATGCTGGTGGGAATGACCATGCCTGACGCGAGCAGCGGGGAGGTGGTCCCGGAGGTCATCCGGCCCTGAACTTTTCCACAGTGATCGTGGAGATCCTGTTCCTGGGGGTTGTCGGCCACCACCACCGGGGCCATTAGCTTTCGCCATGCTCAATTGGGAGAAGCCCGCGTTCAGCAGTCCGTTCGAGCTTTGGAAGGAAGAGGGCGTGCTCTTCCTGGTGCTGGCCAGCGGCGCCACCATGCAGGTGCGCGACATGAAGGAGGTCATCCGCCTGATCGCCGCGCTGGACCCCTCGGCCCGATCACCCGTCCTGCTGGAGTACCCCGAGGGTGTGACCGTGGAGCCCATGGCCCGCAACCTCCTGCGCCGCGTCTGTGGTGCCCAGGGACATCCCGTGGCCTTCTTCACCATCGACCCGCACAGCCGTCGGCAGGGTGAACTGTTCAAGCAGGTCCAACGGCCGGCGTTCCCCTTCCGCGTGTTCGAGCGGCGAGAGCAGGCCTACAACTGGGCCCGCGAGCGGCTCCAGCTCAAGGAACTTCTCAGTGACCGGGACATCCCCTGTTGATAAGCACGTGGGAACTTCACCCCTCCGACCAGGTGTTCACACACGTTGGCGGGGATAAGTTCACGGTCTGAATGCTGCGCCTTGGTCCATCATCCTTGCGGGCACTGGCCATGCTATGGTGCAGTGGGGGCTTCATGCTGCACCTTTCCGGCCAGGCCAAGGTGTTGTTCGAGGGTTCCAGCGAAGGTGCCGAAGTGGTGGTGAACGGTGCGCTGGAAGGTACCGAGCCTGTGTTGCAGGCCATCTGGCGCGGGGTGCCCGGTGGGAATGTGGTGTTCCAGGTACAGCACACCATGGCACCCGACCAGGAGCTGCATCCCAAGGTGGACCGACTGGTGGAGGCCGGTATCGGGGCTTACCTCGATTCCCGGATCCATTTCGCTCATGATGGCGTGAAGGCCGACCTCCCCGCTGAACAGATGGCGCTCGAGATCGATGCCATGATCAGCGCTGCGGCCACCGCCTACGGGGTGGAGGATGTGGTGATGGGACTGTCACACCCCACCCGCGTCCAGCTCGACCGCCTGACGAGGATCGATTGGACCATGGCCGCACAAGCAGTCAACGGTGCGGGTGAGCAGGATAAATACCTCGCCATCTACTACTTCGTGCGTTCACAGCGCGATGAACTGGAGCGCCAGCTGCGCGCAGACCTGCTGCCCTTGTCCATGGTCCCGCTTGTGCAAGTGCAGGCCGCTTCGCCCGGCACCACCGTCAAGGTTAACTCCACCTGCGGCACCGTGTTCGACCAGGACAACTACCTCTGCGCGCTGGACCTGCAATTGGCCGACACCGGGGGCGGGGGTATCGACCCGGGCCTGGGGAATGCCATCATGGCCTCCATCGCCGATCGCGCCAGGGAGGCCGAACGCACCGCCGCGATGCCGAACGTGCGCAAGCGCGACCGCTGGCTGAAGGAGGAGCTCGATGCCATCAATCAGCGCATCGACCGCATGGACCAGCGCAAGGAACTGTGGGAGATGCGCGACCGGCTGGAGGACATCGAGGACCGCCTGGCCGGACTGGAGATCGAGGTGGCCGAGGTGGCCACCCAACGGACCGACGGCCCCGACAATCCCATGGCCAACCTGAGCGATCTCACCGGCCGCAACATCACCATCCGCTTCGAACGCAACAGCACCGGTCTTGAGCCGGACCAGCGCGTGTTGCTCAACGAGGTCTTCGAACAGCTCGCCCGCTCCGCCAGCGAGAAGGTGCTCATCACCGGCTTCACGGACCGCAGCGGCGACCCTGCGGTGAACCTGCGCCTCAGCGAGCAACGCGCCAAGGCGGTGCGCAACTACCTGCTCCAGCGCGGTATCGGTGCCGAGCGGCTGCTGGTGAACTACTACGGCGACAGCCGCAGCGTGGGCCGCGATCCCGGCGAACGACGCGTGGAGATCGAGTGGATCCGGTGATCGCCGGCGCCGAGCGACATCATTGAACAGCCTTTCCTGAACTGTCCAGGTGTTTGCCATGGGGTTTAACCAAATGGTTAATATTGCACCCTCATTACCGACCCATGGTCGAAGAAGCCACCACCGAACAGCGCATCCTGGAGGCCGCGCGCAAGGTCTTTACCCGCAAGGGCATGGCCGGGGCCCGCATGCAGGAGGTGGCCGATGAAGCAGGCATCAACAAGGCGTTGCTGCACTACTACTTCCGCAGCAAGCAGCAGTTGTTCGAGGGGGTGTTCAAAGGCAGTGCCCAGCGCCAGTTGGGCTGTGTGTGGAAAACGCTGGAGGAGGCCGATTCGCTCTTCCCGGCCATCGAACGATTCGTGTCCACCTACCTGGAACGCATGCTCGACGAGCCGCTGATGCCCCAGTTCATCATCAGCGAACTGAACCGCGATCCGAACGGTCTGTTGGAGATGATCGATCGCGGACAGGGCGGACGTTCCCGTTTCCTGCACCTGGTGGAGGAGGCGCTGAAGCGTGGCGAGATCATCGACATCGACCCCCGGGAGCTGCTGGTGAACATGATGGCCCTGTGCGCCCATCCCTTCATCGCGCGACCGATGCTCACACACATCCATGGCATGAACGACGAAGCCTTCCGCCGCATGATCCTCAAGCGCCGCAGGACCGTCCCTGAATTCATCATCCGCTCCATCCGCAACTGACGTCCGCATGCTCCAGCGAAGGCTCACCATCATCCTCGGTCTCCTGTTCATCGTGGGGGGCATCGGCACCTGCCGGAAACTGTCCTCCAGCAAGGCCTCACCACCGCGGAACGAAGCCGTGGCCAGTGCGCGTGCCGTGCGGGTGATCACGGCGCAGAACGGCCCGGTGCGACTGAGCATCCCGGTCACCGGCAGGCTGCGGGCCACCGACCGGATGCTCATCAATGCCGAAGTGGGCGGTACCCTTCAACGCACGGGCAAGACCTTCCGCGAAGGCTTCACCTTCCGACAGGGCGAAGTGCTCTTCCGCATCGACAACAGCGAGGTGCGTGCCCAGCTCAACGCGCAGCAGAGCGCCTTCCTGCGCACATTGGTTCAACTGCTCCCCGACCTGCGCATCGATCTGCCGGACGCGGCTCCGAAGTGGGACGCCTACCTGAAGAGCGTGCCCGTGGAAGGACAGCTGCCCGACCTGCCGACGCTGGCCTCTGAGCAGGAGCGTAACTACCTCGCCGGGCGCGGCGTCCTGGACCAGTACTACGGTATCCGCGCGGTCTACGAGCGCCTGGCCAAATACGTGATCACCGCTCCCTTTGATGGCGTGGTGGTGAGCGCGGCCGTGGAACCCGGCACCATCGTGACACCGGGCACCCGCCTGGGCGAGTTCATCGCACCGGGGACACTGGAACTGGAGACCGCCATCGGTGCAGGTGAGCTCTCCCTGGTCAACGTGGGCGATACGCTGCGGCTGACCAGCACGGAAGGCCCCGGCAGCTGGACAGGTCGCATCATCCGCATCGGCGAGGTGATCGACGCCACCACACAATCCGTGAAGCTCTTCGTGCTGGTCGCGGGGAAGGACCTGCGCGATGGCCAGTACCTGAGCGGCACCATCGAAGCAGGCTCCCTGAACGATGCCGTCAGTGTGCCTCGCAGTGCCCTGCTCGAGGACGGCTCGCTGTACATCGTGAAGGATTCATCCTTGCAGAAAGCGACGGTGACCGTGCTGCACCAAGGTGTGGAGCAGGCCGTGGTGCGCGGTCTGACCAACGGACAACAGGTCGTCACCGATCGTCTCAGCGGTGCTTATGAAGGTCTACGCGTAGCCCCCGTGACACCATGAAAGGGCTGACCGCATACTTCCTCAAGTACAAGGTGGTCGTACTGGCCGTTACCGTACTGATCTTCATCTTCGGCTTCTTCGGTTGGAGAGCCACCCGCAGTTCGCTCTTTCCCGAGGCCGAGAGCCGCACGATCCAGGTCCAGATCATCTTTCCCGGCGCGGCGCCGGAAGAAGTGGAGGAGGGTGTGGTGCTGCAGATCGAGAACGATGTGAAGGGTGTCACCGGCGTCGAGCGCATCAGCAGCGTGAGCCAGGAGAACGGCGGGGTGATCGTCATCGAGGTGATCAAGGGTTTCGATACCGATGTGGTGCTGCAGGACGTGAAGAACGCGGTGGACCGCATCCCCTCGCTCCCCGAAGGCATGGAGCCCATCCGCACCTTCAAACTCGAGAACATCCGCCCGGCGGTGAGCTTCGCGCTCAGCGGCGAGGGCCTCGACCTGAAGGCGCTCAAGACCGTCGCCCGCCGCGTGGAGCAGGACCTCCGCAGCATCCCCGGCGTCAGCAAGGTGGAGCTCTCGGGCTTTCCGGAGGAGGAGATCGAGGTGGCTTTCCGCGAGGCCGATCTGCGCGCGAACAACCTCAGCTTCCTACAGGCCGCGGCGGCGCTCCGTGGTGCCAACCTCGATGTGACCGGTGGTAAGATCAAGACCAGTGACGAGGAACTGCTGATCCGTGTGCGCGACAAACACATGGAGGCCGAGGGACTGCGCAACACGGTGGTGCGCGCCGGTGCCGATGGCCGTGTGCTGCGCCTGAAGGACGTGGCCGACGTGCAGGACCGATGGGCCGACGACCCCGCACGGAACTACGTGAACGGCAAGCCCGCTGTGGTGGTGACCGTGAGCAGCACGGTCAGCGAGGACATCCTCTTCATCGCGGAGAGCACGCTGAAATACATGGAGGATTTCAACGCGCGGAACGCGACGGTGAAGACCACGCTGATCAACGATGCGACCACGGTGCTCAGGCAGCGTATTGCCATGTTGGTCGAGAACGGTGTCCAAGGCTTCATCCTTGTGATCATCGTGCTTACGCTCTTCCTGAACTGGCGCCTGGCCTTCTGGGTGGCCTTGAGCATTCCGGTGGCCTTCGCGGGCATGTTCATCCTCGCTCCGGGCTTCATCACCATCAACGTGATGAGCCTCTTCGGGATGATCCTCGTGGTGGGAATTCTCGTGGATGATGGCATTGTGATCACCGAGAGCATCTACCAGGAATATGAGCGCGGACTGCCTCCGATCCAGGCGGCGTTCGTGGGCATCCAGAAGGTGCTGCCGGCGGTGATCAGCTCGATCCTCACCACTGTGGCGGCCTTCAGCACCTTCTTTTTCATCGAAGGGCGCTTGGGCGATTTTGCACCGGCGCTGGCCTTCGTGGTGATCGCAACGCTCCTGTTCTCGCTCATCGAGGCGGCCTTCATCCTGCCCGCCCACGTGGCACATTCCAAGGGACTGAGCAGGGGCAGGAAGAATCGACTGGAGGCATACATGGATGGCGTGATGAGCCGCCTCCGGGACAAACAGTACGGCCCCTTCTTCGATCGTATCATGCGCAACAAGATGCTCACCGTGGGCATTTCCTTTTTTCTCCTCGCCATCACTGTGGGCTCCGTGGGCTCAGGTACTATTCGCACCACCTTCTTCCCGGTGATCGAGCGTGATGATGTGTCCGTGGACCTGGAGATGGTCGCAGGAACGCGCGAGAACATCGTGTTCGATGAGCTGCAACGGATCGAACAGCAGGTGTGGATGTTGAACGATACCCTGAGCCAGGGTCGAGAGGACGGTCTGGACGTGGTGCTCAAGGTGCAGACCATACTCGGTCCTCGTGCCGAGCAGGGCAAGCTCAACATCATCCTGCTCGATGGCGAGAAGCGTGGGTTCAAGGCCGAGGAATTGACCAACCGACTGCGTGAACGCGTGGGCATGATCCCGGGCGTGGCCAACCTCACCTTCGGTCTGGCCACGCCCTTTGGCAAGCCCGTATCCGTGTCGCTCCGCAGTAACGATCTGGCCGAACTGAACACAGCGAAGGCCGAGCTGCGGGCCGAACTCCAGAAGCTCTCCACGCTGCGTGATGTGGTGGATACGGACCGACCGGGGAACCGCGAGGTGGTGCTCCAACTGAAGGACAAGGCACAACTGCTCGGCCTGACGATGCAGGACATCGTGGGCCAGGTGCGACAGGGCTTCTTCGGACTGGAGACACAGCGGGTGCAGCGCGGGGAGGATGAAGTGAAGATCTGGGTGCGCTATGCGGAAGGTGAGCGGGCCTCCCTGCGTGACCTGGAGGACATGCGCATCCGCACTGCCGACGGTAGGCAGTTCCCGCTGAGCGAGCTCGCCGGCTTCAAGATCGAACGCGGTATCCGGGCGATCAATCACCTCGATGGCAAACGCGAAGTGCGCGTGGAGGCCGATCTGGCGAGCAGCGCACAAAGTGCCACCGATGCCCAGGCGCTGATCGCGGCAGAGATCATGGCGCCTTTGCTGGCTCGCCACCCCGGCATCAGCTACAGCTTTGAAGGACAGGGTGAACAGAGCCGAAAAGTGGGAACGTCCGCGGCCAGGGTGATGCCCATCACCTTGATCGTCATGTTCGCCATGATCGTGATCACGCTGCGCAGTTTGTGGCAGATGTTCATCGTGTTGCTTTGCATCCCGCTTGGCTTCATCGGCATCGGCTGGGGGCACTGGATCCACGATGTGCAGATCAGTCTCTTCAGCTTCTTCGGCATGATCGCCCTGATCGGTGTGATGGTGAACGATTCGCTGGTGCTGCTCAGCACCTTCAATGCCAATATGAAGACGGGCGTGTCCTTCCACCAGGCCCTGCGCGATGCGGCCCTGTCGCGCCTGCGCCCCATCCTGCTCACCTCGCTCACCACCGTCGCAGGCCTGCTGCCCATCACGCTCAACAAGAGTTTCCAGGCGCAGTTCCTCATTCCCATGGCCGTCACGGTCGCCTACGGATTGGCCATCGCCACGTTCGTCACACTGATCGTACTGCCCACCCTGCTGGCCTCCCTGAACGAAGTGCGGCGCCTGGTGGGTTGGGCCTGGAACGCCGAGACCCCGTCGCCGGAGGCCGTAGAACCCGCCGTGAAAGAACTGCCCTATGAGGACCTGGAGGAAACACGCCATTAGTCTCGGGCTGCTGCTGGTCGGCAGCGCCGCGCTCGCGCAGGATACGCTCAGCTTGCAGCAGGTGATCTCCCTCGCCCTGGTGAATGAGCACGGCATCCGCATCGCGAAGAACGAGGCGGCCATCGCAGGGAACCTGGCCACTGCAGGGAACGCGGGGTTGCTACCACGCCTGGACGCCAGCGGTCGGGGCAACTACAGCAACCAGGACACGAAGCTCGATTTCGCTGAAGGTTTCCCCGATGTGGAGCGCAACAGTGTGGAGAACACCACGCTTGCCGGCCAGCTGGGATTGACCTACACGCTGTTCAACGGCATGGGCAATTTCGCCACCCTTGAACGCGCCCAGCTCAACGCACAGCTGGCCGACCTTGGGACCCGTGCACAGGTCGAGGGAACGCTCACACAGGTGATCGCGTTGTACTATGCGATCGCCGCGTTGGACGAGGACGTGTCCATCACCCAGCGCATCCTGGAGATCAGCGCCGATCGTTTCGCACGCCAGGAGGGTAAAGCGGTGCTGGGTGGCGCAGGAAGGCTGGACGTGCTCAACGCCCAAGTGGACCTGCAGGCCGACAGCACCACCTACATCCTCGCCCTGCAGCGCCGGGAACGCACGGCCCGCGAACTGAACGTGCTCATGGGACGACAGCCCGATGCCGTGGTCCGCGTGTCCCGTTCCATCACTTATGCCGAAGGGCTTTCCCAGGAACAACTGGTGCAGGAGGCCATGACAGGCAACGTGCAATTGGCCGCGGCGGTGGCACAGGTGCGGGCCGCCGAGGTGGACCAACGCATCGCACGTTCCTTGCGCTGGCCTCGACTCGACCTGAATGCGGCCTACGGCATCAGCGACCAGCAGAACGGGGTGGGCATTGTGTTGGGCACCTACACACAGGGCTGGAACGGAGGCCTCACGCTGAGCGTGCCGATCTTCGATGGAGGGCGGATCAATACCCAGACCGAGGCTGCCCGGCTGCGGGCGGAGAATGCCGCCATCGCCGAACAACAGGCGCGCCTGCAGGTTGAACGCGACGTGCGCAATGCCTACACCACCTGGCGCAGCCAGCGGGAAGTGCTGCGCATCCAGGGCGATGCCGTGTCTACAGCCGGGCTGAACTTTGATCGCACGCGGGAGCTCTTCCAGGCGGGGCAGCTCACCGGCCTCCAGTTCCGCCAGGCCCAGCTCGATCTGGCGAATGCGCAGCGCAGCGCCGTGGTTTCCGGCTTCGATACCAAGGTGGCCGAGCTGCAGCTACTTCGTACCAGCGGTGGCCTACTCAGCGCCCTGGGTGTCGATGATGTCGCCCGTTGAGGTGTTCCACTTCATGCGGAACAGCACTTCGAACGTGACCCCGCCGCCCTCGGAGCGCACATGGAAGGAGCCGTTCAATTGTTCGGCCAAGGCATCCACGATCTCCAGTCCCAGCTTGCCTTCACCGTCATTGTAATTGGCAGGCAGGCCGCGACCGTTGTCCTTCACGATCAAGCGGTGAAGGTCGCTTTCCACGGGCTGCACCAGGATGTCCACGTGACCACCGGTAGCGTAAGGGAACGCATGTTGGTAGGTGTTGGTCACCAGTTCGCACAGGATGATGCCCAGTTCTATCGCCGTGTCCTGGTCCGCTTTGATGCCTCCGGCCTTGAGCTCGTGGCTGACGGTCCTGCTTTTGGGAAGGTGCATTACCGCCAGTGAGGTGATCAGCTGGTTGAAGAACTGCTGCAGGTCCACGTTCCGCAGGTCCTTCAGGTCATACATCTTGTGGTGCACGAGCGCGATCGTGTCGATCCGTCGTTTTCCCCTGAGGAACTCATCACGCACCGGGCCGTCCTCCAGTCGTGATGCCTGGAGGTTCAACAGACTGCTCACCACCTGCAGGTTGTTCTTCACCCGGTGGTGCACTTCGCGGTTCAACACATCGCGCTCGCCGATGGTCTTGGTCAACTTGCGCTCCAGCGACCGCGAACGTTTGGCGTGCTGCCGGATCCGTTCATTGCCCTTCATCCGGCGGATGACCAGCCAGGTCAGCAGAAAGGTGATGAAGATCAGCAGGCCGCCCATGCTCCACAGGGCAATGCGCTCGACCGCGATCCATGGCTCCGCAACATCGGCGTCCACCAGCACCAGGGTGTACAGCATCAGGCCGTTCAAGGGGTGCTGGGAGACCTTGGCCATGTAGCGGTGCCCGCGCACCTTCACCCGCGCAAGGTCCTCGGTGTTCCCGGCCATCACACCGGCCAGCATCACCGAGAGTTCGTGTTCCTCCGCATCGAACTCGGTCGACCTGGTGCGGCCAAAGATCCGCGCATCGGCGTCGAACAGGATGCCGTTCAATCTCCCGCCTGCCAATGTCCGTGTATCCAACCAACGCGAGGGCGCCAGGTCCACAGCGAACATCATGATGTGGAACGGGGTGTCGCGTTCTGGTGAACGGATGATGAAGGAGATCTGCAGCGATCGGGTGCTGTCGGTCTCCATTCCAAAGGTCCATACCGGCTCACCGGTGGACTCCTCCAACGCCCTGCCGTACCAGGCTTTCCTTCGGGGGTCATAATTCTCGTTGTGCAGCCAGACGCTGTCCTGCAGACCGATGGTGTCGATATTGGCCAGGAACAGGCCGATCGGTGGGCCTTCGCGCGAACCGCTGTTGGTGGCCATCTGCACAAGGCCCGCGGGGGTGCTCTTCAGTGCGATCTCATTCCCCAGTTCATCAGCCATTCGGATCGCGGTGATCATCCGGTTGGAACGGAGCAACGAACGCCATCGTCCAAGGATCGGTCGCATGTCCAGGGAATCCAGACCCGCGAACGCTTCGGCCTCTGCATGGAGGTCTCCCTGTATCTCCATGAACTGCCCTTCGGACCGCGCGTGTACGGCTTGTTCATTGTTCAACAGGAAGTGTTCCGTCAGCCGTTCCTGACGCGCCGCCAGTTCAAAATAACCCCATATGGCGGCGGCCATGGCCGAGACCAGCACCGTGACCAACAAGGCGATCAGCCAGTAGTCGATGGCCTTGCGTTTGGTGCTCATGGACAGGTGGTCCCTTCCACCGTGGTGTTGGTCAGTTCGGCAGTGGCGTCCCCGCTCTTGATCTGTTCCGTGGTGAGCTGTTCCGGCACGAAGTAGACGCCGTTCAACTTGCCGTTCATGGTCTGTCCCACTCGGATGCAGGTGTCGGCCCGCAGTGATTCCACCGTGCGGCCCTGGAATTGGAGGTCGATGACCAGGTCCACCTGCTTGTCCTCGGCAGCGTTGTTCGTCATCTTCAACAAAAGTTCGCTGGGCTTTCCGGTCGGATGGTTCCACCGATACGACACCTCAACGCCATCGAAGGTGCCTTTCTGGATGTATTGCGTGGGTGCACATCCGCAGAAGGCAACAAGGAGAAGGGGCAGCAGGCGTTCGATCTTCATGCGAGTTCCTGTAGAACGGTAGTGGTGTGGCTGATGGCGGCGTCATCCACATCCAAATGCGTGACCAGTCGCACCATTTGTGGACCGAAAGCGGCGGCTAGTATTCCCCGCTCGCGCAACGCAGCGATGAAAGGTGCGGCCATGCGGTCGCCGGCCAGCGTGAGGATGATGATGTTGGTCTCCACCGGCATCACGGCGGCGATGGAAGGAAGTTCCAGCAGTGCACGTTCCAGGTCCTTCGCCCGGCGGTGATCGTCGGCGAGACGCTGCACATGGTGGTCCATCGCATACAGGCAGGCCGCCGCAAGCAGACCCGCCTGGCGCATGCCTCCGCCCAGCCGTTTGCGCACCCGTCGCGCGGCGGCGATCCGTTCCCCGCTGCCGATCAGCACGGATCCGACCGGCGCACCAAGTCCTTTGCTCAGGCACACCGATAAGGTATCGAAGCGCCGTCCCCAGGCCTCAGGCGCTTCGCCAGTGACAGTGAGCGCATTGAAGATGCGGGCACCATCAAGGTGCAGCCCCAGCCCATGGGCGTCGCAGACAGTGCGGATGCGGTCCACCTCCCGGAGGTCCCAGACCGCGCCACCTCCGCGGTTGCACGTGTTCTCGATGTTCACCAGGCTGGTCTGCGCCAGCCAATGCGCCTTGCGGTCGTTGATCGAGGCTTCCACCTGTTCGGCGGTGAAGCGGCCATGGTCGCCTTGGATCAGCTTCACCGAGCTGCCACTGGTCGCCATCACGCCTCCGCCCTCGTAGCGGTAGATGTGCGCCCCCTCATCGCAGATCACCTCGTCACCCGGCCGCGTGTGGATGTTCACCGCGATCTGGTTCGTCATGGTGCCACTGGGACAGAACACGCTGGCCTCGTGCCCGAACAAGGCCGCCATGCGCTCCTCCAGCGCGTTCACCGTGGGGTCCTCGCCGAAGACATCATCGCCCACTTCGGCGTGCATCATGGCCTCGCGCATGGCCGGGGTGGGGCGCGTGCCGGTGTCGGAACGGAGATCGATCATGGAGCCTTCTGCGGAAGGCCCAAGATAGCGCGATGTCGGGATCGATCAGACCACGGGCTCCAGATGGCGATGCAGCTCAATGAGGAGCGGTAGCTCCTTGCGGCCCACTCCATGGAAGGCGCGCGCCACGGCATCCGCCGCGCGATAGATCAATTCCCGGCGTTCGGGGCTCAGGTCGTTCCGGTGTCGGGCCATGTACGCCACGAACGAGTCAAAGGCCCCTTCAACCGTCGCCACGCGGTCGGCCAGCACCTCGAACTCGAATTCCGTGATGTAGGCCTGGTCCGTGCCGAAGTGGTCGGTGCTCATCTCCTGCGGCACAAGCTCTTCCTTGACGATGCGCTTCAGCTCGGCGACCTCCTTCTCCGTGACACCGCCATCAACGGCCGCGATGGCATACAACAGACGGCCCAGCTCCTTGTAGAACAGTTGTGCTTCCATGATGTGCAAAGTTCAGGCTGCATGAAGGTACGCCATCTGACGGGCGTCACTTCCGGCGACTCACCAACAGGCCATCACGCAAGGGGAGAAGGATGTTCACCACCCGCGCATCGGTTCTCACCTTCTGCGCATACGCAGCCAATCCTCGGGTCTCCCCGTCCTGGTCCGCAACAGGTGCCAGCACTTTGCCGCTCCACAACACATTGTCCGCGATGATCAGACCTCCCGGACGAACACGGTCCACCACCAGATCGAAGTAGTTCACGTAGTTCTGCTTGTCGGCATCGATGAAGACGAGGTCGAAGTGCCCTGCGATGCGCGGGATCACCTCAAGTGCCGGAGCCAGATGTTGATGGATGCGCTCATGGAAGCCAGCCTTGCGCACATAACGGTCCACCAGCGATGCCAGTGGGGTCTTGATGTCGATGGTGTGCAACACCCCGTTCGGGGCTAGTCCTTCCGCCATGCACAATGCACTGTAGCCCGTGAAAGTGCCGATGTCCAGGATCAACTTCGGAGCGAGCAACTTGCTCATCAGGCTGAGGAAGCGGCCTTGCACATGGCCGCTCAGCATCTGCGGCATGTCGATGGAAGTGCGGGTCACTTCAGCCAGTTCGCGCAGGTAGGCCGGTTCCGGCGCGGTGTGCAGCTCGGCGTACTGTTCCAGGTCGGGGGAGAGGAAGTGCATCAGGGAAGTTTCAGGAGCTTGGAGATGGTGGTGGTACCGTTGGTGTCCAAGCGCAACAGGTAGTGGCCGCTGGCGATCGCGGAAAGGTCGATCGAAGCGGGACGGTCCGACCAATTGCCCAGCACCCGGCCGCTCATGTCCACCAGGCTCAGGCGCATCGGACCATTTCCTTCGGGATAGCCGATCGACACCAGATCACGGATCGGATTCGGATGCACGCTAAGGCCTTGGGCGCGATGGTCCGCAATGCCCACGCCATAGTTCAACATCCACCAATCCTTGTGGCGCTGCACGTTGTCGCTGCCGGTGCCGTAGTAGATGATGCCTACATCCAGCAGGTAGGTATTGGGGGCGATCACACCGCCCCGGCGAGGCCCACCTGCGAAGGGCGGCAGCGCCGTGGTGTTCCAAGCGTCGTCCGCCAAGCTGTAGCGCCACGCTGCGCTCTGGATCGCACCATCGGATCCCACACCACCGATGTGGATGTTGTCCACGATGTCCGCCGCGTAGCGCCCATCGGGCATGTCCTCCCGGACGGTCCAGCTGTCGGCGCCTTCGTCGTATTCAAGCACGTCCGCCAGGGCTTCGTAGTCCACATCAGCGCCGCCCATCAGCACGTTCCATTGCGCCGTGGACCGGTGGCGCGCCGGACCGGGTACCGCAGCACGCGCAGCCCAGGTGTCCGTGGCCGGATCATAACGCCAGACCTCGCTCGTGGGCACGCCATCCGCCAGCATGCCGGTGCAGATGTACGCATATTGCGAGGTGCTCATCACCGCGCAGGCATAACGTCCCGGCGCAGGCAACGATGCCCGTTGGTCCCACGTATCTGTCGCTGGATCGTAGCTCCACAGATCGTTCAGCGGTCCGCTGGCATCCAGGCCGCCGAAGAGAAATCCTCGTTCATCCAATGAAAATCCATTGGCATACTGGCGACCACTGGCAGGCAAGGGTTCGATGGTGTCCCAGTCCATCGTGCCCACATCGAAGGCGTACCAGTCGTTGGTCAGCTGGAAGCCGGCGTCGAGACCCGTGCCCACGAACACCTTGTCGTTCCACGTGAACGATGCCGCATCATCGCGTGCCGTCCCGGGAAAGTCGGGGAGCTGAACCCATTGCTGGGCATGGACATGAAGCCCACAGAGGAGCAGCGCAGGAACCAGTGAACGCATGCCCGAAGCTACGCAAGGTCCACGGCGTGCCACATTGAACACAAAGGGCGCAACGACATTCCCGTTGCGCCCTTCGCAACCATGCAGATGTGCATCTCCTGCACTGTGGTCTCCCTGCGGTGCCGGTCAGTACGGCAGCTTCCCCGCCTCGATCATTTTCTTCGCCACCACACGGCGCAGGTCCTTTGTGTTCAGGGGCTGGGTCTTGGTGAAACGCTTCGCACCCATCAGCATCGCCTGGCGCTCATCGCCCTCGGCGAAGGCGTTCACGGCCTCGCGGGCGTTCTTCGCGATGCGGTCGGCGGCGTCGTGGATGTAGAGCTGCGTCATCGCGATCTGCTCGGCGCAGGCGGCCTCGCCCCTCATGCTCACCAGCTTCTGCGTGCGCAGCAGGATGCTCTCCGCCATGTAGGTGTCGATCACCATGTCGGCGATGTGCATCACGATCTCCTGTTCGTCACCGAGCGCTAGGCCCAGCTTCTGCGCGGCACCACCGGCGGCCATCAGCACGGCCTTCTTGAAGTTGGCCACGTAGCCCTTCTCCAGTCCCAGCAGGCTCTCGTCCGGCTCCGCAAAGTCAGGGATGCCCATCAGTTCGGAGGCCACCTGCATCGCCGGACCCATCAGGTCCAGCTGGCCCTTCATGGCGCGCTTCAGCAGCATGTCCACCGTCAGCAGGCGGTTGATCTCGTTCGTGCCCTCGAAGATCCGGTTGATGCGGCTGTCGCGGTACGCCCGTTCGATGGCGCTCTCCGCGCTGTACCCCATGCCACCGTGGATCTGCACGGCCTCGTCCACCACGAAGTCCAGGCACTCGCTGCCAACCACCTTCAGGATGGCCGCTTCCACTGCGTATTGCTCCACGCCTTTCAACAGCGCAGAGGCGTGGTCGGCGCCTTCGGACTTCAGCTGCTCGATGGCTTTTTCCATGTCGTTGCTGCAGCGGTAGGTCGCGCTCTCGGTGGCGTAGCAGTAGGTGGCCATGTCGGCCATCTTCTGTTGGATCGCACCGAAGCTGCTGATCGGCTTGCCGAACTGGATGCGCTCATTGGCGTAGTTCACCGCGATGTCCACGCTCTTCTTGGCACCACCCAGTGCAGCGCCGGCCAGCTTGATGCGGCCCACGTTCAGGATGTTCACCGCGATCTTGAAGCCGTTCTCGCGACCGCCCAGCAGGTTCTCCACCGGCACCTTGCAGTCGTTGAAGAACACCTGGCGCGTGCTGCTGCCCTTGATGCCCATCTTCTTCTCCTCGGGGTTCAGCGTGATGCCGCCGAAGTCCTTCTCCACGATGAAGGCCGTCAGGTTCTTGTCGTCGTCGATCTTGGCGAAGACGGTGAAGATGTCCGCGAAACCACCGTTGGTGATCCACATCTTCTGCCCGTTGATAAGGTAGTGTTTGCCATCGGGCGTGAGCGTGGCCTTGGTCTTGCCACTGTTGGCGTCGCTCCCGCTGCCCGGCTCGGTCAGGCAGTAGCAGGCCTTCCATTCGCCGGTGGCCAGCTTGGGCACGTACTTCTGTTTCTGCTCCGGGGTTCCGTAGTACAATGTGGGCAGCGTACCGATGCCCGTGTGCGCAGCGATCGCCACGCTGAAGCTGTGCCCCGCGCCCGTGATCTCCGTCACCAGCATGCCGGTGAGGAAGTCCTTGCCGAAGCCGCCGTATTCCTCCGGTATGCTGATCCCCAGCAGTCCCAGTTCGCCTGCCTTTTCCAGCAGGCTGGGCATCAGCCCTTCCTCCAGTGCATCGATGCGGTCCAGGTGGGGCCACACATGCTGCTCCAGGAACTCCAAGGAGCTCTGGGCGATCATGCGCTGTTCCTCATTGAACTCCTCGGGAATGAAGATGTCCTGCGCGTTGCTCTCGCGGATCAGGAATTCGCCGCCCTGCAGGGCTTTCTGGATCGTTTCGGTGGCCATGATCGTTCTGTGTCAAAGCGTTGGGCCGTCCTTGGCACGCAACGGAAATGATTGATGCCGATAAAGGTATGCGCGCATACTATATTTTGCAAATGCGGAGGTTACGGCGCCCCCGCGGGTGGACGTTGGGGCGGCCTGCGGCTGAGAAATCGGGGTCAGGCGGAGGGTTCCTCCACGTGGGGCGCATCGGGCATGGGGGGGCGGGCATGTTCCGCCAAGGGCAGGCTCTTTCCACTGGCGATCAAGCCAAGCGCCATGATCAGGCAGGTGGACAGCACCAACAGGAAGAGCAACGGCGTGTCCACTTCGGGTATGCGCAACGTCGCGGGCAGCGAGAAGAACAGCAGGATGCTGATCAAGCCTCGTGGCGTAATGAACATCACCGGAACAGATCGCATGCGGACCGCAGCCACCAGGAACAACGGCCGGAGGAGGTAGATGGCTACCAGAAGGAACCCGCAGAGAATGGCCGCCTGGATGTCCATCAACTGGTTCACGACCACACTGAAACCGAAGAGCACAAAGAAGAAGGTGCGGATCAGGAACGCGCTTTCGTTGGAGAGGGAGTGGAACTGCTCCAGGTCCTTGTGGAAAGCCGGGTAGATGAAACGCTCCCGGAACCAGGCGAAGGGCAGCCGGTCCGCGTTGGCCAGGAACATGCCGAAGGCCAGGATCACCACCAACGAGGAAAGGTGGAACTGCTTGCCCACCGCGTACACCAGGATGAGGATGGCCAGGATGAGGAAGAATTTGACGTGGTGTGTGATGCGTCCCAGCAACCACAGCAGCGCTATGGAGAACACTGCGCTCAGGAGCAGCACCCCGACGATCTCAAGACCCAGATTGCCGAAAGCCGAAGCACCAAAGGTCTCGTTGGAGACCAGGAAGTTGAACAGGATGATCCCCAGGATGTCCGAGAAGGACGATTCGTAGACCACGAACTCGCGCTCATCCACTTGCAGCTCGCGAGCTGAAGGGATCGCCACCGCCGAACTCACCACGCTCAGCGGCACAGCATTCACAATGCAGGCCAGCACCGACGCTCCCGTATACCAATGGAGGATCGCGGCGATACCTCCCGTGGTCAACAGCAGCAGGAAGAACGAGGAGACGAAGGCCTTGCGGATCAGGCTCTTTTTCGAGGCCGTGTACTTGAGGTCCAATGCCCCTTCAAAGACAATGAGGATCAACCCGATGTTCCCCAATGCCGGTAGGATGCGTTGCACATCGAACACTTCGAAGCTCAAATAGTCGCTCAACGCCCGCAGCGCGATCCCTGTGGCCAGCAATAGCAGGACCGATGGCACACGCGTGCGTTTGGCGAACAGGTCGAACAGGTAGCTGAAGATGATCAGCCCGCTGAGAAAGGTCAAAACGTCGTAGGCATCCATGGGGTGCTGTTGTCTCCGAAGCCCAAGGGCTTTTGAAGTGGATCACAAAGTAGTACGCGGGAGCCGATCGGTGCCCAACTTGAACTTCCAGTACGATCCCGTGGCGTCAAAGGTGGGTTCGTATTGTTCGACCCGTCGTCGAACTTCAGTTGCGAACGTTCTGGATGCATCCGAAGGGGTGACGAGCTGGTACCATTGACCCAGGTTGCAGTCATCCGTTAACGAGCTTCAACCCGTTTGGCCTCCTTCCTTTTCAGTTGGGGACATGCCGTCACCGACTGAGACCCTCGATCCACTTCACCAGTTCCTGCTCATCCACGATCGACCACGCATGCGGGTGCCGGTTGCCATGCTGCACGCCGCGCCCTTCGGTAGTGATGTACTCCGCCCGGGTATTCCCAGCAGCCACCAAGGTGTCGTGGATCCGCTTCAGGCCGTAGGCGTTCAGCTCCTCGTAGCCATCGTCTCGGTTGGCGCGCCACCAGGCCGTGTCCGGCTCGGTGTAGAAGCGGATGGGCAGG
>JBGTAJ010000254.1:0-15237 GCA_041749915.1 Flavobacteriales bacterium
CATGCTGATCCTGGACTACGGCACGCCCGAAAGCCTGGAGATCATCAAGCAGCGTTGCCACGAGGCCGCGGCCGTGCTGGTGGAACCCGTGCAAAGCCGCCGCATGGAATTCCGACCGGTGGACTTCCTGCACGAAGTGCGTCGCATCACCCAGGAGAACGGTGCAGCACTGATCTTCGACGAGGTGATCACCGGCTTCCGCATGCACCCCAACGGTGCCCAGGCGCTGTTCGGCATCAAGGCGGACATCGGCACGTACGGCAAGGTGATCGGCGGTGGCATGCCCATCGGCGCCATGATCGGCAAGAGCGAATGGATGGATGCCTTGGATGGTGGCTATTGGCAGTTCGGTGATGACAGCGTGCCACCTGCGGGGGTCACCTACTTCGCCGGCACCTTTGTGCGCCACCCCTTGACGATGGCCGCCGCGAAGGCCGCGCTCGTCCACATGAAGGAGCATGGCCCTGCACTGCAGGAGCGCCTGAACGACATGACCGGCGATATGGTGAAGCGTGTGAACGGCCTCTTCGACAAGTACCAGCTCCCCTACCGCTGGGTCACCTTCGGCAGCGCGTTCAAAACGAAGTACGACGAGAGCGTCAACTACACCGAGCTCTTCTTCATGCTGATGCGCTACCACGGCGTGCACGTGCTGGACTTCCCGCACTTCCTGACCACGGCACATACAGCTGACGATGTGGAGAAGATCATCGCCACCGTGGAAAAGACCTGCGTGGAGCTTCGCGAAAGCGGTTTCATGCCTGAGCGCACCTATCCGATCGAGACCGTGAACAGCGTGCTGGGAGGCACGGCGCGCAAGTTGTCCGAGCGCGTGATGAGCGCAGTGGAAGCCCCCCTGCCCGGTGCCCGCCTGGGCCGCACGGCGAAGGGCGAACCGGCCTGGTTCGTCCCGGACCCTGAGCGGCAGGGCAAGTACCTGATGATCGAGAACGACGAACAATGATGGGAACCCTAACATCCTTCCGATAGCGGGCGCACCCATGGAGAAATTCATTCCCGAAACACGGCTTGTCCCCGTAGAGCATGACCCCTTCGTTGGGTCGGAGATCGAGCAGATCATCCCCACCACCGAGGCTCAGCGTGAAGTGCTCACAGCCTCCGAAATGGGCAAGGAAGCCTCCTGCGCCTACAATGAAAGCGTATCCCTTGAACTGACCGGCGACCTGGACCGGAAGGCTCTGGAGCAGGCGGTCCAACAGCTGGTCCAGCGTCATGGCTCCTTGCGCTCCACCGTGAGCCCCAGCGGTACGCGCATGATCACCAGCCCTTCGGTCCCGATCGAAGTGCCCTTCACCGACCTCTCCGGTCTGGACGAAGCCGCACGCCAGCAGCAGCTGAACGTGATGGCCTTGGCGGACATGAACACCGTCTTCGACCTGCGCAACGGGCCCTTGTTCCGCACGCAATTGATCCGCACCGGGCCAACGGTCCACCTGCTGCGCCTGTCCGGACACCATGCCGTGTGCGACGGCTGGAGCCTGGGCATCATCATGGCCGAGATCAGTGCACTGTATTCCGCGCTGATCAAGGGCACTGCACCGCAGCTTCCCGCCGCTTGGTCCTTCGCCGACTACAGTCTGGCCACGATCGACTTCGCGAAGAGCCCAGAGCACAAAGCGGTCGAACAGTATTGGCTGGACCTGTTCAAAGGTCCAGTACAACGGATGGACCTGCCTTCCGACAGGCCACGTCCTCGCCAGAAGACCTACCGTGGTCATCGCCTGGACCTGGAGATGAGCCCCGAGCTCGTCCGCGGCCTGAAGGAGGTGGCCACCCGCACCGGTGCGAGCTTCGTCACCACCCTGCTGACCACATTCGAGCTCCTGCTCCACAAGCTCACCGGTAACACGGACGTGGTGGTGGGACTGCCTGCCGCCGGACAGAGCGACCTGGACATGAAGCATCTGGTGGGGCATTGCGTGAATCTCCTGGCCCTGCGCAGCAGGATCGACGAGGACCGCAGCTTCAGCGAGCACCTGAAGGAGCGCCGCACGGCCGTGCTGGACGCCTTCGACAACCAGAAGTACACCTTCGGGACACTGCTACGCAAGCTGAACGTGCCCCGTGAACCCGGCCGGATCCCCTTGGTGCCCGTGGTCTTCAACATCGACATGAACATGGACGATGGCGTGGCCTTTGAAGGCATCCACCACCGGTTCATCAGCAACCCTCGGGCCTTCGAGAACTTCGAGCTGTTCCTGAACGCCACCGGCAATGAACACGGCCTGGTGCTGGAATGGAGCTACAACACCGACATCTTCGAGGAGTCCACCGTGCGGGCTTGGATGCTGCAGCTGAACGAGCTCGCCCAACGTATTGCGCGCTCACCGAACGCCACGATCGCCGAGCTGGTGGGCGATGGACCATTGAGCAATGATGCTGAATTTCCGCCCACCAAATGGGCGGGGGCGGTCACCAACTACCCCAAGGTGGATGTGGCCCGCCTGTTCCACGAGGTGGCCGACCAACATGCCGACCGCCAGGCGCTGGTGCTGGGAGAAAGCAGCCTGTCCTACCGGGAACTGAAGGACCGGGTGGCGGCCTTGAGCGGACACCTCACCCAACTGGGGATCAGACCCGGCGACCCCGTGGGCCTGTGCATGGACCGTAGTTTCGACATGATCACGGCGATGCTCGCAATCCTGCGCAGTGGTGGCTGTTTCGTCCCCTTTGATCCAGCCTACCCCACCGACCGGCTGGCGTTCATGTTCAGCGACACCGCGGTGAAGGTGCTGCTGACCCAGCGCCATCTGCTGGAGGCCCTTCCTCCCAGCAGCGCCCAAGTGGTCCTGATGGAGGAGCTGCCGAAGCACATGCCCGTCAATGCTGCAGCGGACATCACTCCCGATGCTGCGGCCTACATCATGTACACCAGTGGAAGCACCGGCACGCCGAAGGGTGTCGTGGTGCCCCACCGCGCCATCGTGCGTCTGGTGCGCGAACAGAACTTCCTGCCCTTCGGCGCGGAGCTCACCTTCCTGCAGCTCTCAAACATCTCCTTCGATGCGTCGACCTTGGAGATCTGGGGGGCCTTGCTGAACGGAGGCACGCTGGTGCTGCAACCGCAGTTGAAACCCACGCTGCTGGAGATCACCGAGAGCATCCGGAAGCACAAGGTGACCACGGTCTGGTTCACGGTGGGCCTCTTCAACCTGCTGGTGGACGAACATCTCGACAAGCTCCGGAGCTTGAAGCAAATCCTTACAGGTGGAGACGTCCTCAGCGTCCCACACGTGAAAAAGGCGCTGAAGGCCCTTGGGCCCAATGTGCTGATCAACGGCTATGGCCCCACCGAGAACACCACGTTCACCTGCTGTTTCCCGATCAACGACGAGGCCCAGGTGAAGGCCAGTGTTCCCATCGGCTTCCAGCTGAACAACACCACGGTGCACGTGCTGGACGAGCAACTGCGCCCGGTGGCCATCGGCCGCAAGGGCGAACTGTACGCCGGCGGTGATGGCGTGGCCCTGGGCTACTGGAAGCGGGACGACCTCACCGCCGAGCGCTTCATCGATGACCCGTTCAGTGGGCGGCCAGGCGCCAAATTGTACCGCACGGGCGACCTGGTGCGCTGGCTGCCTGATGGCAGCATCGAGTTCATCGGCCGCGCCGACGGACAGGTGAAGGTCCGGGGATTCCGCGTGGAACTGGGTGAGATCGAGAACGCCATCAGCGAAGTATCCCAGGTGAAGGACCGTGTGGTGATGGTGCGGAACGATGTCCCCGGCGAGAAACAGTTGGTGGCCTACCTCGTTCCAGAGACGAGCGGTTCACCGGACGAACAGGCCGGGCTGATCACACGGGTGCGCGAGCACCTTCGCGACCACCTGCCCGACCACATGATGCCCGGTGCCTTCGTGGTGCTGGCCGACCTTCCACTGACGCCCAACGGCAAGGTGGACCGGCGTGCCCTGCCCGCCCCCGAGTTCCGCCAGCAGCTGCTGCGCACCGAGCACGTGGCACCGCGCGACAAGACCGAACAGGACCTGGCAGCGATCTGGTCCGGCGCACTGAAAGTGCCCAGCCTGGGTATCCATGATAACTTCTTCGACCTCGGCGGGCATTCCCTGATCGGGATCCAGGTCCTGGGGCTGGTGGAACAACAGTTCGGAAGGAGCCTGTCGTTGAGCGCCTTGTTCGAGGCCCCCACCATCGCCGAATTCGCCCGTACCCTGAAGGCCGAAGGGGTGAGCCCGAAATGGAGCAACCTGGCGGCGATCCAGCCCCAGGGGGAAAGGCCTGCCCTTTTCTGTGTGCATGGTGATGAAGCGAACCACTTCATCCCGCGCTACCTCGGCACCGATCAGCCCTTCTTTGCATTCTTCCACCAAGGTGAGGATGGCCAGCCGATCCGGTACACCACCGTGGAATCCATCGCCACCCATTTCATCCAAGAGATGAAGGGCGCGCGGCCACAGGGCCCCTACCTGCTCTGCGGCTATTCCTTCGGCGGCATCGTGGCCTACGAGATGGCGCAACAGTTGCGCGCTGCCGGCGAGGACGTGCCCATGCTGGTGCTGTTCGACACCTATGCACCCCGCGAACACGCGGCGGCCGTGGCCAGTGACCGCAAATTCTACGAACCCGTGAAGACCGCGCTGTACCGCCAGCTCATCAAGCGTGACCTGGCGCGCGGCAAGGTCCTCTCGCCCCGGCTCCGCCACTTCCATATCATCGACACCTACGACCGCGCGGTGATGGCCTACCGGCCCAAGCCGATGGAGGGCCCGCTCACCGTGTTCAAGGCCAAGGATGCGTGGGGCAGCGAGGACATGGGCTGGGGCGCTCTGGCGCAGGGACCGCTACACCGCTTCGTGCTGCCCGGTGACCACTACAGCATGATCAAGGAGCCCCATGTGAAAGAGCTGGTGAAGGTGCTCGGCACCTGCATCGACAAAGCGCTTCAGCGCAGCGCAGTGGAGGCCGTGTGACCATGGACCGATCGCGACAGGCGCTCACCATCCATTGCCAGGGTCCTTTACTGGTGGTACCAAGCGCGTGGAAGGGTGCGGCGCCCAAGGCTGACGAGGTGCACCTGCACACGGCCACGCTCGCGGAGCTCCGACACCGGGCTGATGCGTTCATGGACCTGCTGGACCCTGTGGAACGCGAACGCCATGCGCGCTTCCGCTTCCCGGTGGACCAGGAACGCTTCCTGCTCGCGCACGGCCTGTTGCGAGCGGTGCTGGGCCATTACCTCCACGAGGACCCGGCGCAGCTCCAATTCTCCCGTGGTGCGCATGGCAAGCCTTTCCTGCAAGACCATCCACTGCACTTCAACCTCAGCGATACCAAGGACGCCCTGACCATCGCCGTGGGCCACCACGAGCTGGGCATCGACCTGGAGACCACCACGCGTTCGGTGGACCATGTGGCCGTGGGTGAGCACTATTTCACCCACGAGGAGAACGACGATATCGCGTCCGCGACGGATGGCAAACGCCGCTTCCTCGAACTTTGGACGCGCAAGGAGGCCGTGCTGAAGGCCAGCGGGGTGGGCATCATGGACGACCTGAAGCTGCTCCGCGTGAACGAGCCGGTGAACCACCTGCTGATCGGACACGAGTCCTTTGTGGCCTTGGCGGCACCCCAGTACCACGTGCGGACCTGGCACATCGGACCCGAGCACATCCTGAGCCTGGCGCTGACCGGAAAGGAGGTGATGGCGGAGCTCTATCGGGGAGCCATCAGCTGAACTTCTACCGCGTCAGCCTTCTGAGAATTCCGATCACGCCTCCTCTCCCCAGAACCGGGGGTGGAAGTTCAGGAGGTAGAGCCGGTGGCTCGCGCGCGTCATGGCCGTGTAGAGCCAGCGCACATATTCGCGGTCGATCATCTCCTCGGTGACATAGCCCTGGTCCACGAAGACCGTGCGCCATTGTCCGCCCTGCGCCTTGTGGGCCGTGACAGCGTAGCCATACTTCACCTGCAGCGCATTCGCATAGGGATCCTCGCGCAGTAGGCGGTAGCGGGCAGCTTTGGTCAGCACCACCTGCTCGGCCAGCACGCTCTCTGTAAGTAGTTTCTGGCGCGGCTGCGGCAGTGCCGGTGCCTCAATGGCCAGCACGTCCAACATCACCTTCACCTCCAATTCGCGTTCCTCCATGCCGTTCCACCAAGAGGCGGTGATATCGGCGAAGCGCAGGCCATGCCGCTCCTCAACCCCATGCACTCGGCGCACCTCGATGGGCTCACCGTTGGCGATCAGCTCCGGCCTGCCGTTCCTGCCCGCCCAGAAGTAGTTGTTCTTCACCACCATCAAACGGTCGCCGCCGCACAGTTCCTCCTCATAACCGTAGATGCGTGATCGCACCTGCTGACCGTACTGATAGGCCCGCTTGTTGCTGCGCGTGATGACGCACACCTCGTCGGGGCCCTCGCTTCCATAGGCATCCTCCAACGCGTCCTGCAGGTCGTGGCCATCCACCCGGAGCACATCGGGGAAGGTCTGGAAGCGGGGCAGGTAGGTGGAGGGCGAAGGGGGGGCGTCCTCCGGAGTGTCGGCTGTTCCGCGGAGCTGCTCGCGCAGGGCGGTGGCGTTCACCAGAATGCCGGAAGCGCCGGACTGCCGCACCACATCGGTGAGCTCGATGACACCGGCCGTGAGGCCCAGGTTGCGCAGGTCGGCCACCTCCAGCGCGGGACTGTGGTCGCTGCCCACGGGCGGCAACTGGGCGGGATCACCGATGAGCAACAGTTTGGAGCCGGGCACGCTGAAAATGTGCTCGAAGAGGTCGGTGAGAAGATCGCGGCGGGTGAAGGCGCCATCGCCGCCCCCGTCGCGGCCGATCATCGATGCCTCATCCACCACGAACAGGGCGTTGCGGTCCTTGTGGGAGGCTACGGACATGCGCGAAAAGCCTCCGTCCTCATCGGCCATGCGGTAGATGCGCCGATGGATGGTGCTGGCCGGTGCCTGGGCATAGCTGCTGAGCACCTTGGCGGCCCGGCCCGTGGGGGCCAGCAGCACCACCGGTCGGCGCTCACCGGCCAGCACCCGCACCAGGGCTCCCACCAGGGTGGTCTTTCCCGTACCCGCATAGCCTTTCAGCACCAGCGTGGCCTGCGGCCGATCAGTGAGCAGCAGGCGTTCCAGGGCGGAGGCCGCCCGACGCTGGCCCTCCGTGGGCGGATGGCCCAGGGCCTCGAGCAGGCGATGGGAGATCCCTGAGGTGGGAAGGATGGACATGCTGGCCGGGCGATCGGGGGAACGGGGTGAAGGGCACAGGGAACGCCCGGTGGACGGGGTGAAATTATCTTACTTTTGGCCGCCTCGGAACGCTTCCCGAGACCCATCCGATGAAGAATCTGACGAGCTATTTCTTTCCCGCCCTCCTGATCATCCTTGGTGGCGTGCTGCTGATCGTAGGTGCCATGCAGGGGCAGAACTCCTGGGTGATGCTAGGTTCAGGCCTCGCCCTGATGACCGGTGTCATCAGCCTCCTGCTCCAGATGGGCACCATCACCCGCAAGACCGGCATGTTGCTGGGCGTGGTGTTCGGCCTCATGGCCGTGGGCCTCACCTATCGCAACTACCGCTCGGTGAAGGAGGTGCTGGAGTTCACCGAGATGAAGAAGGTCAACGACAGCAAGGTCATCCAGGCCCTGAAGGACATCCGCACGGCACAGATCGGATACCGCCAGGCGAACGGGGTGTTCACCGGTAACATCGAGGTCCTACGCGGGTTCGTGACCAGCGGACAGATCCCCATGGTGCGTTCCGTGGGACAGGTGCCTGATACCTTGACGGAGATCGAGGCCCTCGAGCTGAAATTGATCGTGCGCGACACCCTGATGGCTCCCGCGCTGGATTCGCTGTTCCGGACGGCGCGTGCCCAGGAGGGCCGTGTATATCCTTTCGACCCAAGCACCTTCGGGATGTCGCCCGTGAGCAAGAAGCCCTTCCTGTTGAAGGCGGGCAGCAGCAGCAGCAGCAACCGGAACGTGCCGGTGTTCATCGCCAAGGACCCCACCCCGCTGGTGGTCGGCGATACACTGATGGTGGGCAACATGGAGAAGCCCAGCACGGCGGGTAACTGGAGCGGGGAATAACCCCATGGAACGCGGGAGCTGCGCGGCATCCCGGTACGTGCCGGACCAGGAACGCACCTATCACCTGAGCCTGCTGATAGGCCAGGAGGTGAGCGCATGGGCCGCACACGACCTTTCGAACGGCGCGGTGATGGCCCTGGGCTGGGGCAAAGGCGACCAGGCCCTGCGTGACGACCTGTTGCCGCAACGGCCCGTGTCAGTCTCCTTCGTATCGCTTCCCGAATGGAGCGCGCTGGTGCCCGATGCGGCCCTGGTGCCCGGCACCGAGGCCCTTCACCTGAAGCTGGTGCACGGCGGGATCCCCACGGGTGCCATGCGTGATGAGCCCATCGCACCGCTCGCGGCCACCTGCATCTATGTGCACGACGACATCACCGAGCGCGGTGTGCTGAACCGCTATCCCAACGCGCGGGCGCTACCCCTTCACGGGGTATTGGTGCGGGCCGTAGCGGCGCGGCATGGACGCACGCCGGTCATCCTTGCGCACCGCACCGCCGAACGGTTGGACGTGAACGTGATGAAGGAGGGCCGCCTGGTGCTGAGCAACTCCTACCCCACCCGTTCGGTGAACGATGTGCTCTACTTCGTGCTGCTGGCCGCAGAGGCCACCGCCCTGGACCCCGCGAGCACCGAGCTGCAACTGTGCGGCACGCACGCGGGCAAGCCGGACATCGACCTGCTGCGCCGGTATTTCACCCATTGTGTACCCGCCTCGGGTGCTGGATGGAGCGAACTGCACCCCACCGAGGCTGCCGCGCCGGAACGCTGGCTGGCCGCACTTGACCAATTCGCATGCGTGTCGTAGGAGGCCGTTTCCGCAACCGGCGCATCAACCCGCCGAACAGCATGGAGGCGCGGCCCACCACGGACTACGCCAAGGAGGGCCTCTTCAACGTGCTGCAGCACAGCTCGGCGCTGGAGGATATCCGCGTGCTGGACCTCTTCGCCGGCACCGGCAGCATCTCGCTGGAATTCCTTTCCCGCGGTGCGGCCGATGTGCTCTCCGTGGAGCAGGACCGTGTGCTCCATGCCTTCCTGCAGCGCACGGCCAAGGAACTGCAACTGGAGAAGCAGTGGCGCTCCCTGAAGGCGGACGTGTTCACCTTCATCAAGGGCCATCGCGGACTGTACGACATCGTCTTCGCCGACCCTCCCTTCCACATGGAAGGCATCGAGCGGATCCCTACCTTGGTCCTGGAGGCCGGACTGCTCGGCACGGAAGGCACGCTGATCGTGGAGCATCATGAGCGCATGGACATGAGCGCACTGCCCGGCTATCAGCGCACGCGCAACTATGGCACCGTGCAGTTCAGCTTCTTCGGTCCAACACCCGCACCATGAGCCGACCCATCGCGGTATTCCCCGGAACCTTCGACCCGATCACCCTGGGCCATGTCTCCATCGTGGAACGTGCGCTTCCCCTGTTCGAGCGCATCATCGTAGGCATGGGCGTGAACTCCTCCAAACGCACCATGTTCAGTCCCGAGGAACGAACGGCCTGGATAAACGAAGCTTTCATCGGGCATCCCCAGGTTGAAGTGGTCCCCTTCGAAGGCCTGACGGTGGACCTCTGCCGACGGGTGGGCGCCGACTTCATCCTGCGCGGCCTGCGCAACAGCACCGACCACGGTTACGAGCGGAGCATCGCCCTGATGAACCGGCAGCTCACCGGGGTGGAGACCATCTTCCTGCCCAGCGCGCCGGAGCATGCGCACATCAGCAGCACCATCGTGCGCGAGCTCATCGCCAATAAGGCGGATGTCTCGGCGTTGATACCCATGCGGCTTCCGCAGCGCTGACCGATGAGAACTGCCCTGATCCTGTTGACCCTTCTCGCCAGGACCTGGGCCCTGGCCGGGACCTTCACGATCCATGTGCAGGCACCCCACGTGGCCGGGGAGGTGGTGACGCTCCTTCGTTACGACGACCTGCTGACCCTGCGCACGGTGCTCCTGACGCGCGCCCTGCTCGACTCCGCCGGAAAGGCCACGCTCAGCGGAGAGGTGGAGCCCGGCCTCACGCACCGGGTTCAGCTGCGCATCGGCGACATCACCAGCGACCTGTACCTGCGCAGCGGGCATGTGCTGAACATCCGTGTGCTGCCCACACGGGCCGCGCGCAGCCTGAGCGGCACCACCAGGGCCGACCTGGAGTTCACCGACCTTGCCCCCCTGGACGTGAACGCGCTCACCGCGGACCTGAACGAACGCGTGGACGACTTCATCGCAGAGGACCTCGCCACCGACCGTGTGGCCGGCATGCAGGCGCTGGAGGTGACCCGTCAACAAGGTGAACAGCAGCGCGACAGCACCGAACGACCGCCCACCCTGTTCGTGATGCCGACCTGGTCGGAGATCCGCGTGGACACCTTCGAGCAGAAGCTGGAGCGTTTCTACCGCGACGTGGAAGATGCCTGGTTCACCCACTACCGACACTTCAGCATGGCCGGCCTCCGCCATGGCCCCCGGGCGAACGACAAGACCTTGTACGAACGCTACCTGGCCGACGGTGCCGTGCACTACGACGATCCCGAATACATGCGCTTCCTGCGCAGCTTCTTCGCCGACCTGCTGCCTTCACAGGTGCTGCGCGATACGGGTGACAGCCTGCAGCAACGACTCCGCGCGGGTGACCTGGAGGGCGCGAAGGCCTACTTCAAACGGAACGATTTCCTTCGGCCACATGACCGGCTCGCCGAACTGGTGCTGCTGGACCAGCTCTACCTGCAGCACCCAGGCAAGCTCTTGGACCGCGCCGGCGTGGAGCGTACCCTGACGAGCGCAAGGGACGGTTCGGCATACCCCGAACACCGGCGTATCGCGGGCAACATGCTCTGGGACCTCACCACCATGCGCCAAGGCACCGCGCTGCCAGCCCTGCGGGTGGTGGATGAGCGGGACCGTCCGCTGGACCTGGACAGCCTGCTGAGCGGTCCGGTATGCCTGGCGGTGACGGCCAGTTGGTGCACCTACTGCGCGGTGGAGATGGTGGGACTGGAACAGTTGCACCAGGAATACAAAGGTGTGATCCGCATCATCGGGATCAGCTTGGACAGCAGTGCGGCCGAGCTCCGCAGCTACCGGAAGGCCCATCCCGGCCAGGACTTCACCTGGGTGCGCGCCTTGGCGGACCAGGAACTGCGTGAGCAACTGCGCCTGCGTTCCCTGCCCGCCTTCTTCCTGCTCAACGATGGCATCCTCGCGCGCTCACCGGCGCCGTTGCCCAGTAACGGATTGGGGGCCCTTTTCCACCAGGCCAGGGTGGCCACGGAGCAGGATCAGCGCATCAAGGTGTGGGAAGAGCCCGAGGGCATCAGGAACGAGCGCGCCACTCCTCCCACGCCGCGATGACCGGCAACAGCGAGGGATAGGTATCGTCCTTCATCGCCTCCACTTCGTCACGGTCCATCCAGCGGACCTCCTGGATATCCTCATCGTGCTGCGGCACCAGTTCATCCTTGTCCGAACCCTGCATCAGGTACCAATCGGTGCGTTTGAGGTGCTGCTTCCCTTTGCGTTCGTAGGTGTGCCAGGTGGTGGGCAGCGGTTGCAGCGTGCGCAACGTGACGAGGCCACATTCCTCGTTCACTTCGCGCAGGGCCGCCGCTTCGATACCCTCCCCGGTATCGACCTTGCCCTTGGGCAGGTCCCATTTACCGAGGCGCTTGATGACGAGCAGGCGGCCACCTTCATCCACCACTGCACCGCCGGCGGCCTGCACGAACACGTGCTCGCTGAGCAGCATCTCCCACAGCGCCTCGGCCCCGGAACCATGGATGTACAGACCGGCCGGACCCTTTCCGCCGCGCAGCAGGGCCAAGGCCCGTTGCAGGTCGTGCACATCGTGCACATGCACCTGTTCCATACCCGGCTCCAGCCGGTGCTGCGCAGGGGTATCGCCGATGATCAGCGGACGCCCCTCGATGAAAACCTCGTACCTTCGTTGCATGCCTTCGCAGCTCGATCCGGCGCTAAAAGTTGCCGAATTCCTTCTCCAGATCAAAGCCGTCAAACTTAGTCCGAAGAAGCCCTACAGCTGGGCTTCGGGCTGGAAGTCGCCCATTTACTGCGACAATCGCAAGACGCTTTCCTACCCCGCCGTCCGCACGTTCATCCGCCAACAGTTCGTCCAGGCCATCAACACCGAGTTCGGCCGTCCGGACATCATCGCCGGTGTGGCCACCGGCGGAATTGCCCATGGTGCATTGGTGGCGCATGACATGGGGCTTCCCTTCCTGTACGTGCGCAGCGATACCAAGGGCCACGGCCTGCAGAACCAGGTGGAGGGCGACCTGACCGTGGGACGCAGTGTGGTGGTGGTGGAGGACCTGGTGAGCACCGGAAAGAGCAGCCTCAATGCCGTGCAGGCCCTGCGCGATGCCGGCCTCGAGGTGAAGGGCATGGTGAGCATCTTCACTTATGGCTTCGACGAGGCCACCAAGGCCTTCGCTAAGAACAAGGTGCTGCTGCACTCCCTCACCAACTACAGCGTGCTCTTGGACCAGGCGCTGCGCAGCGACTACATCACCGAGAAGGACCTGCTCCCCCTCAACGAATGGCGGAAGGACCCCGCCGGTTGGGGTGATCAGGTGAAGGCCTGAGCGCTCGCGCCAATTATCGGAATAAATCGAACAGCGGCCCTCCCCCTCGTGGTGGAACGGTGCCCCAGCCAACATCCAGCACGCACAGGACCATGACCACGATCGAGAGCAAACGGGTGGAGATCGCCAAGCCGGCACAGGACCTCTACACCTTCCTTCAAGATATGAACAACTTCCAGCAGCTGCTTCCGCAGGACCGGATCAGCGAGTGGAAGAGCGATGGGCGTTCCTGTTCGTTCAAGGTGCAGGGAGCGGCCACCATCGGCCTGGAACTGGCAGGCGGCGAAGCGCCCGACCATGTGATCCTGAAGGCCACGGAACGCAGCCCCTTCCCGTTCACGCTGAATGTGTTCCTCAAGGAGGATGGCGGTGTCACCACGGCGTGGCAGGAGTTCAAAGGCGACATCAATCCCTTCATCAAGATGATGGTGGAGAAGCCTTTGAAGAATCTCTTCGATCATATCGCGGACCGGATGAAGACGATACACGGATAGGTCTTGTTGGCATGGTGTCCGGTTGGGCATGAGCCAGCAGATGAAGGTCTTCGGACCGGGATCAATGACGAACAGGAATGGCCTCACGCCGAAACCGCATCCGTGACGACGACGCCAAACCGGCGAAGCTGAACAGGACCACGCTGCGCAAGTTCTTCCGGCTGTTCCGCTACATCCGGCCCTATCGGCTGCCCTTCGTCTTCGGCATGCTGCTGCTGCTGGGCACCAGCCTGCTCAGCATGGTATTCCCTGGACTCATGGGCAAGCTGGTGGATGCCACCAAGGGCGAACTGCCCACCGACACGGAAGCCCTGCTGGACCTTGGCAACATCGATTCCGTGGCCCTGCTGCTGCTGGGTGTGTTCGCATTGCAGGCGATCCTGGGCTTCGGGCGCATCTACCTCTTCTCCTACGTCACCGAGCACATGCTGGCCCGACTGCGGCAGGATACCTACGAGCACCTGCTGAAGCTGCCCATGACCTTCTTCGCGCAGCGTCGTGTGGGGGAGCTCAACAGCCGCATCAGCGCCGATGTCGCCTTGTTGCAGGACACCTTCACCACCACGCTGGCCGAGCTGGTGCGCCAGGTCATCATCGTCACCGTGGGCCTCGTGCTGCTCACCACCTTGTCGCCACAGCTCACGCTCACCATGCTCGCCTCCATCCCCGTGGTGGCCATCGTGGCCGTGATCTTCGGTCGTTTCATCCAGAAGCTGAGCAAGCAGGTGCAGGACCGCATCGCCGACACCAATGTGGTGGTGGACGAGACCCTGCAGGGCATCCAGAGCGTGAAGGCCTTCGCCAACGAGGCCTGGGAGGCCTTGCGCTACAACAAAGCCGTGACCGCCGCTCGTGGCCTGGCCATGAAAGGTGCCCGCTGGCGTGGGGCCTTCGTGTCGTTCATCATCCTTTGCATGTTCGGCGCCATCGTCCTGGTGATCTGGCGGGGCGTGCACCTGAAGGAGGACGGCGTGCTGAGCACCGGACAGCTCTTCACCTTCATCATGTACACGGTGTTCATCGGCGCCAGTATCGGCAGCATCCCGGAGTATGTCACCAACCTGCTGAAGGCCGTGGGCGCCACCGAACGCCTGATGGACATCCACGACGAAGCCGCGGAGGACATCAGCCTGGCACCGAAAGGAACGCCACTGTCCATCCGGGGCCGCATCGAATTCCGCCATGTGGATTTCCACTACGCCACACGGCCGGACATGGCGGTGCTTCATGACGTCTCCTTCCTCGCCGAACCCGGGCAACGGATCGCGCTCGTGGGGCCCAGCGGCGCGGGAAAGAGCACCATCGCCGCGCTGGTGCTGCGCTTCCATGACCCTGTGGCGGGCAGCCTGCTCATCGATGATCGTGACGCATCAGCGTATCCGCTCACTGCGCTGCGCGATCGTATGGCCATCGTGCCCCAGGAGGTGCTGCTCTTCGGCGGCACCATCCGGGAGAACATCGCCTATGGAGACCCGAACGCCGACCAGGAACGGATCGAAGCCGCAGCGCGAAAGGCCAATGCGCACGACTTCATCACCAGCTTCCCGGAGGGCTACAACACCGTGGTGGGCGAGCGCGGCGTGCAGCTCAGTGGCGGTCAGCGTCAGCGGATCGCCATCGCCCGTGCCGTGCTGAAGGACCCCGCGATCCTCATCCTGGATGAGGCCACCAGTGCCTTGGACAGCGAGAGCGAGCGCTTGGTGCAGGAAGCCCTGGAGGAACTGATGAAAGGCCGCACCAGCCTGGTGATCGCCCACCGCCTGAGCACCGTGCGCGATGCTGACCGGATCCTGGTGCTGGACAAGGGAACGATCGTGGAGAGCGGCACGCATGAAGAGCTCATCGCTCATGTGGACGGGCTGTACCACAACCTGAGCCGGTTGCAGTTGAGCGAAGGGTGAGCTGCGAACTGTTATTTGTGCGGTGTGAAGGGGTCTGTTAGATTAAGTGTGTCATGATCTTGATCACTGTTGTTGTTGATGTTGTTGGGTTTTCAACGAGGGGGTTTGGGGGAGACTCATAACCTGTTGATCGTTGTTGGTAATCTGTGGATCGAAGCGCGGACCGAAG
>JBGTAJ010000255.1:0-8271 GCA_041749915.1 Flavobacteriales bacterium
GGTGAGAAATGCGGACGAGCCCGTCTAGCGCATTCGAGGGTTCACTGGCAGCCCCGAATAGTAACATCAGTATGTACGAGCACCATCGCCGGATCTCCAATCACCGCGCGACGAGTGTCCGCAGCGCCTGCTTGTTGGCCAAACCCACGGTCTGCGCGGCGACTCTTCCGTTCTTGAAGACCAGGAGCGCGGGGATGGAACTGATGTTGTAATCGGCGGCCAGATCGCCATCGTAGTCGACGTTCACCTTGACGACTTTCACGTCGCCGTTCTCGCGTGCGAACTCCTCCAGCACCGGCGCCAGCCGTTGGCAGGGACCGCACCAGTCGGCATAGAAATCGACCAGTACCGGCGTATCCCCGTTGATGAGCTCCTTGAAGTTGTTCATGCTACTGCCTTATTGCTGCACCGGATAACCGGCCTGCTGCCAGCTCGTGATCCCGCCCTCCAAATGCTGAACGGTGAAGCCCTTTGACCGGAGATGCTCCATGGCCTGTCCGCTGCGTCCACCCGAACGGCAATACAACAGGACGGGCACCTTGGGGTCGAGCTCGCCGAAAGCCTTTTCGTAGTCGTGACCGGTCCAGTCGATGTTGACGCTTCCGGCAAGGTGTCCGGAGCTGTACTCGCCCGGGGTCCTGACGTCGATGAGCCGCGCCTTGCCCTCATCGATCGCAGCCTTGAACGCCGCAGGTTTCAGGTCGGTGACGAGCTCGACGGTCGTTGTGCCGTTGCCCGTGGAAGTGGTCTTCTGTTCCGATGCCTGCCCGCAACCCACGGATGACAACAGGACCAGTGATGCGATGAGGAAGAATGATCTGTTCATGGTATGGTGGGTTCAGGATCCTGTGGAGGAGAGCTGGCTCACGGCATAATTGACCTGAAGCCAGCCGCCGCCATTGTGCACGTTCTCCAAGCCGTGCTGTTGCAGAAAATAAGCGGCCTGACCACTGCGGTTACCACTGGCGCAGCAGAGGATCAGGGGTTTTGCCATGCGGCGGAACTCCTCCACCCGGTCAGGCACTTCCTGGAGCGGGATGTTGATGGAGTCAGCCACATGCCCGCCCATGAATTCAGCAGGGGTCCTCACGTCCACGATCGTGGCATGGGGTTCAGATAGAAGCGCTTTCAGTTCCATTTGACAGTTGTTGTTCTGTGGTGCAAAGGTCCGACACCTTCGCGGGGGCGGACGGTGACCTTCATCACGAAGACCAGGCCGCCCCCATCAGTTCGATCCGCTGCCTTCCGAGCTTCACCTCGCCTTCGTGCTCCATGCGCTTGAGCAGCCGGGAGATCACCTCGCGGGACGAGTTGAGCTGCTCGGCGATCTCCTGGTGGGTCACAGTGATCACGCGAGATCCGGTGTTCGAGGCGCGTTCCTTGAGCAGGTCCTGGATGCGCACATCAAGCTTCTGGAAGGCCACACCGTCGATGGTGCGCAGCAGTTCCTCGAAGCGGCGCTGGTAGGTGAGCATGACGAAGTTCTTCCAGGAGCGGTAGGTATCCGTCAGGCTGTCCATGAGCCGTGCGGGGATCGCCAGGATCACGGAGTCCTCCTCCGCCGACACACGGATGGTGCTGCGAGCATCGTTCGTGCAGCAGGTCAGGCTCATGGCGCAGGTCTCCCCGGGCTTCAGGTAATAGAGCAACATCTCGTTGCCGTCCTCATCCTCGCGCACGAGCTTGAGCATACCGCTGAGCACCATCGGGATTGTGCGGATGTAGTTGCCGATCTCCATGAAGACCTGCCCGGCATGCAGCTCCATCAGCTGGCCCTGTTCGGCCAGTGCCTGGCGGGCTTCCGGCTCATAGATATCCGGAAAGACCTTTCGCAAAGCTGTCTCGAGGTCCACGAAGGGGTCGATCGGTGGTTGTTGCATGGGGTAAGTATACAGCGTCCGCGGATGTCTTCCGCTGACGGAACTATGCCCCCAAGAACCAGCCCCCTTGTTGCCGGGTCAAGGAACCCCATGTGGAGGCGACCTGTGCATGCGGCCTGGCCTCTCCCCTGCTGGGTTGCCGCGGCACAGGAACGGGTGGGCCCGGCCTGCAACATGGGGAACCATCCGCCCCGGACTTCGTACACACGGCGCAAGGAACAGCCCCATGCGTAGAACCCTAACCGTGCTCGTGATCGCGATACCCCTGGCGATCCAGGCCCAGTCCTCCGAGGATATGGCCTATCTGCCGCGTCATGCTCCGGCACATACGGCCGACCACGAAGGGGTCGGCTTCAGCGAGAGCGCGGTGCCTGGCAGCGTCGACCTGGTCCTTCCCGCAGGCACGAACAAGGTGGATCTGCTGAACGGACGTGGGGATATCGTGCAGGTCTTCGAACAGCAACAGTTGGAGCGTCTGGCCCTGGACCGCTTGAAGCCGGGCACCTGGACCTTGCGCGCTCACGTGGGCGACCGTCTGCTGGTGCGCAGGTTCCAAGTGATCGGCGTGGGCCAGGTGGCCTGGATACCCGACCAACAAAAGGTGCGTCGCAGGACCAGGGGGCGCTAAGGCACCGTGACCTTGACGCCCTTGGACTGGAGCCTTCCAAGACCTTCCGCCGGCAGCGTGAAGGTGGGCGCCAAACGAAGGGCCTGCTGGTAGTCGATCAACGCACTGTCCAGCTTTCCATCCAATTCGAAGGTGAGCCCGCGGTTGTAGTAGGCCTGTGCATGGTCGGGCAGCAGGGCGATCGCGCGGGCGAACTCGCGTCGGGCATCCGCCGTGCGCTGTTGGTGCTCCAGCAGGATGTACCCGGTGTTGTAGTAGGCCATGGAGTTCAGGGGCGCGATCGTCTTGATGGTGGCATAGCAGGCCAGTGCCACGCTGTCCATGCCGTTCTCCTGGCAATACATGCCCTTGTTGTACCAGGCCTCCACACTTGCCGGACGAAGCTCAATGGCCGTGTTGTAATACTGCAGGGCCAAGGGTTCACGTCGATGGGCATGCAGGAGCCCAAGGGCGATGTAGGCTTCATAGAACGCCGGATCCTGTTCAACGGCCGTGCGGTAACTGCTGATGGACAGGGTGGTATCGCCCGCCTCCATGTGGATCCAGCCCTTGAGGTAGTACCCCCTGGGGTTCAGCGGGTCGATGCGCAGGGCATCGTTGGCCAGGGACATGGCCTCCTTGTATTCACGCAGCAGGAGTTTCAGCTCACTGCGCTTGAGCAGGGCCTCCGTGCCTTGAGGATCGAGCCTGATGGCCTTGATGAGCAAGGGGTCCGCCTCCTCGACGCGCAATTTGCGGTAGTAGAGATCGGCCAGGGCGATGGGCCACTGGGCATCGGTGGTATCCAGGGCCATGGCCCGCTTCCAATCGTTGATGGCCAGGGCGGTACTGTCGAGACCTTCAAAGTAGCGCGCGCGCTCGGCGAAGGAATTGGGGTCCGTGGGTGCCTTCAGGATCTGCTGCTCCAAGGCCAGGAGCGGGTTCGCCGCGGTATCCTGCCCTGAGCCCGTCCCCCCGTTGGGGTTCTGGCCGTCCGTGCAGGCGAACAGGAAAGCGACGAACAGCAGGGGATGGAACTTTGACATGATGGGGACCAAAGAAAAGGAGGGCCCCGGAAAACACTCCGAACCGGGACCCTCCAAAAGTAGCGGGTGAGTTGACTCAGGCCAGAACCGGTAATTCGCTCTTGGCCACCGCTTCCTTGATCTTCTTCTCCAGCTCCTCGCAGAGCTCGGCATTGTCATCGAGCAGCTGGCGCACCGCGTCACGTCCCTGCCCAAGCTTGTTATCCTCGTAGCTGAACCAGCTTCCGCTCTTCTTGACGATGCCCAGCTCGACACCCATGTCGATGATCTCGCCCGTCTTGCTGATGCCCTTGCCGAACATGATGTCGAACTCGGCCTTGCGGAACGGCGGCGCCACCTTGTTCTTTACCACCTTCACCTTGGTGCGGTTTCCGGTCACGGTCTCACCGTCCTTGATCTGGGTGGACCTGCGGATATCGAGGCGCACGCTGGCGTAGAACTTCAGGGCGTTACCGCCGGTGGTGGTCTCGGGGTTGCCGAACATCACACCGATCTTCTCGCGCAACTGGTTGATGAAGATGCAGCAGCAACCGGTCTTGCTGATGGTGCCGGTGAGCTTGCGCAAAGCCTTGCTCATCAGGCGGGCATGCATGCCCACGGCGCTGTCGCCCATCTCCCCTTCCAGTTCGGCGCGGGGAGTCAGTGCCGCCACGCTGTCGACCACTAGGATATCGATCGCACCGGAACGGATGAGGTTGTCGGCGATCTCCAGTGCCTGCTCGCCGTTGTCGGGTTGGCTGATGAGGAGGTTCTCGGTATCGACGCCAAGGCTTTCTGCATAGGCGCGATCGAAGGCGTGCTCCGCATCGATGATCGCTGCGATGCCACCACGGCGCTGGCATTCCGCGATGGCGTGGATGGCCAGGGTGGTCTTACCGGATGACTCGGGACCGTAGATCTCCACGACCCGTCCTTTGGGATAGCCCCCTACACCGAGGGCAAGGTCCAGCCCGATGGATCCGGTCGGAATGACCTCCACCTGCTCAATGGCGTCGTCGCCCATGCGCATGATGGCCCCCTTTCCGAAGGTCTTCTCCATCTTGTCCATCGTGAGCTGAAGCGCCTTCAGCTTGTCCTTATTGATCTCTGCGGCCATGGTATCGTGTGGTTGAAGTTACGTGTTCAGTGGGTCAAAGGTGGTGCGATAGTCACCTGGTCACCCAGCACCTGCGCGGCATGGTCCTTCGTTCGGACGTCCGCGATGACCCGTTCGATGTACCCCTTCTCATCGATGAGGAAGGTGGTGCGCAGAATGCCATCATACTCGCGCCCCATGAATTTCTTTCGACCCCAGACCCCGTAGGCATTGGCCACGGACCGATCCGTGTCGGCCAGCAGACGGAACGGGAGACCATACTTCGTCGCGAACTTCCTGTGCTTCGCCACCGTGTCCGGACTCACGCCGATCACACTGTAGCCGGCCTTTAGAAGGTCCTCGTGCGCATCACGCAGGTTGCACGCTTCCGTGGTGCAGCCCGGGGTATCGTCCTTGGGATAGAAATAGAGCAGCACTTTGCCACCCAGGTGATCCTTCAGGTCGACCGGGAGGCCGTCCTGATCGACACCGGAAAATGCCGGGGCCTTATCACCTGTGTTGAGCGTGCTCATGCTGATCCGATGCGCTGACATTATTTCTGTCAACAACATGACGCACAAATAAGCACAGACGTTCGGGATCGGCAAATTTCCTGGCATAAAAAGTTTTGAACAGGCGCGGACCACCTCGAGCCTGCCCCCTCGACCATGCGCCACTCAAATCCCTGACAGGAAGGCCAATTATGTCGACGAATTAGAACAATTATTCGACGAACACTTGACAGCCGAAGTGCGACGACCCTAGATTCGCCGAACTCTTTGCGCCGGATCGCTCTTCAGACCCTTGCCTTTGGACACTTGCTCGGACGACCAACCGAACAAGCACATGCGATCCCCCTTCCTGAACGAGAGGTCCTCGGAAACGGCACCTCACCCCTTCTCCAGTATCGCCCTTGACCGCGAACTGATCGGCCTTTGCCTGATCCTGGCCTTGGTCGTCGCTGGTCACCTCCTGCCCGAACGGAACCACCAAAGCGCTCAGCACGAGCCTTTACGAGCCACATTGACCATGTTCCAACCCTGAACTGATGATGATGAACCGACCCAACCGCCTATGGCTTCAGCGAACGCTTTGTTCGCTGGTGCTCGGCCTGGCCATCTGGTCGCCTGTGGGCGCCCAGCAAGCGAGGCTAGATCATGCAGCGGCGAAACCCGGCCTTTCCGGTCATTCGCACCATGACGATGATCTGGATGCACTGTTGAACCGACATGACCAGGAGATCCACTTCACGGAGAACCGTGGTCAGTTCGGTCCTTCGGTCCTGTTCCGGGCCGACTTCCCCTTGGGGCAGGCCGTGGCCACCCCGGAAGGCATGCTGGTCACAGCGTTCGATCCTGCTGCGGTGGAGGCCCGCCAACGGGAAGGCATCGCGATAGAGGAGGAAATGCATGATGGCAAACCCATGCGCCCCCTGGTCTGGAACCAGCGCGGCCATGGTTGGCTGATGCACTTCCGCGATGCCTCGGAGGCGATGCGCGTGGTACCCAAGGACCACCACGAGGAGGTGAGCCACTATTTCCTGGGCGACCGCAACCATGCCACGAACGTCCGAAGCCACCAGGAAGTGTGGTACCAGGATGTGTACAAGGGAACGGACGTGCGCTACTACCCCGCAGCCGATGGTTCGCTGGAGTACGACATCATCTGCAAGCCGGGCAGCGATCCCCGCCAGGTGGCGATCGAGTTCAAGGGCATCGACAAGTTGCGCGTGAACGATCGTGGTGAACTGGTGATGAGCACCAGCCTGGGCGAGATGACCTACCCCGCGCCCTATGTGTACCAGCGTGTGAACGGCAGGGAGAGCGAGATCAGCTCGGCCTACGTGGTGGAGGGTGACAACATCCTTCGCTTCCAACTGGGCGCCTACGACAAGGAGCAGCCCCTGGTGATCGACCCGATCGCGATGCGCTGGGCCACCTGGGTGAACACGAACAGTTCGGGCGACAACCACGGTCACGCCATCTGGGTGGACCCCAGCGACGGTGCCATCTACGTGGTGGCCCGCGTGGTGGGCACCACGGACCAGATCACGGTGGGCGCCTTCGATGTGACCGCCAATGGCAACCTGGAGACCATCATCGGCAAGTACCTCGAGCCGGCAAACGTGGGCGGGCAGGGTACGCGGGTATGGCAGACCTACATCGGTGGCAGTGGCGACGACAACCCCTACGCCATGGAACAGGGTCCGGACGGGAACCTCTACATCACCGGCCAGACGAGCAGCACGAACTTCCCCCTGCTGGGAGGCACGGCATTCAGTGGCGCCAGCTTGAACCAGCAAGCCCAGAGCGGCATCGATGTGTTCGTGCTGAAGATCACCCAGGATGGCCAATCGATCAAAGCGGCGGTCGTAGGCGGCAACGGATCGGATGACAACTACGATGTGCGCACTGCGCCGAACGGTGATGTATTCGTCTGTGGAAGCACCACCAGCACCAACCTGCTGACCCTGAACGGTGGCAGTGGAGCCAGCAACACCAATAACGGTGGAAGTGACGTGTTCCTGTTCCGCATCAACCAGGACCTGTCGAGCCTTGTGTGGATGCGCAACTACGGCGGATCGGGCAGTGACCGGGCCAGCATCATGCTGCACAACCCCGTGAGCGGCGACCTGTTCGTGGGCGGCAACACCAGCAGCACCAACTTCCCCACGGTGAGCCCTCGCCAATCCACACGGGGCGGTACCACGGCCGGCTTCCTGCAGCGCCTGACGGGTGCGGGCGCCACCACCTGGTCCTCGTACTTCTCTTCCGATGCGAACGACGACGCGAACCTGCTGTGCATGGAGTTCAGCGCCGACCGCAACGAGCTCTATTTCGGCGGGGTCACCGAGGGCCTGAACAGCGCCAACATCTCGGCCGGTTCCTATGATACCGGTCACAACGGAAGCAACGACTTCTACGTGGCCCGCATGACCATCGACCAGAGCTTCCTCAACGGCACCTACATCGGTGGCTCGGGGAACGAGGTGAACATGATGGGATTGAACACGGACCAGAACAACGACGTTTACGTGTTCGGCTACACCAACAGCACCAACTTCCCGACGAGCACGTCCCCGAACGTGCCGCTTCAGACCACCAACCAGGGCAGCAACGACAAGGTCTTCCTGAAACTGGAGAGCGACCTGAGCGCCTTGGAGTTCAGCACTTACTATGGTGGAACCAGCGACGATTACGACCCCGTGGGCGAGCGTGGCATCAAGTTCAGCAACTGCCGGATCTACACCATCATCACGGCCCAGAGCAACAACATCCCCCTGACGCAGGGCGCGCTGAACACCACGAAGAACAGCCCCACCAGCCGCTATGAACCGGGCCTGGTCGTCTGGGCCAATCCGCCCGACCTGCTGGGCAACACCATCAACTACCAGGGTGTTTCCATCTGCCCAGGCTCCGTTCCCGGCGATATCACCGGTTCCGTCCCGAACTACACCCTGCCGACCATCGTGCGCAACAACAGCGCGTCCGCATACCCTTCCTTCGGATCGGCGGCCTCCTATCAATGGCAGACGAGCCCGGACAGCCTGAACTGGACCGATATCGCCGGTGCGACCGCGCAGGACCTGCCGGGATCGGCCATCGGCGCCATCGCCCAGGACACCTACATCCGCCGGATCATCGGAGGCGACGCCTGCATTCT
>JBGTAJ010000256.1:0-2762 GCA_041749915.1 Flavobacteriales bacterium
GAGCACGCCGTGGCCCGCTGGCACGGCCGCCAGTGCTGAGCAGCGCTTCTCCAACGGATACAAGCACTTCGGCCCGGAGCTTCACGCCAAGATCGCGCGCTACGACCACCTGGAGCTAAGGGCCAGTTACGACTCCATGCGTGTGGTGTACACTGATGATCGCCTCGTGGACTTCTTCGGCTACGCGACCGAAAAGCAGGATCACTTGCAGTTCACCTACCACCCATCGTTCCAGCGTCTGGTCATGCACGGCAGAGGTAGGCGTTGGAACAACATGGAGCTGACACCTGCGATCAAACAGATCGCCCGACTTGATCCTCAAGGCCAGCTGATCGGCGTTCGCGTGGACTACGATGCAGAAGGAACGGCCACACGCGAGGAACGCTTCCTGGTGCCTTACAAGCGTGAGGAGGAGTTGTTAGGGGTGCGGTAAAGGGTGAGTGGGCAGAGGTCTGGTAATTCCGGACAACTGGATCATGGCAGTAAGGGTTTGAACTGTCCGGAAATTTCGGACAGTTGTGGTCGACGGGCTTGATCAGAGCGGTTTGGGCGTCTGCCTGATGGCAGTCAGGTTCCGGCGCTCAAATGCAGCGCCGTCGGGCTCTCCCCTGCAAGTCCGCACTCCTTCGGTCGCCTAAGCCTTCGGCGGCGGCGACCTCCTCGCTTGCGGGCCTGCCTGCGGTAGGCAGGCTTTCCGGTCCGAACCCTAACGCGGACCGTGGCGCGCCAGATCAGCGATCACCTCGGTACAATACTGGCGGCATCTATGCTGCCAAGCTTTGCGCAGGCGGTATGTTCGCCAATTCCTTTTCCTTGCCCTTGCGCTCTTCTTCCAGGTCGAAATCGTCCTGCAAGCCCAACCAGAACTTGGCCGAGTTGCCGAAGTACTTCGAGAGGCGCAGGGCGGTATCCGCGGTCACCCGGCGCGCACCTTTTACGATCTGCGATACACGCGTTTGGGGGATGCTGATGTCCTTGGCGAGTCGGTAGGCACTAATGCCCATGGGCACCAGGAACTCCTCTGCGAGCACGGTGCCTGGGTGGATGTTCGGGAGCTTTTTCATGGTTGCTTGCTCAGTGGTAGTCAACGATCTCAACCTCGTAAGCGTTGCCGCTCTGCCATTTGAAGATGATGCGCCACTGGTCGTTGATACGGATGCTGTGGTAGTCCTTCAGTTTACCGGCCAGCTTCTCCAGCCGGTTCGCCGGTGGTATGCGCAGGTCGGCGATGTCCTGGGAGTTGTTCAGCATTCGGAGTTTTCGCCTGGCGGTTTCCTGGATCGAGGAAGGCAGTTTGCGCACGACCTCGCCGTTCCATATCCCTTCAGTTTCCTTGGACCCGAACGACCTGATCATGCTAGGGCAAATATACTATCGCGTGGCGTTAGTAAGCAAGGCGGCTCCAACAACACCTTCCAACGCCACCTTCGCCCCCTGCACATTCTTCACATCCTGCACACTGATCCGTAGTGTCCCCGCCTTCTCGTAGACCTTGAACTTGCGCGGTTGTGCTTGTACGGCGCGCAAGACGGAGTGGAAAGTATCGCCCTCGAAGAAGGGGTGTTTCTGATCGGCGATGAAGGTGCCGATGAGCGTGTCTTTCTTCAGCACCATCTTCTCTAGGCCCATGCGTTGGCCCAGCCAGCGCAGGCGGATGGCTTCCATCGACTTCGCGACCTGTTTTGGGATGGGCCCGAAGTTTTCCGTTGTCAGCGCACCACGATGCGTTGATGCGTAGGATCACCCTCTGGTGTGGTGAACCGCACGAGATAGGTTCCTGGAGTGTCAAGGTCGAAGGACCCCTGACCTTTAATGGATCGCTGATGGACCAAGCGTCCTGAGGCATCAAGGACCGTGATCGTTCCTCTCGGTGCGATCACTTGGATGGGCTCCCCGGTTGTCGCCACGGTCGGTCGTATCAGGAAGGTCGTTGCTGTTATGGCATCATCCATTCCCACGCTCAGATCGCATTGTTGGAACTGCGGGTTCAACCAGCTGATGTCGGGGTCTTCGTAACAGCGCAATCCCTGGAATGTCTCCCCGTCGCAAAATCCGAGTATCCATGTGAAAGGCGCACCGGAAGCTCCGAGCCGCTCGGTGATCGCGCCGCCATAGCTGAAGAGCATCCACTGCCGGGATTCGACATTGACCTCCAGTGTTCGCAGCCAGAGCCCATCGACCACCACGTGGCTTGTGTCCATCACGGTCCAATCGAGTGTATCTGGATATCCTGACTGCTCCACTGGAGTAGACCACGATTCACCGATGATGGCATCCCAACGGAACAATAGATGGGATTGCTCCGAATCCGGGTCAAAATAGAAGAGGGAATCGTTCGACCCCGAGAAGAATTGGACAAATTCATGGCAGCCGAACCAACCTTCGCTTACCTGGAGCTTGCTGAATGTCCGGCCTTGAATGATCGTGTCGCTTGTTGCCTCGATGACCATGAGGTTGGTATCTGGGCCGCAGCACGAACCCTGCTTGTACGTCCACTTCGCGCCGATCGGTGCGAAGGTGGTCTGGGCGTTCAGCGAAGTGGACAACAGGAAAACCAAGGGTAGTAATGTGCGCATGGGTTCTCGGTTGCAGGTGAAGCTACGATGACAAGACGACTTTGGAGGGGTCTGTTAGATTAAGTGTGTCATGATCTTGATCACTGTTGTTGTTGATGTTGTTGGGTTTTCAACGAGGGGGTTTGGGGGAGACTCATAACCTGTTGATCGTTGTTGGTAATCTGTGGATCGAAGCGCGGACCGAAG
>JBGTAJ010000257.1:0-14190 GCA_041749915.1 Flavobacteriales bacterium
TCGGTCCGCGCTTCGATCCACAGATTACCAACAACGATCAACAGGTTATGAGTCTCCCCCAAACCCCCTCGTTGAAAACCCAACAACATCAACAACAACAGTGATCAAGATCATGACACACTTAATCTAACAGACCCTCACTGTCTTACCTTCACCGACCGATACTGAACACCTCCACCATGAACCTACGTTACGCCTCGATCTCCATCTGCTCTGCTCTTGTAATGGCAGCAACTGCTCAACCCACCCTGACCACGCCCGACCAGGTTCCGGTGATCGGTCAAACGGTCGCCTTGCGCACTGCCTCGGCCTATCTGTCAACTGGCGATGCAGGCGCGTCAGTGATATTCGACTATTGGAACATGTTCGCCGCAACACCCGGCAACAGGAACTTCTATTACACCCCCGCCGCGAGCGTGCCAAGTGCCGATCTTGGCAGCACGGACGGAGGTTCCGACACGACGTTCTGGGCTCTCGAAAGTGATGGGTTGAACGTGGTGGCCGAACGGACCGACCTCACCGGTACCGTGGTTTACCCGCAACCGTTGCTCACGCTTCCGTTGCCGCTCTCCTACCAGGATGAGTGGACCGATGCTGCTTCGGTGAACATTGTGGTATCCGGCATCCCCGTCACCCGGGTGGCCACGATATCTGGTGTTGCGGATGCCTACGGCACCCTGACCTTGTCCAATACGGCAACCTATGATGTGCTGCGTGTGGCGGTCCGTCGCGAGGTGTTGGACAATTCAGCAGTGATCAATATCCGAAGGATCACCAACTCCACCTCGTTCTACGAGGAGGCAAGTGCGCATCCGGTGCTCAAACTGCAAGAGGATTCCGTACAGCTCGGTACCGGAGCCTGGACGGTGACCCGCTCTGTCGAACATGTCGGAGATGCAGCTGTCGTCGGCGTTCAAGAGCTGGATGCCAACGACTTCACCTTCGTGGCCTTCCCGAACCCGGTGAGCGATGCCCTGACGCTGACCTTCGAGGCGGACAAAATGCCCAGCCATGTGGAGCTGTTCGACGCCATGGGCCACCTGGTCGCCACCCACCAAGTGAATGCCTCGGTGCTCCTGCTCGATGTGAAGGGCCTGGCTGCAGGCCTGTACACGCTGCGTTCGATGGACCAGGCCGAAGTACTGGGAAGCCGCACCGTGGTGGTGAACTAGATCCGAAGTTCGTTCAGGAAGCCCTGCCGGAAACGGCGGGGCTTCTTCTTTTCGGACGGCCCGTGGTTCCGTCACCTTCCGGGATCGATCGGACCTCAGTCCTCGCCCTGCATCGGTCGGTCGCTGGCTGCGCCGGCCAGGGCACGCATATCTGTTCCGGTGGGGTTCTGGAACACCTCCAGGTCGAACCAGGGAGCCACGGCCAGCAGGTGGTCGAAGAGGTCCGCCGCCAGTCGTTCATGGGCCACCCAGCTCTTGTCCCTGCTGAAGCAGTACACCTCCATCGGAAGGCCCGCGGGTGTGGGAGGCAGCTGTCTCACCATGAGCGTCATGGCTTTGTGTACACGTGGTTCCTGGCGCACATAGGCTTCCGCATAGGCGCGGAACACCCCCACGTTGGTCTGGTTCCGTCCGTTGATGGGAAGGGTCCCGTCCAGTCCCCGCTCCTTGTTGTAGGCCGCCACCTCGCGCTGGGTGTTGCGCACATGCTCTGCCACCAGTTGGTATTGGGCATATCGCTCCAGATCGGCGGGTGAGCAGAACCGGATGCTGCCCACCGCAAGGTTCATGGCCCGCTTGATCCGCCTGCCCTCGCTCTCCTGCATGCCCCGCCAGTTGCGCACCGAATCCGAGATGAAGGCGTAGGTGGGGATGGTGGTGTAGGTCATGTCCCAGTTGCGCACCTTCACGGTGGTGAGCATGATGTCCGTGACCTCACCGTCCGCCCCGAACTTGTCCAACTGCACCCAATCGCCCACGCGCACCATGTCGTTCATGCTGAGCTGCACGCTGGCCATGAAGCCCAGCAGGGTGTCCTTGAACACCAGCAACAGCACGGCGCTGGCAGCGCCCATGGCGGAGAAGATGTAGATCGGGTTCTTCTCGAAGGTGATGGACAGGACGATCACCCCGGTGATGATGCCCCCGATGATGTTGGCCAGCTGGATGTAGCTGCGCAGGGGCTTGTCGCGGTATTTGTCGGTGTCCTTCAGGGCCCTGTGGCTCGCGTTCATCACTGCGGCGAACGACTGGAACAGCGTAAGGACGAGCAACACCGTGAACAGGGTGGCGAGGCCATGGGCCAGCTCGGGATGGCGGTGCAGCACCAGTGGCAGCGCGCGCTGCAAGAGCAGGATGGGGGCCAGTTTGCCGAACTTCCGGAAGAAGCGCTCGTGGATCAGGCCATCGTCCCATTGCGAGCGGCTACTTCGGATGAAGGGGTAGATCACCCTGATGGTGACCAGCCGCAGCAACCACCACAGCAGGAGGCCCGCCAGTACCAGCATCGCGAGCAGGATGGCCTCGTGCATCCATCCGTCAGGGTCCAAGGGTGAACCCCACAAGCTTTCCACCCATTGTTCCAGTCGGATGCCGGCATCGAAATATTGGGGGGGCGATGGGGAGTTGTCGGTCATGGTCCGGGAACTGCGAAAGGTATCACCGCTCGTACCACCTCCCGGCACTATTCGGGCCGGGCATGAACTTCCGACCTGTTGAACGTGTTACTTTCATCGTCATGCAAGGTCACCGCTTCAGCAAGTTCATTCCTCCCCAGGATGACCGCACGCCCTTTGAAAAGCTGCTGCCCTTGTTCCTGGAGATGCTCACCCACACCAGCGGCGATGTGGATGAGGCACTGGACTGGATGGACCAGGTGGACAAGGAGCACGGCGTCTACACCCCCGATTACGGTCGCAAGGAGTTCGAGGCCGACCTGCGCAAGCACGGGATCATTGGTGACAGGCCCACCAAGGGCGGTAAGACACCGCTGACCGGGAAGGCGGAGAAGCTCATCCGTGAACGCGCACTGGAACAGGTCTTCGGGAAATTGAAGAAGACCGAGCGCGGCACCCACGCACTGCGGCGTGCAGGCCAGGGGGACGAATCCACCAGCGACCGGCGCAGCTACCGCTTCGGCGACCGCATCGAGCAGGTGGCCATGAGCGACAGCATCCGCAACGCCCAGCAGCGCGGGATCGATGACCTGCAGCTCAGTGAAGGCGACCTCGAGGTGATCGAGAGCGAGCATCAGAGCGCCTGCGCCACGGTGCTCATGATCGACATCAGCCATAGCATGATCCTCTATGGGGAGGACCGCATTACGCCGGCCAAGAAGGTGGCGATGGCCCTGGCGGAGCTCATCCGGCGCCGTTATCCCAAGGATACGCTGGACATCGTGGTCTTCGGCAACGACGCCTGGCAGGTGAGCCTGAAGGACCTGCCCTACCTGCAGGTGGGGCCCTTCCACACCAACACGGTGGCCGGTCTGGAACTGGCCATGGACATCCTGCGCCGCCGCAAGCTGAAGAACCGCCGGATCGTGATGATCACCGACGGAAAGCCCAGCTGCATCAAGCGCGATGGCGAGTACTACATGAACAGCTTCGGGCTGGACGACTACATCGTCTCGCGCACCCTGGATGCCGCGGTGCGCGCCCGAAAGGCCGGCATCCCCATCACCACCTTCATGATCGCCCAGGACAACTACCTGCAGCGCTTCATCGAGAAATTCACCGAGGCCAACCAGGGCCGTGCCTTCTACACGGGCCTGCAGGGCCTGGCGGACATGGTGTTCCGTGATCACACCAGCAATCGGAAAGCTTCTTGACCATTTTCACTCAGATCCCGCCGTACGGGCGGGAAATCTCCCGCCCCAACATGCATCTTCCCACCACGCTCGGCGAACTCCAGAAGAGCGGATACACCTCACGCTCCATCAAGGAGGAGCTCCGCTCCAATCTCATCGCCCGGATCCGTGCCAAGCAAACGCTCTTCGAGGGCATCCATGGCTACGAGCACACCGTGGTACCTGCCCTGGAACGCGCCATACTCGCCGGCCACAGCATCAACCTGCTGGGCCTGCGCGGTCAGGCCAAGACGCGCATGGCCCGTTCGCTGGTGCAACTGCTGGATGAATGGGTGCCCGTGGTGGAGGGCAGCGAGATCAACGACGATCCACTGGCCCCCATCTCCCGCTTTGCGAAGGACCTCATCGCCGCCAAGGGAGATGCCACACCCATCGCCTGGTTGCACCGCGACGACCGTTACACCGAGAAGCTCGCTACGCCCGATGTCACGGTGGCCGACCTCATCGGCGACAGCGACCCCATCAAGGCGGCCAACCTGAAGCTGGATTACAGCGATGAGCGGGTCATCCACTTCGGTCTCATACCCCGCAGCCACCGCGGCATCTTCGTGATCAATGAACTGCCCGACCTGCAGCCCCGCATCCAGGTCGCGCTCTTCAACATCCTGCAGGAGGGCGATGTGCAGATCCGGGGCTTCAAGCTCCGTCTGCCGTTGGACATCCAGTTCGTGTTCACCGCCAACCCGGAGGATTACACCAACCGTGGGGCCATCATCACGCCCCTGAAGGACCGCATCCAATCGCAGATCCTCACGCACTACCCGCCCACCATCGAGCTGGGCATGCGCATCACCCAGCAGGAGGTCCGCACACCCAAGGAACAGGCCCTGCGCGTGCGGGTGCCCGACCTCATCCGCGTGCTGGTGGAGCGCATCGCCTTGGAGGCGCGTGAGAGCGAGTTCGTGGACCGCAAGAGCGGGGTGAGCGCGCGCCTGACCATCAGCGCACTGGAGAGCGTGATCAGCGCGGCTGAGCGCCGTGCCTTGCGCAACGGCGAAGAGCGCACCGTGGTCCGGATCGGCGACCTGCAGGCCGTGGTCCCCGCCATCACGGGCAAGATCGAACTGGTGTACGAGGGCGAGCAGGAGGGACCCGAGAAGGTGGCGAACCACCTGCTGGGGCTGGCCCTGCGCCATGTCTTCACCGGCCTCTTCCCGGACCCCGTGAAGGCCCGTAAGAAGGTGAAGGCGGACGGGGCAGCAGGGCGGCAGGTGAACGACCCCTACGCCAACATCGTCGCGCATTTCGATACCGGTTCCTGCGACCTGATCGCCGACGCACCCGATGCGGACTTCTTCCGCTCCCTGCGTTCCGTACCGGGCCTGTTGGACCTGGTGAAGGCGCATCACAGTTACCTGGACAAGGAGGAGGTGCTGCTGTGGAGCGAGTTCGTGCTGCACGGACTGGCCGAGCACAGCCGCATCGGACGCACACAGCTGGTGGGTGCCGCCCGCTTCGGCGACCTGTTCGATGCCATGCTGAGCGGAGCCACGGACGAGGAGGATGTGGCCTGAGCGAGAACAGGGGAATACCGGCGGGAACGCACTCCTGCTGATGGCGCTCCTCACCATTCTGGCCTTCGGCGGAGGCGGTGTGGCGCTCCTTGAACTGGTCCAGCACCGCGATGCATGGTCCGTCACGCAGGGCAGCGCAACGCTCTGGGAACAACTGCTTCTGGGCGTGGTGGCCGGTGTCTTGATCGGTGGAACGGCCTGGGCCATGATCCGCACTTCGTGGATGACGCCGGTCCGTGAACGCTATGCGCTGCTTATCGGGCCCCTCGTCGCACGCCGCAGCCACCGCTGGCTCATCTCCGGCTGTGCCGGTGTGGGGGAGGAGCTCTTCTTCCGCGGTGCGGTGCAATGGTGGCTGGGCATTCCCTTCACGGCCGTGGTCTTCGTGGCGATCCACGGCTACCTTGATCCGCGGGACCGACGGATCATGGCCTATGGCACGCTGATGACCCTGGCCATGATGCTGCTGGGCTGGATGGCGGACCGGTACGGATTGGTGGGCCCCATGCTCGCCCACATGCTCATCGATGTGATCCTGCTGGAGCGCCTGCACGCCACTTGGGTCTCGCTGCAGGGCCGTGTTTCCAGCAGTACCGGTCAGTCCCTGGCGTAGCGGTGATAGTCACCGTAATCCTCGTCCATCTTGCGCTTCACCTGGTGCATCTTGTTGCCGATGATCGCCAGTTCGCGGTGCCCGTTGGTCATCAACCATTGGAAGGCCTCCTCGTCGCCATCTCCGGTGAGGGCCACCTGCTGCATGACGTGCATGCCATTGTGGTCCAGCCATGACAGTGCAGTTCGATCGCCCTCAATGCCGGTGATGATGGCCATGAGGTGCGGATGACCATTGTCCATGAGCCATTTGCGGGCCTCAGCCTTGTTGCGCAGGGCATAGGTGAAGATGCCCAGCTCAGGATAACCGTTGGTGGTCAACCAATTCCGGAGGCCTTCATGGCCGGCGATCGCTTCGCCCCATGCAAGCAGGACCTTGGCGGGATATTCGGTGCGCATAAGTTCGGTGAACGCGGGTAGCGCGAAGTTATTCCTCTGCAGGCTGGCCGGTGGAGGATATCTTCGTCGGGATGTGTCCGTGCACATCGGAACCGAACGATCCATGAGCGAACGCAAAGGCATGTTGCGCGATGACGCGCTGAAGGGAATGGTGGTGGTCATCACCGGCGGTGGCACCGGATTGGGCCGCAGCATGGCGAAGTATTGCCTGGAGCTGGGCGCTTCGGTCTGCATCACCAGCCGCAAGCTGGATGTTTTGGAGAACAGCGCGCGGGAACTGGAGGCGGAGACCGGCGGCACCGTGCTGGCCGTGGCCTGTGATGTGCGCAAATACGAGGAGGTGGAGCAGCTGCGCGATGCCGTGCTGGCACGTTTCGGCAAGGTCGATGCCTTGGTGAACAACGCGGCCGGCAACTTCATCAGCCCCACTGAGCGCCTCAGCAGCAAGGCCTTCCAGGTGATCATCGACATCGTGCTCATGGGCACGGTGAACTGTACGCTGGCCTTCGGCAAACAGTGGATCGCCAACGGCGAACGCGACAAGGCGGTGCTCAACATCACCACCACTTATGCATGGACGGGCTCGGGCTATGTGGTGCCCAGCGCATGCGCCAAGGCCGGCGTGCTGGCCATGACCCGTTCGCTCGCCTCCGAGTGGGGGCGCCATGGGATCCGCACCAATGCCGTGGCCCCCGGCCCCTTTCCCACAAAGGGTGCGTGGAGCCGCTTGGCGCCGGGAGAACTGATGGAGAAGTTCGACATGGCCCAGCGCGTGCCGCTGGGGCGGCTGGGTGAACACCAGGAGCTCGCCGACCTGGTGGCCTACCTCATCTCTCCCTACAGCGGATACGTCAACGGCGAGGTCGTGACCATCGATGGCGGCGAGTGGCTGAAAGGCGCCGGACAGTTCAACATGCTGGAGATGGTGGAGCCGGGCATGTGGGATGCCATTGAGCAGATGGTGCGCGGCGCCAAAGGCAGCTGATCGCTCGCGTGTTGCCGGGCACGGCCAGCACAACTAACTTGCGATCACATCTAACCGGAACGAACATGCTTATCCGCACCCTGGCGCTTGGCGCCGCACTGTCATTCACCCTGGCCACGGCGATGGCGCAGGATGCGAAGTTGGACCTTCCCGATCATGCGCAGCTCCGTGCCGAATGCTATGGCCAGGCACTGGGCATGGATGCCAAGGAGACCGCCCGCATGGCCGCCGCACTGGCCAAAGGGGAGCAGGAGGTGGCCGAGCTGCGCGCTCAGGTCGCCGCGCTTCAGCAGCAGATCGAAGAGCAGATGGCACCCCATGATTCCTCTGCGGAGAAGCTCCTGAGCAAGGACCAGCGCACCAAGCTGGAGGCCCTGCGCAAGACCGGATGGAAGCCCTGTTCCGAGCCCTGTGCGGCTCCCGGAACCGCTGCGTCCTGCACGGGAAAGGAGGGGGGCAAGGGTGCGGCCTGTTGCGCTGGTGCTGCAGGCACTGGTGCCAAGGCGGCTCCGGTCAAACCCGCACCGCCCGCGCCCAACGCCACGATGGAATAGGTCTTCTCAGAACAGCCGTGAACAAGGAAGGCCGCCCATCGGGGCGGCCTTCCTTGTTCGTGCCGAAGCTGCATCATTCCACTTCCACCACCAGGTACTTCGAGATGCTCCAGAACACGTTGGCGTCCAGGATCGTCAATTTGTTCCCTCCATCAAGGCGGTAGCTGCCTTCAGGATGGGCAGTGGCCAGTTTGGCCTTCTTGGCCCCGAGGGTGATCTCCTGGGTCCGCACCACATCGATGCGGGTGAACTTGTCCACGGGCAGTGCCGAGGTGTTCAACTTGTTCACGCCGCCGATGCCCACCACTCCGCCCTCCTTGGACAGGACACCGCTTTCGCGCAGTTCCTTGGAGGTGCCCACGATGTAGTAGGCGGTATTGAGCTCCATGCGCTGCATGTCGCTCAGTTGTGATTTGTCGCGGTACATCTCGATCAGCGTGGCCAGCGAGCTGTTGGTGCTGGCCAGCTGCTCTTTCAGCGTACCGATCTCAGCATCCTTTTCCAGCATGCTCGCTTCCAGATCGGCCACCGTACGCTCCAACTCGGCGATGTTGGCCGCCGAGCTCTTGGCCTGCTTGCGCAGCTTGTCCAGCAATTGGCGGTTCTCATTCAGCATGCCGTCGATGCTCTCCAGGTCGCCCATGATCCGCTGTTCCATGTCGGCTCCCTGCTCGGCACCGTCTGCAGGGGCCAGCAATTGTCCCTGCTTGCTGCGGATGGAGCGCAGGTTCTCGCTGATCCGGTTGAAGGTCCCGAAGAGGTCGTTGATCACCGAGTCACGCTCGGCCACCTGGGATAGGCTGCGGGCATTGTCCTGTTTCAGTTGATCGATCTGTGGGTCCACCTCCGGCTGGTCGGAGCAGGCGGTCATCAGGGTGAGCAAAGCGGCGGTCAGGATGGTGGTCGTCCTCATGGTGGTCATGACGTTGTTCTCGATGGGGCGCACTGGTGTAACGCCCGATCGGGCCGAAAGATATCGCCATGGGGACCGATCTGCGGCCATCGGCCCGGTGAATGCGGGAACTTGTGCTCGTCGATCCCGTACACGGGCATTGATCGGCACCCTGCACCTTTGCGGGTGCGTTCATCATTCCCAGTTCAACCCCTCGTGCCGGTGCTCCGCCTTTGCCTGTTGGTCCTGTTGATGCTTGCCTCCTCCTGGTCCTTTGCCCAGCGGGATAGCAGCCTCACGCAGGATTTTGCGAAGCTCAGCGCCAAGGAACGCGCCCGGATCGCTGCCGTCGAGGAACAGGATGCGGCGGCGGACACGGCGTTCCAGGCCCGCATGAAGCAGGCCGAGCTCAGCTTCCAGCAGGGCGCCTTCCAGGACGCCTTGGACCTGTATCGTCAGGCCCGTGCCATGCGGCCCTACAATGTGCACCCCAAGGTGAAGATCCAGGACCTCGAAGCCCTTGTCGCACGGCAGCAGGCTGCGGAACCGCTGCCTCCACCTCTGCCGGTCATCGAAGAACCGAAGCCGGAGGCCACCGGCCTGCCCTCGCCGACCATGGCCCAGCCCGCGGCAGAACCCCCGGTGGTGAAGCCCACGGTCCCTGCGAAGGATACGCTCCCGTTGCTTCCAGCTCCGCCCAGGGATGTGGTCGTTCGGCCCACAGCGCCTGTCGCTCACGAAGCCGCAGTGCCATTGCCCCCGGTCACGGACGGGACCCAGGAACGGACCTTCAAGGAGGGACGTGCCGTGGTGCTGGAACGCCAGGTGGTCCAGGATGGGCATGCGAGCATCTGGCGCATGGTGACCCATCCCTGGGGAGAGGTGGTCTACTTCAAGGACGGGGACCCGGTGCCGGCGCGCACGTGGAAGGAGCAGTTCGGCGAATGATGCTCAGGGGCTGCGGACCTGGCCGGTTCTCAGTGTGCGTCCTTGTTCTCCACCAGGCGCACGGGGAACTCGAGCAACGAACGATAGTCCTGGCCAGCCTCCTGCATGTCCAGGTCGCCCCGGTTGAAGTGCCATTCCAAGGTCACCCGCGTGGTCCCTGCCGCGTGCAGGTCCTCCAGGTGCCGGAACAGGTCCAGCAGGTATTTGGATGAGCTCGAATTGAAGTAGCTCAGCGCCACCCGCACCGTGGTGTTCGTCGCAGGTGCTGCACCGTAGTCATCCAACAGGGTGTGCAGCGGCGTGTAAAAGCGGTCGGCGTTCTCCGGGATGGAGCAGCCTGCAAGTGCGAACAGCCCTTGGGACGGAAGAAGGATCACGGAAGGGGTCCTGTCGGTAGCGCCCAGTTCGAAGGGTTCCATTGGCGGCCGAAGGTAGTTACGCACGAGAGTTGAATACATGATGTCGGGCAGGGGATGCTCACCGCTGCCAGGGGACAAGAGATGATGAGGGTCCTTGGGTGTTCGCCGGGCCGGTATTACTTTCAGCGGGTCGTTTCGCACCATCCTTAACGGGACCGTCATGAGCATCAACAGCATCCTTGTTCCATTCGATTTCTCCGACTGTGCGGAGGACGCTTTGCGGGTGGCCGCGCGCATCGCCAAGCGCACCGGCGCGGTGATCGATGTGGTCCATCTCTATGAACAGATGACCGATTTCCATAAGGAGAACCAGCGCCAGCGGGAGGAGATCGAGGCGAAGTTGGACCGGGTACCTGAGCTTCCTTTCGTGCAGGGTGTGGAACTTCGAAAGTTCATGCTGCGCCAGATGAGCCTGCCCGAGATGTTCCGCAATGAACGCCTGGCAGCCGTTGACCTCATCGTCATGGGAACGCATGGAGCCAGTGGCCTCAAGGGCATCGTCGGCTCCAACACGCAGCGGATCGTTCGGCAGGCGCCCATGCCCGTGCTGGTGATCAAGCACCGCATCGAGGAGTTCGAGCTGAACGACGTGGTCTTCGCCTCGAATTTCTCCCCGCAGGATGTGGAGAAGTTTGATGCCTTCCGCCCCCTGCTGGAGCTCTTCGACCCCAAGGTGCACCTGCTGAAGGTGAACACGCCGCGCAGCTTCGAACGCAGCGAGGACAGTCACCGGGCCATCGCCAACTTCCTGGAGCGCCACGAACTGCGCCGTTACACCGCCACGGTCTACAATGACCTGAGCATCGAGGAGGGCATCCTCAACTTCGCCCGCAGCATCGATGCCGACCTCATCGCCATGGCCACCCACGGCCGGTCGGGCTTCTTCCACGTGGTGAACGGAAGCCTCACGGAGGACATCGTCAACCACACGACACATCCCGTTCTCAGCGTGAAGCTTTGAACGTCCCCGTGTCCATGTATCTTTACACAAACATGTAGCCGAATGAAGTTCCTGCACAAGACCTACGAGGCCAAGAAGAAGGAGATCATCGAGGTGGAGATCGACAAGCCTACCAAGGTGAAGTTCATGACCGCCAAGGAATACAAGGCCTATACCCAGGCCCGCACACATTCTTACCATGGTGGGCTGTTCGAGGAGTCGCCCATCCGCTTCGTGGTGCCGTATGACGCCAACTGGAACGTGGTGGTTGAGAAGGGTACCCTGCGCAACCCGGTTGAACTGAACGCAGCCTGCAGGCTCACCATGCCGAACAGCACCGTGCGCACCTCCATGGCCGTGGATGCACCACAGCATGTGAAGGAGTTGGCTGCTGCTGAAGGCGTGGCCGACAGCCCTCTGGAGGGGGAGAACTGAGCCCTGCGAACTGATCGCTCATCTTTAGCGTTGTCCCATCATGGCAACCCATCTTGAACGTCAGCGACTCGAGAAGATTCTTCTGGGACAATATCAGGTCCTGGAAGAGGTGTACGACCTGCTGGAACAGGAGCAGAAGCACGACGATGTGATCCGTGCCGTGGTCCTGGGCTCCCGCAAGGGCGGTCCGGTGAACATCCCGAACCCCCGTCCCGACCGGATCTACCATGTGGATGCGATCCGTGACCTTTGCGTGAAATACCGTCTACGTTTCCTGGAGGCCGGGCTCTTCAAGGGGCCCATCCCTCCGCAGGCCGTTCACGCCATCCGCATGTTGGAGAAACGTACCGGAGCACCGCTACAAGGCTTCCGTGTGATGGCGCCCGCAGAGCGCTTCAAGTTGTGCGATAGCGAAGTGGACCCCTTGCTCTTCGTGCCCTTGGGCGATGATCGCTACTACCTGGTCCACAAGTGGGGGAATGACCTTTCCCATTGGCGGGTGCTTCTGGGTCTGCCCGTGCGCACCCCCATGCACCTGGCGGCGGCCGTTCTGCTCCTGGCGGTGATCATCACCTGGTCCGTGCCTGAACAATGGTTGATGGCCTGGCAGGTGAACCGCTTCCTGATGCTGGTCTGGAACGCCTTGGTGCTGACGAGCTTCACCGTGTTCGGCTGGTTCGCCTTCTTCGGGCAGTTCAGCGTCCACAACTGGAACAGCCGCTACTTCAACTGACGGGTCCTCCCGCGCGCCGCGCGCTGTCTGCGGTCTCTATCCTGCAGAGACAGGCGGACCGGAACCAGGTCTTCAATTGAACGCGTTCCTCCGCCGTGGTGCGCTTGAACGCCTTCCTCAGCTCTTTACGGAAGGTGGCGGCATCGGCCGTGCTGATCTTCTCCAGCACCTCCTGATAGTAGTTCAACAAGTTGGCTGCCATGGAATTGGGCCGGGCACCTTGGTTGCCCGACGCTTGGATACGCGCTCGGCGGTCCCGGGTTACACGGTCAGGGCCCGCGTCATCGGGTGGCGAGGGCCTCGTGCGGGCAGGTGATGGACCCTTTCACGCGGGTGGCAGCGCCGCTTGGTGGCCGGGATGAAGCTTGGCCATGGCCGCAAAGAAAGGAACGCGGACCCCACCGGGATCCGCGTTCCATATCAGGTCGCAGGTCGTTCTTAGTTGATGCCGATCTCGCGCACCTTGGGCTTGGCCTCCTCGGCCTTGGGGATCGATACCGTGAGCACGCCGTTGACGTAGGCAGCGTGCAGGCCGTCACTGTTCACCTTTTCCGGCAGGCGGAAGCTGCGGCTGAAGGCCTGGAGAGCAAATTCGCGGCGCGTGAAACGCTCGTTCTCGCTCAGGTCCTCGGTCTTTTTCTCCGCGCTGATGGTCAGCACTTCGTTCTCCACCTGGATCTTCAGGTCCTCTTTGGCATATCCAGGGGCCAGGAGCCGTAGTTCGAATTGGCCTTGGCGCTCCACAATGTTCACGCTGGGCATGGAGCGTTTCAGTTCATCATGTCCCATGAACTGGCTGATGTCGCGTCCCAGGAACTCGTTCACGAGCTCGTTGAAGGGACTGACGAAAGCGGGGCGGGGAGTGAATTTGGTCAGGGTCATCGTTCTGTGGTTGTTGGTTCAACGGATGACCGCATCCGTCAATCCGAATACCAGAGCCCGAGATAAGACAGTTTGTCCGCTCCGCATGTGAGCTTGCTGCTAGAATGGCGCTACTGCGGAAGAAAAAGGAAGTAGACCGTGCCTTTTTGCACGTCGGGGGCCGAGGAGCTGGCATTGAAACGTGCCCGGCGCGTGGAGTTCAGGGCATGTTCGAGCATGCACTCATTGGCCTGCGAGGTCTGCCGGGCGTCGATCTCGGCCTTTACCACGAACCCGCGCCGGTCCACCTGTACGGCGATCGCCACGCGTCCCTGGTCCTTGCAGAGGTAACCGGGCACATCGTTCGCCCGCACCCGGTCCTTGAGGTCATGCCATACGGTGGTGGCGCCTTCCACCTTCACGGGTTCGGCGGCCTTTTCCATGTACAGTTCCTTGTTCCATTTGCTGGGGTCCAGCGTGGGCATCTCCACCTCCTCACCCCTGTCGCGGCGTTCCTGCGCCAGCCGTTCGAACTCCTCCTGTTCCATCTGCCGCAGTTCGTTCTCCACCCGCTCGGTGAGGCGCTCCTGCGAGAACCCCGGTTTGATCTCCGCGGTCACGTTGCTCGTCAGGTTGGTCACCCGTTGCGGGATGCCCTGCTCCTCGTTGGCCATGTCCTGCAGCAGTTCCTCCATCTCCGGTTCGCTCAGCACCTCGATGCGCATCTCGCTGCGTTCGTCCTCGGTGGGCGTGGTGCGGATGTTCCAGACGGTGAACAGGAACACGCCGATGGTGTGCAGGGCGAGCGTGCCGATCACCCCCACCTTGTGTTGTTCGAACCAGTCGAGCAGCCTGTTCAGCATGATGGATGGTCGGGCACGGTGCTTACGGGGCGGAGGTGGCGTGGATCGTGGTCCAAGATACGCGGGAAGCCGAAGGGGCTACGGAACGGATGCGCCAGGCCGCCGGCCACTGGTTGTTCCACCGGCGTCCTGCGCCCTGCAACCAGCCCAGGCCGATGCCCCGGTGGGTGAGCAGCGCCGTGCCGTGCGCCCCGGCTGCAGGCAGTGCTTCGCCGC
>JBGTAJ010000258.1:0-89704 GCA_041749915.1 Flavobacteriales bacterium
CTTCGGTCCGCGCTTCGATCCACAGATTACCAACAACGATCAACAGGTTATGAGTCTCCCCCAAACCCCCTCGTTGAAAACCCAACAACATCAACAACAACAGTGATCAAGATCATGACACACTTAATCTAACAGACCCCAGAAAGTCGTTCCCAGTTCCCGCCATTCGTCCAGGTGGCCTGATCCTGAAACCTTGGTCCATCCAGTTCCGTAGACCGACCAACCAATCCGCCATTCCCATGTCGCACCTGCGCATCCTCACCCTCTCCCGCCCCAGCGTTCACCTGCACTGGGCAATGCTTCTCGCCTCCATGGTATCAGCCACGTTCGTCTTCGGACAGGGCAAACTGGTGGATCAGCGTGACCAGGCCGAGGGCTGGTATGTGCCTGTTCATGGGCATGTGATGAGCGAAGGGAAAAAAGTGGACGGCGTGGAGGTGATGCTGTACAAGGACAATGTGGCCTTGGGCAAAGTGCCGGTGAGCAAGAAAGGCACCTTCGAACTGCAGCTCGACATCGACCAGATGTTCACGGTGATGATCAGCAAGCCAGGCTTCCAGAACAAGATGATCTACGTGGACACCAACCTGCCAAAGGACCTGGTGGAGTATCCGGATTACGAGTGCTTCGTGACCCTCGCCGCACCCAACGCGCAGAACATCGAGACCTTCTACACCGACTTCCCCAGCGCCATCATCCGGTGGAATCCTGAAATGGGTGGATTCTACCACAGCGAACAATATCTGACGCACATCCAAACGCGGCTATCGGGGATCGCCAGCGCCACGTTCTGAACAATTTAACGACATTCTCTCCCGCCTTACAAAACCAACGAACCAAGGCCGGTAGAGCAACAAGGCGGGCCCGTAAGCCCGCCTTGGTCGTTCCAGGGGTGTAGGTCGATCAGTGCTGGTCGTAATCGACCACCACATGCGCCGAGCGCGGATGGGTCTGGCAGGTGAGCACGTAGCCATCGGCAACCTCCTCATCGGTCAACGCGTAGTTCATCGCCATCTCCACCTGGCCTTCCACCACGCGGGCCTTGCAGGTGCAGCACACAGCACCCTTGCAGGCGAAGGGGACGTCCAGACCGGCATCCAGCGCCACATCCAACAGGGCATCGCCTTTGGCCGGCACCTGCAGCAAGTGTTCACGTCCGTCCAATATCACCTTCACCTGCGCTGTGCCGGTGAACGCTCCCGGACCAGCGGCTTCGGGCGGGCGTTTCGCTTCGCTGGTCACCGGGGTGGTGAACAGCTCGATGTGGATGTGCTTCTTGTCGACGCCGGAACCTTCCAGTGCTTCGCTCACGTTCACCATCATCTGCTCAGGGCCACAGATGAAGAACTCCTTGTCGAGCCCATCGCTCACGAAGCGTTTCAGCAGCGTGATGGCCTTGTCCTTGGTGATGCGACCGTTGAACAGGGCGTCCTCGTCCATCCCCTTGGTGAGGATGTGGAAGACCGACAGCCGATCTCCATGTGCCGACTTCAGCTCCTCCAGGCGTTTCCGGAAGATGATGCGGTCCTGGTCCGTGTTCCCGTAAAAGAGGGTGAAGCGGCTCCGGGGCTCCGTACGGAGCACGGTCTTGAGGATGCTGAGGATCGGCGTGATGCCGCTGCCTGCCGCGAAGGCCACGAAATGGCGCGCTTTGGCCGGGTCCAGGGCGGTGGTGAAGTTGCCCATCGGGGTCATCACCTCCACACGCATGCCGGCGCGCAGTTTCTCCACCAGTTGTGTGCTGGCCCGCCCGTTGGGCACCCGCTTCACCGCGATGCGGAAGTGGTCCACATCCAGCGGACTGCTGCAGATGCTGTACGAACGGCGCAGCTCCTCCCCGTTCACGGTCAACTTCAGTGTGACGTATTGGCCGTGGGCGAAGCGGAACTCCTCCCGAAGGGACGGCGGGATGGCGAAACCGACCACGATGCTGTCGGCGGTCTCCTGGTGGATCTCGGTGACCTCTAGACTATGGAAACGCGCCATGCGGGGAGTGCTCATGTTTGGGCGGCAAAAGTAGAAGTTGCGTCGCGGGTATGGACGTTGGAAGGAACCAAGTGCGGTCCGGCATTGTTCATCGGCTGATGTTGGTCATTCGCAACGGACCTCATCCCTCTATCTTAGCCACCCGTATAAGTGAAGCCTGCCATGACAGATGTGAAGAACCTGGAAGACATCTTCCAAGCCAAGATCGACGCCGAGCAGAAGATCGAGCCGAAGGACTGGATGCCCGATGCCTACCGCAAGAACCTGATCCGCCAGATCAGCCAGCACGCGCACAGCGAGGTGGTGGGCATGCTGCCCGAAGGCAACTGGATCACCCGCGCGCCGAGCTTGAAACGCAAAGCCATCCTGCTTGCCAAGGTGCAGGATGAAGCCGGTCACGGCCTCTACCTCTACAGCGCCGTGGAGACCATGGGCACCAGCCGCGAACAGACCATCGACGACCTGCTGAGCGGCAAGGCCAAGTACAGCAGCATCTTCAACTACCCCACCCTCAGCTGGGCCGACATCGGTGCCATCGGTTGGTTGGTGGACGGAGCCGCCATCATGAACCAGGTGATGCTCTGCCGCACCAGCTACGGCCCCTACGCCCGTGCCATGGTGCGCATCTGCAAGGAGGAAAGTTTCCACCAACGCCAGGGCTATGAGATCATGGCCGTGCTGGCCAAGGGCAGTGCCGAGCAGAAGGAAATGGCGCAGGATGCCCTCAACCGCTGGTGGTGGCCCAGCCTGATGATGTTCGGCCCCACGGATGCCAACAGTCCGCACAGCGCGCAAAGCATGAAGTGGAAGATCAAGCGCCAGAGCAACGACGAGCTGCGCCAGACCTTCATCGACCGCACCGTGCAGCAGGCGGAAGTGATCGGCCTTACCATCCCCGACCCCGACCTGAAGTGGAACGAAGCCACCCAGCACTACGACTGGGGCACCATCGACTGGACCGAATTCAACAATGTGGTGGCCGGAAATGGCCCCTGCAACAAGGAGCGTCTGGCAGCACGAAACAAGGCCCACAATGAGGGCGCCTGGGTGCGTGAAGCAGCGCTGGCCTACGCCGCCAAGAAAGCCAAGCGAAAAGCTGCATAATTCGCGATCGAAGCACCCGTAGCGTCGCCCGAGGCCTCGGGCCCACCGGGTCGACCTACCACACGATACCACCGGACACCAATGAGCAACAACCCCAACAACTGGCCCCTCTGGGAGATCTTCATTCAGAGCAAGCGCGGCCTGGAACACAAGCATGTGGGCAGCCTGCATGCGGCCGACCCGCAAATGGCCATCGAGAACGCCCGTGATGTGTACACCCGCCGCCAGGAAGGGAACAGCATCTGGGTGGTGCTGGCGGAGCACGTGCATGCCTCGCGACCCGAGGATGCCGAGAGCTTCTACGACCCGGCGGATGACAAGGTGTACCGGCACCCGACCTTCTACACGATGCCCGAGGGCGCGAAATACATCTGATCTACAGCAACGCTCTCCGGCCTTAAGATCATACGGGCCGGAAATTTCCGGCCCCACCAATGAGCCAAGCACTCTTCACCTACACCCTCCGCCTCGCGGACGACCTCCTCCTCCTGAGCCAGCGCCTCGGCGAGTGGTGCGGCCACGGGCCTGTCCTGGAGGAGGACATCGCCCTTACCAACCGAGCGCTGGACCACCTCGGTGAAGCGCGCAACCTGCTCACCTACGCCGGTCAAGTGGAAGGCAAGGGCCCCGCCTCCGCCAAGGCTACGGCGGGCCCGCGCACTGAGGACGACCTCGCCTACCTGCGCATGGAGCGCCAGTACACCAACGTGAAGCTGGTGGAACAGCCCAACGGCGACTACGCCCACACCATGGTGCGCAGCTTCCTCTTCGATGCCTACCACCTGCCGCTGATGCAGGCCCTGCTGAAGAGCAAGGACGAACAGCTCGCCGCTATCGCGGGCAAAGCCGTGAAGGAGGCCACCTATCACCTGCGCGCCAGCAGCGAGTGGATCATCCGCTTCGGCGATGGTACTGAGGAGAGCCACCAACGCGCCCAAATCGCCCTCGATGACCTGTGGACCTACACCGGCGAGCTATTCGAGAGCGATGCCGTGCTGGAAGAGATGACCAAAGCGGGTGTCGCACCCGACATCGCCGCCATCAAGGAAAACTGGAGCAAGACCGTGGACCAGGTGCTTTCCGAAGCCACACTGAAGCGCCCCGCCGATGCCTTCATGATGACCGGCGGCCGCAAGGGCTTGCACAGTGAGCACATGGGTTTCATCCTGGCGGAGATGCAACATGTGACGCGGGCGTATCCGGGGGTGGAGTGGTGAAGAATTGAACCGCGACGACGCGACGACGCAACGTGTAGATCAAATGCGACTGCTATCCGGCTTCGTTTTCGCATTGGGCATGAGCACTGGTGCATGCTTCGGGCAAGTCACGGACCTGATGGTCGCAAAGGCCTTCGCTGAGAACTACGCACCGGACAAGGTTAGCCCAGCTCGACTTCGAGATGTTCCAGCAGATGTTTTGCGAGCCTTCGAAAACCTGAGGAATAGCGATCCATCTTCCTGTGAGAAGTATTTGGCTCTGGTCTTCGTTAAACTATACCGGTCGCACCTCGAATGCTGCAACCAGTCCTACGAGTTGCGGACCAAGCCCTCAAGCGGCATTGACAAGACTGCGGACCCGCTCCTCTTCGTGTTCAATAGCATCACGAAGATGTTCGATGCCAGCAAGACGATCGAATTCATCTCGTCGGAAATGCCATACGAGTGGGTTAAGGTGCATTCGTACCTGCTCAATGACCCGTCCATCAAGAAGGAGGTTTCCATCATCAAAATGAAACAAGCCGAGATCCTCAAAGGGAAGATCTGATGGAAATGTCTTGCAGAAAACACCGCATCCAGCTGGATTTCAAAACGACGCGCTTCCGTTGCGTCGTCGCGTCGTCGCGGTTGAACGCATTCCGATGATCACCCAAACCCGCATCCTCGAGCTCCTCGACTACGTGAAGGACCCGGAGATCCCGGCGATCAACGTGCTGGAGCTGGGCGTGGTGCGTAGCGTGGAGGTGGAGGAGAGCGGCAAGGCCATCATCACCATCACCCCCACCTACACCGGCTGTCCGGCGATGGACGTGATGGCGGCCGACATCAAGAAGGAACTGCTGGAGGCCGGCGTGCCGGAGGTGGAAGTGAAAATGACCCTCTCTCCTGCCTGGACCACCGACTGGATCACCGACGAGGGCAAACGCAAGCTGAAGGAGTACGGCATCGCACCGCCGGAGAAGAGCGCCGACATTCGCGCGCTGAAAGGCGAACAACCCGTGGTGGCCTGCCCGCAGTGCGGCTCGAAGAACACGGTGCTGCTATCGCTCTTCGGCAGCACGGCCTGCAAGGCGCTGTGGAAGTGCCAGGATTGTTTGGAGCCGTTCGATCAGTTCAAGTGTTTGTGAGCGTAGTACCTTGCACTCATGTCCCAGCGCACCTACCGCGTACTATTGACACAAGAACCCGAAGGCGGGTTCACCGTTTCCGTTCCCGCTCTCCCTGGTTGCATCACATACGGGGAATCCATCGACCACGCTCTTTCCATGGCCAAGGAAGCTATCGAGCTTTATGTGGAAACACTGGAGGCTGAGGGTGATCCCGTTCCGGATGACAGCAAGACCTTCGAGTATTCCCTCGTACTGGCTTCCTGATGGCCAAGTCGCCCAATATGACGGCGGCCGATCTGATCCGCCTTCTTAAGCAACACGGATTCGAATTCGTTAGGGCAAAAGGCTCTCATCAGATCTTCAAGAACCGGACTAACGGTAAGATGACCGTCGTTCCTATGCATCGCGGCGATCTTCCCAAAGGCACACTCCTCGCCATCCTCCGTCAAACCGGACTCGACAAGCTCGATCAATGAACTACACCAAGATCCTCTTCACCATCGCCGACGGCGTGGCCACCATTTCCTTGAACCGTCCGAACAAGCTCAACAGTTTCGACCGCGAGATGGCGCTGGAGACCATCGATGCGCTGGACAAAGCCAAGGACGATGTGAACGTCCGGGCCATCCTGCTGACCGGTGAGGGGCGGGCCTTCTGTGCGGGGCAGGACCTCGCCGAGGCCATTGCTCCGGGAACACTCATCGAGGAGATCATCACGGTGCAGTACAATCCGATCGTGCGGCGGATCCGCAGCCTACCGAAGCCGGTGGTGTGCGCAGTGAACGGCGTGGCGGCCGGCGCCGGGGCCAACATCGCTTACGCGTGTGACCTAACCCTGGCGGCCGAAAGCGCCAACTTCATCCAGAGCTTCATCAACATCGGCCTGATCCCCGATAGCGGCGGCACTTTCACCCTACCGCGTTTGGTGGGCATGCAGCGCGCCTTCGGGCAGATGATCCTTGCCCCCAAGGTGAGCGCCAAGGAAGCCGAGGCCATGGGCATGATCTGGAAGGCCGTGCCCGATGCCGAGCTGATGAACGAGGCCACCGCCCTCGCGAAAAAGTTGGCCACCATGCCAACCAAGGCCATCGCCCTCACCAAGGACGCACTGAACCGGGGCCTGAACAACAGCCTCGACGGACAATTGGATGTGGAGAACGAGCTACAGAGCCTAGCCGGCCGCAGCCACGACTATAACGAGGGGGTGAAGGCCTTCCTGGAGAAACGGAAGCCCGTCTACCGCGGCGAATAGATCGCTACAGGGCACCTGTAGCGTCGCCCGAGGCCTCGGGCCCACTGGGTCGACCTGCCGTGTATTGAACCACGGATCCACACAGATGTACACGGATAAATGCGCTAGGGGACGGTGCCGAACCCCGGTCATCTGATCATCTCATTTTCTGACCATCTGATCCCCACCCCGATCTTCGCATCATGGATACCTCGATGAACGTCGCCGTGATCGGCGCAGGGACGATGGGCAGTGGCATTGCGCAAGTGGCCGCGCAGGCCGGGCACAACGTGGTGCTGTTCGATACACGGAAAGAAGCCGTGCACAAGGCGCTCGCCGGTCTGCGGAAGACGCTGGACAAGCTGGTGGAGAAGGGCAAGTTCAACGCCGAGCAGGCCGACGGCATCCACGGCCGCATCACCCCGGCCAGCGACCTGCAGGACCTCGCTGGCAGCGGGCTGGTGATCGAAGCGATCATCGAGGATCTCGGCATCAAGCAGAAGCTCTTCGCGGAGCTGGAAGGCATCGTGGCAACGGACGCCATCCTAGCCACCAACACCTCTTCCCTTTCCGTGACGGCCATCGCCGGAGGTCTGAAGCATCCAGAACGTATGGTGGGCCTGCACTTCTTCAACCCCGCCCCGCTGCTGCCGCTGGTGGAAGTGGTGCCCGGTCTGGCCACGGCGCCCGGTCTGGCCCAACGCTGTGCTGCACTGATGACGGGCTGGGGAAAGGCCCCGGTGATCTGCAAGGACACCCCGGGCTTCCTCGTGAACCGCGTTGCACGGCCGTATTACGGCGAAAGCATTCGCATCTTCGAGGAGGGGATCGCCGACATGGCCACGATCGATGCGGCCCTGAGGACCTACGGCGGCTTCCGCATGGGGCCATTCGAACTGATGGACCTGATCGGGAACGACATCAACTTCACGGTGACCAAGACCGTGTGGGAGTCCTTCTTCTACGACCCTCGCTACAAACCGAGCTTCACGCAGCAGCGTCAGGTGGAGAGTGGTCGCTTGGGCCGAAAGACCGGTCGCGGATACTATTCCTACGCCGAGGGCGCCACCCTTCCCGCCCCGCAGGTGGACATGGTGCTGGGCAACTCCATCGTGGAGCGTGTCCTGGCCATGCTCATCAACGAGGCTGCCGATGCGCTGTTCTGGGGCGTGGCCAGCGCAAAGGACATCGATCTGGCCATGACCAAGGGTGTGAATTATCCGAAGGGCTTGCTGGCCTGGGCCGATGAACAGGGCGCAGCCCGTTGGCTGGGGATCCTGGAGACCATGCAGCAGGAGACCGGCGAGGACCGGTACCGCCCCTCTCCCCTGCTCCGACGCATGGCCCAGCAGGGTAGCCTGTTCCATTGAGGCGAAGATCTCCTTCACGAGATTTTCACCAGAGAATTTGTTTCCATGGAATATTTCTCTACTTTTGCACCACGAAACAACCCCTCATCAACACCCATGAAAGCCGTTACCCTGTCCGTTACCGCCCTTGCCGCTCTGTTCCTGGTTGCCTGCGGTCCCAATGAGGCCGAAGTGGCCGCCGCAAAAGAGAAAGCCTCTGCTGATAGCTTGGCTGCTCTTGCCGCTACCGAAACGATCTACATGGTAAATGCTGATGCCAGCGCGATCAACTGGAAAGGCACCATGCTCGGCATCAAGAGCCACTATGGTACCGTGAACCTCACCGAAGGCAAACTGGCCGTAAAAGGCGGTCGGGTGATGGCTGGGGGCTTCAACGTTGACCTGAGTTCCATGGCTCCTTTGGACACCAACTACGCACCCGATGGATCCAAGCAAGGCACCAAGTCCATGCTCATCGGTCACTTGCGATCCGCTGATTTCTTTGACGTGGCCAATTTCCCGAACGCTTCGTTCGAGATCACCAGCGTGGGAGAGAACACCGCCACCGGGAACCTGACCTTACGCGGAAAGACCAACGAGGAGAAAGTAACCGACATCGTGGTGACCGAAGACAACGGCACTGTGAAGGCCAGCGGAAAACTTTCCTTCGACCGTCAGAAATACGGTGTGGCATGGAGCAGCGGTTCCAAGGATGCCATCCTGAACGACAATATCGAACTGGAGATCGCTCTGACCGGCAACGCCCGGTAAGCGAATACTTTGGTGAAAGGGAAGGGCGTCCACTTCGGTGGGCGCCTTTCTGTTTTTCAGCCCCGCCGCAGCGCTGCCGCCAGGAAGCTGTTCAAGGGCCTCATGGCGGTGTAATGGTCCATGAGCAGGTCTGCCAGCCTGGGGCTCGTGACTGCGGAAGGAGGCAGCTCAGCCATCCAGTAGAACTGCTTGTTGGCGATCAGCGGCTCCTTGACAATGGCATCCTTGAACTCCGCCGGCACGATCTTGTTACGCTCGCCTTGGATGCTGCCGAAGCGTTCCACGAAGGCCTTGTCCTCCCGAAGTGTCTTGAACTTCTTCAGGTTGCCGGCGATGTGTTCACGGATCATGAGCAACTGCTCCTTTTCGGGTTGATACTGGCCACCATAGAACGCCACGTTCTCGGGCCCGAGCTCGAAGTAGATGCCACCACTGCTGTGGTCCTTTCGACCGCCGGCGGCCACCACGGCCGACATCTTCATCTTGTAAGGGGTCTTGTCCTTGCTGAATCGGATGTCGCGGTTCACGCGGAAGATCGCCTCGCGGGGGGTGATGGTCACCGAAGGGTCCACCCTGGCCACCCGTTGGATGACCTCCGCCACGAAAGCCTCGAAAGGTTCCTTCACGCTTTTTTCGTAGCGCTTGCGGTTCGCGTCGAACCACTCCTTGTTGTTGTTCGGCGCCAGGTCGATGAAGAACTTGTTGAAGTCGGGCGTGAACCAGGCCATGGCTGCAGTATTTTTCGGCAAGTTATCCCGCGCACGATGACAACGAAGAGGAACGCCAGTGAACCCGAGCTGTTCGCCCCGCTGCATGTCGCGGTGGTGGAAAGCCCCATCGGCAAGCTTTGGGTGGAGAGCGATGGGCAATTGATCACCCGCCTTTCCTTTGAGGCCCTGCATGTACGGCAAGCCAAGGTGCCCCCGGTACTGCAGGAGGCCCAGCATCAGCTCGATGCCTACTTCCGCAAGGAGCGCAAGACCTTCAAGCTACCGCTCCAGCGCAAGGGCACCCGGTTCCAACAGCTCGTGTGGTCCGAGTTGGACGGCATCCATTCCGGCAGGAGCCGGACCTACGCGGAGATCGCCAAGCAGATCGGCGGCAAGGCCATTGCCCGCACGGTGGGGAACGCCTGTGGCCGCAACCCCTTCCCCATCATTGTGCCCTGTCACCGGGTCATCGCAGCGGATGGCCTGCTCACGGGTTACGTCGGTGGGCTGTGGCGCAAGAAGTGGCTGCTGGAGCATGAAGGAGTGCTGATGAAGGAGATGTTCTGAAGCGATCGTATTTCGTTGTTCGATGTTCGTTGATCGGGCGATAATTGAGAGGTATTGCAGGCGTGATAACTGATATGCACCTAAATACCGAGCTGCATATCGATGTTCGAGCATGGCTTGATGGTGTGTGAGTCGACCGGGTTATTTTCGGCTCCAAGCAAGTTCACGACCATGAGCGAAACGCCACTCAACGGGAAGGTCACCTCCTTTGAAGATCTAGATGCTTGGAAGAACAGTAGGGCTGTCAAGCTTAGGGTTCGCGAACTGATCAGGACGTTCCCAAAAGAAGAGCAGTTCCGGCTTACGGACCAGATCATCCGCTCATCACGTTCGCCGGGCAGTCAGATCGCTGAAGGATTTGGACGTTTCTACGAGAAGGACAATTTGCGCTAATGCCGGATCGCAAGAGGCTCGCTATACGAGACGAAGAACCATCTCTGGGATGCACTGGATGAAGGTTACATCGACAAACAGACTCATGAAGAAGTAGGCAACATGGTCATTCGTGCCATCCAGACGCTGAACGGTTACATCAAGTATCTCAAGTCGATGGGGAACCGATATACTGTGGGCGAACCAGGCGATATGACCGAACAGGACCAACCATAAATGCGCAGCAGGAAGATCGTTGGGCAGGGACCGAACAACGCACATCGATCATCGAACCAACGACTTCCGCCACGGCCGATACCTTCGCCCTGCCAATGCCCATCACCTCCCTCGCCCAACGCGTCGTTGACCGTATGTACGACAACGACCCATTCAGCATCTGGCTAGGGATCGAGCGTGTGGTGGTGGAAGCTGGGAAATGCGTGTTGCGCATGACCGTTCGCAGTGAAATGCTGAACGGCTTCGCGATCGCACATGGAGGCATCACTTATTCACTCGCCGATAGCTGCCTGGCCTTCGCGTCCAACAGCCACGGGGTCCAGAGCGTTTCCGTGGAGACGTCCATCAGCCACACCCGGCCTGTGAAGGAGGGAGATGTGCTCACCGCCACCAGCGAGGAGAAGAACCTGAGCCGGAGCATCGGTGTCTATTACATCACTGTGACCAACCAGCGCGCCGAGGAGGTCGCGCTCTTCAAGGGGACCGTTTACCGGACAGGCAAAGCGTGGTTCCCCGAAGATCAACCGAACACCTGAGATGAACGCAGCCTACATCGTCGACGCCATCCGCACCCCCATCGGGAGCTTCACCGGTTCTTTGGCCCCCGTGCGGGCCGATGACCTTGCAGCGCACGTGATCAAAGCCCTGGTGGCCCGCCACCCGGAGTTGGACCAAGCCGCGATCGACGATGTGATCATGGGTTGCGCGAACCAGGCCGGCGAGGACAATCGGAACGTGGCCCGCATGGCCCTGCTGCTGGCCGGGCTTCCAGTGATCGTTCCGGGTGAGACGGTCAACCGACTGTGTGCCAGCGGCATGAGCGCTGTGGTGGGTGCCGCGCGTGCCATTGCGGCCAACAACGGTGAACTGTTCATCGCCGGCGGGGTAGAGCACATGACGCGCGGTCCGTGGGTGATGAACAAGACCAGCACCCCCTATGGTCGTGATGCGCAGCTGTTCGACAGCAGCTTCGGCTGGCGCTTCATCAACCCTGCGATGAAGGAGCGTTACGGCGTGGATGCCATGGGCGAGACCGCCGAGAACCTTTTGGACCTGCCCATGGAACAGGCGATCACGCGTGAGGACCAGGACCGGTTCGCCCTCTGGAGCCAGCAAAAGGCCTCCGCGGCCCGGTCGAACGGTCGTCTGGCACAGGAGATCGCACCCGTGGCCATTCCGCAGCGCAAGGGTGACGCGGTACTGTTCGCCGAGGACGAGTTCATCAAGGCACAGACCAGCATCGAGGCGCTTTCCGGGCTGAAACCCGCCTTCCGGAAGAACGGCACCGTGACCGCCGGGAATGCCAGCGGCCTGAACGATGGTGCGGCAGCGGTGCTGGTGGCCAGCGAAGTGGCCTTGAAGACCCACGGCCTGAAGCCCTTGGCGCGCATCGTGAGCAGCGCGGTCGTCGGGGTGGAGCCCCGGATCATGGGCATCGGTCCGGTGAACGCGACCAAACTGGCACTCAAGCGCGCCGGGCTCACCCTGGACGATATCGATATCCTGGAGCTCAATGAGGCCTTCGCCGCGCAGGTGCTGAGCTGCACCCGGAGCCTGGGCATCGCGGACAACGACCCGCGCATCAACCCGAACGGCGGGGCCATCGCACTGGGCCATCCCTTGGGCATGAGCGGTGCCCGCCTGCTGCAGACCGCCGCGCTGGAGCTACAGGCCACCGGTAAACGCTACGCCCTCTGCACCATGTGCATCGGTGTGGGCCAGGGCTATGCCACCATCATCGAGCGGGCCTGATGGAATGGTGATAACATGGCGTTCACTTGCGCTTCACAGCGTATTAGATTCGCCCTCTCATTGCAGTCCACCATGCAGGCCCAGGAACAGATCAACCTTTTCATCGCCGAGCAACCTGAATGGCAGCGGAAGCTGCTGGTCCGCTTGCGCAAGCTCATCCATGTGTCCGATGAGCACATCGAGGAGACCTGGCGGAGCAACACCCCCCATTTCGAACAGTGCGGCGTGGTGGTGAGCATGCACGCCCTCAAGACCTGCGTAAGCGTATGGTTCCCCAAGGGCGCTCAGTTGAAGGACCCTCAAGGGCTTTTCCAACTCACCGAGAAGGACGAGGAACGGGAGACGCGGAAGTACAAGGTCCATGAAGGGGATGAGATCAACGAAAAGGCCTTCCTGGACCTGCTGAAGCAGACCCTGAAGCTGCACGCCACGGCCAAGAGCTCGGATGCCAAACCCTCCCGGAAGTCGCTGGAGATCCCTGCGGAGCTGGAGCAGGTGTTATGCAACGATGCCGAAGCCCTGGCCCAGTGGAAGAAGTTCAGCGCTGACCAAAAGCAGGAATACGTGGAGTGGGTGAGCGATGCCAAGCAGGAGGAATCCCGCAAGCGTCGCATCGCCAAGGCATTGGAGATGATCCGCGAAGGCCACTGCATGAAGGACGCCTACAACGTAGGCTGATCCAGGGGCCTCGCGGCCCATCTCGGACAGCCCCTCTTATCGCACACGAAAAAGCCCCGGTGATGCCGGGGCTTTTCACTGATACGGATGAAGCGGCGATCACTCGCCCTTCTTCTCCTGGTGCTTGGCGAAACGCTTCTTGAACTTGTCCACACGACCTGCCGTGTCCACGAGCATCATCTTGCCGGTGTAGAAAGGGTGTGAGGTGTAGCTGATGTCCAGCTTCACCAGAGGGTACTCGTTGCCGTCCTCCCACTGCACCGAATCCTTGGTGTTCGCGCAGCTTTTGCCGAGGAACATGAACTCATTGGACATGTCCTTGAACACGACCGGGCGATAGTTGGTTGGGTGGATATCCTTTTTCATGACAGAACTTCCGTTGGGGCGGCAAAGGTAGAGGGAAAGTTCGACTGTGCAAATAGCACAGAGGGAGGCCCATCATCCACAGCGGGGTGTTCATCACCGGACCGATGGTCCCGGTTTTTCGTTCACCGTGCAATGATCGGACATTCCCGGCGTATCAGGATATCGCCCTGCGGCCCATCTTTGTGCGCCTTGAGACCTGCCCTGCTCCTCCTTCCCCTGCTCGCCTTGGTGCTGGTCCTTCCCTCCTGCCGGAAGGACGAACTGTTCACCGACGATGCCGGTATCACCCTCGACTTCAGCCGGGACTCGATCCTGTTCGACACCATCTTCACCACCGTGGGCTCCATCACCAAACGCTTCACCGCGCGGAACACCAGCGACCGGGCGGTGCGGGTGGACATCTCCCTGGAAGGCGGTACCCCATCCCCCTACCGCATCAATGTGGACGGCGCCTCGGGCACGTCCTTCAGCGACGTGGAGATCCTGGGGGGCGACAGCGTGTACGTCTTCGTGGAGGCCAACTTGGGGCCCGGTGGCTCCAACACCCCCTTTGTGATCACGGACCGGGTGCTGTTCAACACCAACGGCACCGAGCAGAGCGTGCTGCTGGAGGCATGGGGGCAGAACGCACACTTCATCCGGCCGGACAACTTCTTGAACGGCCTTCCGCCCTTCAGCTATATCGCGGGCGGCTTCGATGAGAACGGCAACCAGATCTGCGGGGAGACCGCGACCTGGGTCAACGACAAACCTTATGTGATCTACGGCTACGGGGTGGTGGATTCGTGCAACACGCTCATCATCGAGGAAGGGGTCCGGATCTATATGCATGGCGGTGCAGGCCTGTGGGTTTACCGCGGTGGCCGGGTGGAGATGAACGGAACGGTGCAGTCCCCCATCGTTTTCCAAGGAGACCGACTGGAGCCCCTGTATGCAGGCCTTCCCGGGCAATGGGACCGGATCTGGATCAACGAGGGTCCCGAGGGTGGCGATAACCGCCTGACGAACGTGGTGGTCCGCAATGCGCTCATCGGTATCCAATGCGAGACCTGGCCATTGATCCCCGACCTGCCCACCAGTGCCAACAAGCTGGTCCTGAACAACGTCAACATCCGCAACTGCAGCGCGGCCGGGATCCTGAGCCGCAACTACCGCATCGAGAGCAACAACCTGCTGGTGGGCGATTGCGGGCAGTACAGCGTGGCCCTCACCGGTGGTGGCGAGTACTTCTTCAACCACAGCACCATCGCGAACTACTGGAACTTCAGTGTGCGACAGACCCCGGCCTTCTTCCTCACCAATGCCTTCGAGGATGCGTTCGGCAATATCCAAGTGCGACCCATCGTGAACAGCCGCTTCACCAACGGTATCATACACGGCAACATCACCCGGGAGTTCGACCTTGCGTTCAACGAACTGTCGGTGCCGGAAGTGGACTTCGACCACATGCTGTTGAAGACGGACATCTCCACCGCAAACACCGAGTTCTTCGACCAGGCCACGATCTTCCGCAATGTAGACCCGGGCTTCCGGGATGTGAACAGCCGCGACCTGCACCTGAGCTCTTCCTCCTTCTGCAGGAACAGAGCCCAGCCCGTGCCAGGGAACACGGAGGCCATCAACGACCTGGACGGCGTGCTTCGCCTGGTGTACGACCTGGGTTGCTACGCCTACACGGAGTAGGTCACAGTTCCAGCAGGAAGCGCATCGTATCCACCCCGTCCGCGTAGTCGTTCAGCGCGGGTTCCTGGGCCCGGCCGAAGGGGACGGCACCGTGGCCCACCATGCACTGGATCCGTTCCTGCTGTGCGCCGATCTGCTGGTCCAGCGCAGTGCGGTCCGCATAACGCTCGTAGAACAAGGATGCCACGGGGCTGGCCAGCGCGGAATCCTCCTTCACCAGCAGGAAGCCGTTCTCAAGAAAGGAGACACCGTCCAGCAGCCAAAGCGCCCGTGTGTAGTCGTAGTTGTTGCCGTACTTGTTGTGGTTCACGATATCGTTCCACGGGTACAGTGCCTCGAACAGGCGGTCGAGCTGGAAATCCTGGGGCACATAGACCTTGGCCACGTTGCGGCAGCCCAGGCCGAAGTAGCGGAAGACATCCTCGCCCAGCGCCTGAAGTTCGGCGAGGGTCTCGGTACCGTCCAGCACCGCGATGCTGACCCTGTTCTTGCGGACGATCCGGGGCAAGTGGCCGAAGTAGTGCTCGAAGTAGCGGGCCGTGTTGTTGCTGCCCGTGGCGATCACGGCCTCCACGGCACCCAGCTTCTCCGGGCTGAAGTGCATGCGCTCGGCGGTGCCGGGAAAGAAGCGGTCCAAGGTCTGCACCAGCGCTGGGATCAACAGCGGGTCCTGGGAGGAGGTCTTGATCCGTGCACGGTGGCCCGAAAGCCAGACGCAGAGCACGTCGTGAAGCCCGACCAACGGTACGTTCCCAGCCAGGACCAGCCCCACGGTGAACACCGGTGCGCGGGGTACCTGGATACCCGGGTAGGCATCCACCCAACGCTGCACGCCTTCCGTGCTCAGGGCCCGGCCCCAGGCCCCCAGGGCATGGCGCACGTTCGCCTCGGTGGCCCAGCCGTTGTGGATCGCCGCCTGGCGCACCCGCTCATCCAGGTCGGCGTATTCCTGTTCGTTCAGACCGATCGAATGACCACGCCACTGCCCGCCCTGTGACAAGGCGGACATCACCGCGCCCAACTGCACCAAGGCCGCTTTCTGTTGGTGGACCAACGCTTCGGGTCGTTGAACCCCTCCTCCTTCGGTCATTTCCATGCTCCTATCTTTGCAGCGCTGCCGGCCGATCAACTGGGCCGATGAGCGCCCAAAAGTAGCCCCTCCCGCCATGGCGATCATGATCACCGACGAATGCATCAACTGCGGTGCATGCGAACCTGAATGTCCGAACAATGCCATCTACGAAGGCGGAGTGGAATGGCGCCTTGCCGATGGCACCTCGCTGCACGGACCGCTGACCACCCCCATGGGGAACAGTTACGATGCCGACGCGACAAACACGCCGAAGGCCATGGATGTGTACTACATCGTGACCGACAAGTGCACGGAATGCACGGGATTCCACGACGAGCCCCAGTGTGCCGCTGTTTGCCCCGTGGATTGCTGCGTGGACGATCCGGAGCACCGCGAGACCAAGGAGCAGCTCCTCGCCAAGAAGGAGTTCATGCACTTGTAGACCGGGCAAGGGAAAGCGGGCCGCTTTTTGCTCCACTGTGAATGTGGAACGCCGGTCCGGCACAATGCGGACGACCCGCAGACCGTTCCTGTTCCAATGCCCACCATGAGACCGCTCCTGCTCAGTTCATTGCTCTGGCTTTCCTGCTCCGTTGCGGCGCAGGAACCGGAACGGGTCAGGATCGGGCAGCACCTGAAGGCATTGCCCGGCGCCACAGATGACCAGCAGGACAGCTTGAGCCTGCTGGTGGAGCAGGACCTTCGCACCCTGCTCGGAAGGGAGGATGCACTGACCGCCTCATTCGATGATGTGCCCATGACGCGGGTGGATGCGCCCGATGGGGCGTTCCGCCTGTTCACCTGGAACCTTCCCCGGAAGGATGGAAGCCACCTGTTCAAGGGGGCGTTGCTCATGCGGACCGATCGGGGCAATGTGATGCATGAACTGAAGGACCAGACGGTGCGGATCACTTCCCCTGAAGTGCCGGAGCTGGGCACGGACCGCTGGTATGGCGCACTGTATTATGAAGTGGTGCCTGTGAAGAAGGGTGGACGCACGCTCTACACCCTGCTCGGCTGGAAAGGCTACAGCAGGGCGGAGACCCGGAAGGTGATCGAGGTGTTGAGCTTCAAGGGCGGAAAGCCGCGCTTCGGTGCACCGGTCTTCGGCAAGGGCAAACTGAAGGCCATGCGCAAGGTGTACGGCTATTCGCACCAGGCCACCATGGCGCTCCGCTACGATCCTGCATTGGAGGCGATCGTGATGGACCACCTCTCCCCTTCCCGCGCGGACATGAAGGACCAATGGGCGTTCTATGGACCCGACATGACCCAGGACGCCTACTTCTGGCACAAGGGGGAATGGTGGTTCGGGGCCGATATCGACCTGCGCGATCCGGGACGGACAGCCAAGCCCTTCAACGCACCGCCGCGGCCTTAGTGCCAGGTCTGTGCTGTCGATCCAACGCCTTATTGTTCACGATCACTTCCTGCGCGGCCCTTCAGGACCGGCGTCCGCGTACCTTTGGCCCGCCGTCAAAAAACGCATCCGCATGACCGTTGCCAGCTCCCAAAAGGTCCACAATTTCAGTGCAGGTCCCTGCATCCTGCCGCAGGAGGTCTTCCAAAAAGCCTCACAGGCCGTGCTCGACTTCGAGGGCAGTGGTCTGAGCATTTTGGAGATGAGCCACCGCAGCAAGCCTTTCGAGGCCGTGATGGCCAAGGCCCAGAGCCTGGTGAAGGAACTGCTCGGTGCTCCCGATCACTACCAGGTGGTGTTCCTCGGTGGGGGCGCCAGCCTGGGCTTCCACATGGTGCCCTTGAACTACCTCAAACCCGGAGGAGCATCGGCCTATGTGAACACCGGCGAGTGGGCCACGCGGGCCATCAAAGAGAGCAAGCTGATCGGCGAAACGCGCGTGCTGGCCAGCAGCGAGGACAAGAACTTCAGCTACATCCCAAAGGGCTTCGAGGTGCCCGGCGATGTGGATTACTTCCACTTCACGAGCAACAACACCATCTTCGGAACGCAGTTCAGGACCATGCCCAAGGCGGGCGTGCCGGTGGTGTGCGACATGAGCAGCGACATCTTCAGCCGTCCGGTGAACGTGTCCGACTTCGCCCTGATCTATGCCGGTGCGCAGAAGAACATGGGACCAGCCGGAGCCACGGTCTACCTGATCGACCCCGGTACGCTGGGACACACGGGACGCAAGATGAGCCCGATGCTCGACCTGAAGAACCATGGTTCAAAGGAGAGCATGTACAATACCCCGCCGGTCTTCGCGGTGTACGTGAGCATGCTGAACCTGGAGTGGCTGAAGAACAACGGTGGTGTGGCAGGTGCCGAGAAGCGGAACGCGGCCAAAGCATCACTGCTCTACAGCGCCATCGACCGTTTGCCGCAGTTCAAAGGCACCACCGCCGTGGAGGACCGCAGTGTGATGAACCCCACTTTCGTGCTGCAGGACGCGGCCTTGGAACCGGCCTTCGACGCCCTTTGGAAGGAAGCCGGTATCAGTGGCATCCGAGGCCATCGCAGCGTGGGCGGCTATCGCGCCAGCATGTACAATGCACTTCCCATCGAAAGCGTCCAGGTGTTGGTGGACGTGATGGAACACTTTGCCCAAACACACGGTTGATCCATGAGGGTACACGCCAATGACGGTATCGCTGCCAGCGCCAAGGCAGCCTTGATCGAGGAAGGGTTCGCGGTGAGCACCGAGAGCATTGCACAGGACCAGTTGGCCCAGTATATCAACGTCCAGAAGGTGGACGTGCTGCTGGTACGCAGCGCCACCAAGGTGCGGAAGGACCTCATCGACATCTGCCCCGGACTGAAGTTGATCGGACGCGGAGGAGTGGGCCTGGACAACATCGATGTGAGCTACGCGAATTCGAAGGGTATCCCGGTGATCAACACCCCGGCCTCCTCCTCCATCTCCGTGGCCGAACTGGTGATGGCGCATCTTTTCAGCTTGATGCGCAACCTGCACAAGGCCAACCGACGCATGCCCTCCGAAGGGCGCACGGCGTTCAAGGACCTGAAGAAGGAATATGAAAAGGGTTTCGAGGTGCGCGGCAAGACGCTCGGCGTGATCGGCTTCGGTCGTATCGGCCAATGGACCGCGCGATACGCACTGGGCTGCGGCATGCGGGTGATCTACGTGGACAACCACGCGACGGCCGAGGCCATCGATCTGGAGATCGGAGGATCCACAGTGCGTGTGCCGGTGAAGATGGTGGAGCTGAAGGAACTGATGGAACAGGCCGACGCGATCAGCCTGCATGTTCCCGCACTGAAGGATGGGCGACCGGTCATCGGTGCGGAGGAACTCTCCTGGGTGAAGCCCGGTGCCGTGCTCATCAATACCGCACGCGGCGGCAGCATTGATGAGGATGCCCTTCTGTCGGCCCTCAAGGATGGTCGGATCCGCGGTGCTGCGCTCGACGTGTTCACGAACGAACCCGAACCCCGCGCAGACATCCTGGCGCAGGCCAACCTGAGCCTGACGCCCCACATCGGTGCTGCCACTGCTGAAGCGCAGGGGCGTGTGGGTGATGAGCTGGTGGACCAGATCGTGGCCTGGCGATCGTCGGTGCACGTGAACGAATGATCGAGCTGCGGCCCTTCCGAGCCTGGCGCCCCACGCCGGACAAGGCCCACCTTGTTGGGTCGCGCTCCTACATCTCCTACTCCAAGGAGGAACTGGCCAATAAGCTGGCCGGCAATCCGTACACCTTTCTGCACGTCATCCATCCCGAGGAGGTGTCCCACCACCAGGGCACCAGGACCGAACGTTTCCACCGGATCCGCAGCGCATTCAAGGGTTTCTGCGATGAGGGTTACATGGAACGGGACGCACTGCCCTGCATTTACGTGTACGAGCAACAGATGCGCGGCGGGATATCCCGGGGCATCATTGCCGGTGTGAGCATTGCCGCCTACACCGATGGCCGCATCAAAGTGCATGAGCAGACGCTCACGGCGCGCGAGAACCTCTTTGCCGAATACCTGGACCATACGGGCATCAATGCCGAGCCCGTGCTGCTCTCGACACCGGATGGTGTGGACTGGGAACCCTTGTTGGCACCCATTGTGGCAACCAGGCCCGACCAGGACTTCAGCACCACGGACCGCGTGCGTCACCGCGTGTGGGCTGTTCACGACCCCTTGGTGCGGAAGCAGTTGCAGCAGGCCTTTGCGTTGATCCCGGCGCTCTACATCGCGGACGGTCATCATCGCCTGGCCTCCAGCGCGCGACTGGCCCTCAAGCATGGATCCACGGATGTGGACCCCAATGCTTGGTGCCTCGCCTTCATCGTTCCCAAGCCGCATCTTCACATCTACAACTTCGACAGGGTGGTGACCACGCTCGGGGACCTCAGCGAGAAGGACCTCTTGGACCGCTTGGAACTGGTGGGTGAACTGTGCAGCGTTCCCGAAGCCACCAGTGCTCCTGGCATGATCGGAATACAGACCAGCTCGGGCTGGTTCACCTTGAAACTTCCGCCATCCACAAGTCACGATGCGAGCGCTCGATTGGACGCCGCAAGACTGAGCGAACTGGTGCTCGGTCCGCTGCTGGGCATCGCCGACCTGCGCACCGATGCCCGGGTCCGCTTCATCCCTGGCGCCGACGGACCCGCTCCGCTGGAACGAATGGTGCTCAAGGGTGAGGCCGCTGTAGCCTTCCACCTTCACCCGGTAAGCTTTGAGGAACTGCAGGCGGTGGCAGACACCGGTGGGACCATGCCACCAAAGAGCACGTACATCGAGCCCAAACTGCGCAGCGGATTGATCGTCTATTCGCTGGAGGACGTTTGAACATAGCCGGAGATCGACCCGCACCATGTCCACCCTCTCCGATCGTTATCACGCCGTTCTGGATGCTCTTCCTCCGAACGTGAAGCTCATCGCGGTGAGCAAGACCCGGACGGTGGACGAGATCAAGGCGCTCTATGACCTGGGTCAACGCGCTTTCGGCGAGAACTATCCCCAGGAGCTGCGTGACAAACAGCCCTTGTTGCCCACTGACATCGAATGGCACTTCATCGGCCACCTGCAGCGCAACAAGGTGAAATACATCAGTTCGTTCGTACATCTGGTGCATGCTGTGGACGATATGGCCCTGTTGGATGAACTCCAGAAGCGGGCCTTGGCCGCTGACCGTTCGATCAGCTTACTGTTGCAGGTCCACATCGCCCAGGAGGAGACCAAGCACGGCTTTGATGCGAACGAGGTACGGGCCCTGATGGCTGGCTGGGATCCCGTGCGTTGGGACCGGCTTGTCCTGGGAGGTTTGATGGGCATGGCCACGAACACCGATGACCGGGAACAGGTGCGTCGTGAATTCGAGGGACTCGCCAGCTTGCACCGTGAACTTCACAGCGCGCAGGGGGAGCATCATCCCCGGTTCACGGAACTGAGCATGGGCATGAGCGGAGACGCCGATCTGGCCATCGCTGCGGGCAGTACCCTGGTGCGGATAGGCTCCTCCATCTTCGGTCCACGAGGTTAAGAGGCAACCTCGGGTCGGGATCACGTCTATAGTAGTAACTTGCAGGTACTTAATCACCGGTCCCATGATCCGCGGAACGCTACTCTCGTTCACCATACTCGTTGCTGCACACAGCACACACGCTCAACGTAACCTCGAGATCGGTGTGGTGGGGAGCGTGAACCACTATCACGGCGACCTCGGCAACTATGACGCCGCAATGCAGTGGAACGGTCTGCGTCCCGGCATGCAGATCACCTTCCGCGACTTTTTGAACAACCCCAAGCGCTATGTGACACGTTCCCTGACGGCCGAAGCTCGGCTCAGCTGGTTCCGCGTAGGCTATGATGAACGGGCCCAGATCAAGGGCGTGGACGTGAAGGACCTGAAGAATTACGGCCGTGGGCTGAGTTTCCGGAACGACCTGGTCGGAGCCTCCGGACACCTGGTGCTGAACGCCTACCGCGAACCCTTTCAACCACTATACCAACAGCGTTTCTTCATGACGTTCCAGATCGGACTGGGCGTATACTATGGCCGTCCCAAGGCTGACCTCTTCCGGGGTGACATCGCCATCGGGAACCGCTATCACAGTTGGGCGGACGGGACGCTTCGGGACGCGCCTCCTGGCACTCCTGGTGCCAACATCGTGGAGCGCGACGGCAAATATGAAACGGACCTTTATTCCTGGGTGACGGAGGGAAACACCAGTGGCACAGAGGTCGGCCGCACTGACCGCAGTTCGCCTTGGCACTTCGCGGTACCCATGGGCATGGGCGTACGTTACATGGTGACCAAGCAGGTGAGCGTGGGCATGGAGTTCAGCTACATCATGTTCACCGACGATGTCATCGACGACGTGAGCGACCGTTATGCCACCTATGACGAGATCGACGCAGCCTACATTGGTGACCCGGTGCAGCAGGAACTGGCTCGCTACATCAGCGACCCCACCGGACGCGGAACCGATGGCACCACGAGCATCGTTTACACAAGCCGCCGGGGCAATCCCGGGCTTCTTGACTCGGTAAGCTATCTGAGCCTCGAGGTGAGCTACAAGTTCAAGCGTCGGCCCGGACGTAGGACGTATGTGAGCCTCTAGTTCTTCGTCGCGAACGGTCAACCCGGCTTCGTTCGATCGTGGTCCTGCTCCATTCGCATCAACCTTGGCGGTGTCCGTCTTTGCAGAGCTGTCCTACTTTTGTGACATGAGCGAAGCTGCACCCAATAAGAGCAAGTTGGACCTGACCTTCGCATCCCTTCTCAGTGATGATGATGCCCAGGTCCTTACCGCTCTCACCCGCATCGAGGACCAAGGCGATGCCCGTGCCATCCGCCCCTTGCTCACTGCCCTGGCAAAAAGCAAGGATGTAAAGGTGCAGCAGCGCATCACCGGGTTATTGAACCAGATCAAGGTGAAGGACGCTGTGCCTGAACTGATCACCGCATTGCGGGAGCCCACATTGTTGGATGTGCGACGCACCGTGCTCGCCACCTTCTGGAACGCTGGTCTCGATGTCCGTGATCATCTGGACCCCTTCATCGACCTGGCCATCGAGGGCGATGCTGAAGAGTGTTTCGAATGCCTGACGGTGATCGAGAACCAGGAGATCTGGCCCGAGAAGGCTGCCCGCAGCGCTCTCGGCCGGGTGAAGAAGGCGGCAAAGGCCGAAAAGGACCCGTACAAGGGGGCGATGCTCACCGACCTGTTGACCGTGCTGGAAGGTCGGCTGGGTGTGGAATGACCAGGCCCCACAGGCGAAGCTATCGTAAGCGCCCCCTTTGATGAACCCATCGACAAGTCCGTCTTTCACACCATGACCACACCCACCTCACAGGATATCGAAGGCACCATTCTTACCGTTCTCGGAAAGATGAACGAGTTCCTTCCCGCTGCTGAGCGGGTTCAGTATACGCCGGATACGGTGCTCATGGGCGATGGTGGCACTCTGGATTCGCTGGGTATCGCCAACTTCATCGTGGCCATGGAGGAGGCCTTCGAGGATCAGCACCATCGGTCTGTATCATTGTCCGACCAGGATCTCACCGATCTGTTCGGATCGGGCAGCGTCACCGTACGATCCTTCGCCGATAATCTCTCGGCCCGGATGGGTTCCTGAGCCATGCACCACGGCCCGACCGGACTTGTCCTCGTTTCAGACCTCAATCTGACGAATTTCGCGAACATCTTGAAGAGCCAGGCCGGGCCGCTCCTGAACGTTCGAGTGGCCGCGCTGGATAACGTGGTGCCCGTCCTGCATGGCCTCACGGCCACCGATGGATCAGCCGTTGTGTGGACCCAACCAGGCAAGGTGGCGGCAGGATTTCAACGCGCAAGACAGTTCGCTCCGGTCGCCATCGATGAGATCCTTTCCGATGTCGATCACTTTGCCCAAGCCATCCGTGCAGCGGCCAGTGTGCTGAAGGCCGTGTATGTTCCCCTTTGGCAGATCAACCCGGCCGAATCATACGGTCTGCAGGAGATGCGGCACAGCACGGGCGTGCATGGCCTGTTGTTGCAGATGAACGCTCGTCTGTCCGAAAAGCTGGCCGACCTTTCCAACGTGCACCTGATGAACAGTTCGCGCTGGATGCAGGGCGTGGGCACCGGGGCCTGGTCCCAGCGGATGTGGTACCTGACCAAGACGCCCTTTTCCAACGAAGTCTTCCTTGTGGCGGCAAAGGACCTCATCGCCCACATGGAACGCAGCCAGGGCCTGGCGATCAAGCTCATCGTACTGGACCTTGACGATACCCTGTGGGGTGGCGTGGTGGGAGATGATGGCTGGCAGAACCTGCATTTAGGCGGGCATGACCCCATCGGTGAGAGCTTCGTGGACTTCCAGCGCACGCTGAAGGCCTTGAAGGACCGTGGGATCCTGCTCGCGATCGCCAGCAAGAACGAGGAGAGCGTGGCGTTGGAGGCCATGGAGAAGCACCCGGAGATGATCCTCCGGAGGACCGACATGGTGGCCATCAGGATCGATTGGAACGACAAGGCCTCCAATATCCAGAGCATCATCCAGGAATTGAACCTCGGTGCACGATCGGTGATGTTCATCGACGACAATCCGGTGGAGCGTTCCCGCGTGAAGGAATTCCTCCCCGAGGTCTTCGTTCCGGACTGGCCGGAGAACAAACTGCTCTACACGGAAAAGCTGAGGAGCCTTCCGGTGTTCAACCTCGATGCCATCAGCGCGGAGGACCTGGCACGCACGCAGATGTACCAGGAAGAGGTCGTCCGCGAACGGTCCAAGGCGGCCTTCGGCGAGGTGGAGGCCTGGCTACGATCACTGGAGACGACGGTGACCGCTGCCCGCGTGGATGAGGGCGACTTCGCGCGCGTGCACCAGCTCTTCGGCAAGACCAACCAGTTCAACCTGAGCACATGGCGGCCGAGCGAAAAGGAGCTGCGTGAACGGATGCAGCAACCCGCCTACCAGCTCTGGTCCTTCCGGGTGAGCGATCGCTTCGGCGATGCCGGGCTCACCGGCGTGCTGGGCTTGGACCTTTCCGACCCGAAAAGCGCGTTGATCAGCGACCTGGTCCTGAGCTGCCGGGTGATGGGCCGCCAGGTGGAGGAGACCCTGCTCCATGTGGCCTTCGTGATGGCCGAGCTGGCCGACAAGGTCCGCATCGAAGCCCACTTCAAGCCTACGGCAAAGAACAAACCCTGCCTGGACTTCATGCTCCGTTCGGGCTTCGATAGCAGCGGTGAAGGACCGACCTTTACGTGGTCCATGGACCGTCCGTACCCCTGCCCCACCTCGTTGAAGTTGTTGATGAAATGACCCACGCACCAGCGATGAAGGCAGAGCAACCGACCGGCCTCACGATCACCGTGAGCGATGCACTGGTGCAGGCCTTCGCCGCGTTCACCGGTGATCACAGTTCGCTGCACGTCGATGCGGAGTTCGGCCGACGGTCCATGTACAACTCCACGGTGGTGCATGGCCTGCTGCCCATCGTCCTCCTCCCGGCCGCGTTGCGGCAATTGTTCGGCGAACGGTCGCTCCGCATCACGCACATCGATGGCCAGTTCCTGAAGCCCATCTTCCCGAACGGTACGATCACCATCACCTGCCACACCGAAGGGGAAAGTGCGAGCACTTCGAAGGTCCTGTTCACCATCGTGAACTCCTCAGACCGGGCGGTGGTCACTCGCGGCAGCGTGTTGGTCGCCCTCGATGTACCCGCGTCAGGGCTGCAGGCCGGAGAACTTCCCGGCACGCTGCTGGTCGAGCAATTGCAGGAACAGGACCATCGCTTCGAGGCCATCAAGCAAGGGGATGTCTCGAGCTTCGGCCTGCGTTGGGGTGGCGATCAGCTGCGGGCCTATGAAGACCTGCTGCGCATGGCGGGGGAAAATGCCACGGAGCCGATCACGACTGATGTGCTCCGCGGGAAGGATCCGGGTGCGTTCGCCATGCTCGCCACCTTGTCCACCCTCGTGGGCATGGTGATGCCGGGGCGCTCGGCGACCTTCCAGGAATTCTCACTGACCATGGATGGGCCCTTGCAGGAAGCTCCAGCTCAGGCAACGCTGCGATCCACGGTGTCCTTCCGCTCCTCCACGATCAACACCTTCTCTCAGGAGGTCGTGATCGCCACCGGCTCGGAGACCTATGCACACGGCAAGGTCACCGTGCTGGTCGCGAAGTCACCCTTCGAGCCACCGACCATCCAGGAATTGGCGGAAGGTCATCAGGACATGGGCCTACGGAACAAGGTGGTGCTGATCACCGGTGGGAGCCGCGGCCTGGGTGCCACCACCGCGAAGTTGTTCGCCGTACACGGTGCCCGGGTGGTGATCAACTATCGGTCCTCGCGTACCGAAGCAGAAGAGCTTGTGGCCGAGATCAAGGCATACGGGGGCGAGGCATTGGCAGTGCAGGCCGATGTGTCGTCCGCAGCGGAGGTGCAGCGCATGGTGAAGGAGGCGGTCACGCATTTCGGAACGATCGACGTGCTGGTGAACGGTGCGGCGAGCAACTTCTTCCCGATCCCCTTCCTGGAGACCACCTGGGACAGGATCCAGGACGATCTGGACGTGATCGTGAAAGGCGCGTTCCAGGTCTCTCAGGCCGTGATCCCGGAATTCCTGCGCAAGGGAGGAGGGCGGATCATCAACATCTCCACCATTGCGGTGGAAACACCTCCGCCGTTCCAGACCAAGTACGTGGTGGCCAAGTCGGCACTGAACGGATTGACCCGGGCTTTGGCCGCCGAATATGCCGGACAGAACATCCTGGTGAACATGGTGGTGCCCAGCCTGGTGGAGACCGACTTCACCCGCGGCTTCAACCAAGTGGCCCTGGGCAAACTGAAAGCGGCCAGCCCCCTGAAGCGCCTGGCCCAAGCACAGGAGGTCGCGGATGCCATCGTCTTCCTCGCGTCCTCACGTTCCAGCTTCACCACCGGGCAGAAGCTGATGGTTACCGGGGGGCTTCCTCCCCTCCTCTAGCATCCGAAGCAGGCAGGAACGTGGCGCAGCCGGCGAAGATCTCCCTCGTGAGCGGAACGGACGTTCCGATGGAACGGATCCTGGCCTTCTCGGGCCGTGTCTATGGTCGCAACGCCCATCAGGCCATGGCCTCGTTCTACCAATGGGAGTATGCCGAGAACCCGAATTGCCCGAGCGGCCTGGGCTCCATGATCGTGGCAGTGGACGGGTCCCAACAGGTGGTAGGCTTCATCAACCGGGTGTACCTCACGTGGGATGTACGTGGCGAGCAAGTGACGATACCGGCCCTCGTGGACTTTGCGGTGGATGACGCGCACCGGCAAGGTGGTGTGGGCCTTCGACTGATCCTGAAAAGCACCAGTGACCTTGGGCATGCCTTCATCAATGGCTCGAACCCGAACAGCGCTCCGGTGTTCCGCAGCCTGAAGTACCAGGAACTCGAGGGCGGCCAATGGTTCCGGAAGGTCCTATCACCGCTGCGCGGCGGATTGCGCTACGCGATGCACAAGATCGGCGGTGGCTTGCCCGCATCACCCCTGCCATTCGCACAGTGGGCCTCCTCCACCGCTCAACTCAGCGCCGCTCCCGATGATTCCCTGCTGCGCCAGTTGGCGAACCTGTTGAACGACGGGAAAGCGGAGGTGAAGCCGTTCTGGACCGTGGAAACGCTGCGCTGGCGCTTCTTCCATGCGTTGGGGCCGCGTCATCTGCTCCTTCATCGTTCTTCACCGGACGGTACGATGAGCGCGGCTCTCCTGATCTCCTGCGGGCCTGTTCGTGGACTGAACGCCTGTCGCGTGATCGCCTATCGCTGCCCTGAACAGCAACAGTTCCGCGAACTCCTTTCCGAAGCTTTGCGCATGGCGGAACAGGCCGGCGTGGACGTCTTCTTCGCCTTCACCTTCGAACACAGCGAGGCCGATGTACTGGCCGCCATGGGACTCGCCGAGCAGCCCCGCACACCCAGCGCGTTCTTCTTCCATAAGCGACGGAAGGATGCCGAAATGTTCCGGTCCGTGCTCGTCCAGGGAGCAGCGTCGGACCTGGGCTTTGAGGCCGTGGGCCGCTGAAAGAGCGCTCGATACGGGGGACTTATCCCAAGTACTCGCTCACGGCCTTCTGGATCCGTGCATTGATATCCTCCGTGGGTGCCGGGTGGAAGGTGCTGCCCGTGATGCGCTCGAAGAGCTCCACGTAGCGGGCCGTGACACTATGCACAAAGGCATCGTCCATGGTGGGTACCTGCTGGCCCTCCTTGCCCATGAAGCCACCGGCGATCAGCCACTCGCGCACGAACTCCTTGCTGAGCTGCTTCTGGCGTTCGCCGGCAGCCTGGCGATCGGCATATCCCTCGGCGTAGAAGTAGCGTGAACTGTCCGGCGTGTGGATCTCGTCGATGAGCAGGATGCGGCCATCGGATGTACGTCCGAACTCGTACTTGGTATCCACCAGCAGGAGGCCGCGTTGCGCAGCGACCCGTGAACCCTCCGCGAAGAGCGCCAGTGCATGGCGGCTCATGGTCGCCCATTCGTCTTCCGTGCACAGGCCTCGCTCCAGGATCTCGTCCGGACTGATGTCCTCGTCGTGCCCCACATCGGCCTTGGTGCTGGGTGTGATCAGCGGTTCCGGGAAGCGGTCGTTCTCCTTCATGCCCCCGGGCAGGACGGCCCCGCAGAGCACGCGACCACCGGCCTGATAGGTGCGCCAGGCATGACCTGCAAGGTAGCCGCGCACCACCATCTCCACCTTCACGGTGTCACAGGCATGGCCGATCACCACATTGGGGTCCGGGGACGCGAGGGCCCAGTTGGGGGCAACCCCTGCCGTGGCCTGCAGCATGTGCCAGCTCAGCTGGCTGAGCACCTGTCCCTTGTGGGGTATGCCGCGCGGCAGCACCACATCGAAGGCGCTGATGCGATCGCTGGCCACCAGCAGGATGCGGCCGTCGGAAAGGGTGTATACGTCGCGCACCTTGCCGTGGTACACCTTGTTGATCAAGGGGTGCTTGAGGTCGGAACGCATCAACGTCCCAGGCGTAGTCGTGATCATCGGGGGCGATCGTTCTTGTCGTTCTTCTTCTCCAGTTCGCGGAAAGCTCCCAGCACGCGGGTCACCAGTTCGTGCCGGATGACATCCTGTTCGGTGAGCTCGATGACCGTGATGCCTTCCACGTTCCGCAGCATGTCCACGGCGGGCGTCAGGCCACTGGGTTGGCGGTCGGGCAGGTCCACCTGGGTCACATCACCGGTGATGACGAATTTGGCATTGCGCCCCATGCGGGTGAGGAACATCTTCAACTGGGGCAGGGTGGCGTTCTGCGCCTCGTCCAGGATCACGAAAGCGTGGTCAAGGGTACGGCCGCGCATGAAGGCGAGCGGCGCGATCTGGATGACCCCTTCGTCCAGGTGATCCGCCAGGCGCGTAGCAGGGATCATGTCCTTGAGCGCGTCGTAGAGCGGCTGCAGGTAGGGGTCAAGCTTTTCACGCAGGTCACCGGGCAGGAAGCCGAGGTTCTCCCCCGCTTCCACCGCGGGCCGTGTAAGGATGATGCGCCGCACCTTGCGCTCCTTCAGGGCCTTCACGGCGAGGGCCACTGCCGTGTAGGTCTTGCCTGTGCCAGCCGGGCCGATGGCGAAGACCATGTCGCTCTCAGCCACGGCTTTCACCAGTTTCTGCTGGTTCAGGGTCCGGGCCTTCACACGCAGACCGGCATTGCCGTATACCAGGACATCGGCATCGTCAGAGCCTCCCTCGCTGCGTTCGCCGGTACCCATGATGTCATCGAGCACTTTGCGGGGCAGCTCGTTGAAGCGGGAGACATGCTCCACGAGCTCCTTGAAGCGTTCCTCAAAGCGCGCGATATCCGTCTCGGCCCCGGTGACCTTCACCGTATCGCCACGGGCCACGATGTTCAACTTGGGGAACAGGGGCTTGATCAGTCGCAGGTTGGCGTCATTGGACCCCAGGACATCCACGGGGTCGACGCCGATGATGGTGATGAGCTTCTCGGTCAAAGTAACATTGGATCGTTAGGAACTTGGCCCTTCGGCCGGTTTCAAGCTCCGGTAGTTTTACGCGCCGAAGGTAGCCCTTGCCTTCGCTTTCCACACTGACCATGGCCATCATCACCCTCACCACCGACATGGGCCTGAAGGACCATTACGTGGCCGTGGTGAAGGGCGCCATCCTGCGGCAGCACCCCACGGCGATCATCGTGGATGTCAGTCATTCCATCAAACCTTTCGACAATGCGCAGGCCGCTTTCGTGCTGCGCAACACCTACCCCGAGTTCCCGCGCGGCACCATCCACATCATCGGTGTGAACCCCGAGGCTGACGGACAGACCCCGCACCTGGTGGTCAAGCATGATGGTCATTTCTTCATCGGGGCGGACAACGGGATCTTCTCGCTCCTCTTTGATGGCAAGCCCCACGAGGCCTACGAGCTGACAATGAAGATCGAGGACGACCATGTGACCTTCCCCACCAAAAGCGTCTTCGTGGCCGCCGCCTGCCACCTGGCGCGGGGCGGCACGGCGGATGTGATCGGCCGCAAGGTGGTCACCATCAAGGAGCAGATCGGCTTCCAACCGGCGGTGGACCAGAACAGCATCCGCGGAAAGGTGATCTACATCGACAGCTACGGCAACCTAGTGACCAACATCCGTCGATCGGTGCTGGATGAAGTGGGGCGCGGACGGGCCTTGCGCGTTGGCTTCGCTTCCGCAGAGGACGACATCACCCGCCTGCACTCCACCTACAGCGATGTGCTGCTGGGTGAGCGTGTGGCCTTCTTCAATGCCATGGGTCTGCTGGAGATCGCCGTGAACAAGGGTGTGGAAGGACATGGTGGTGGCGCCGCGCGACTGTTCGGCGTGGAGGTGAACGACCCCGTGCGCGTGGACCTGGACACACGTGGCTGACCTTTGCCGGCATGATCATCCGTTTGGTGAAGATGACGTTCAGGGCAGAGGAGGTGTCCCGCTTCCAGGAGCTCTTCCAAGGTTGGGCGCCTCGCATCCGTAGCTTTCCAGGTTGCCGCTACCTCGAACTGTGGCACGAAAAGAAGGACCCACGGGTCTTCTTCACCCACAGCCATTGGGATGGCCCTGAGGACCTTGAGGCCTACCGCCGGTCCGCCGTGTTCGCTGATGTCTGGCCAGTGGTGAAAGCCCTTTTCGATGCCCCGGCGGAAGCATGGTCCATCGACCGGGAGCACCGGTCATAAGGCCTTCCCCGGACGATCGGCACGGTCCTTTCAACGCCCGCAACCACTAGCTCGGCGTCAGTCACTGGTAATCACGTCCTCATTCTGCGATCTTCGTCCCATGTTCCGAACGCTTCTTTCCGCACTGGTGATCCTCCCCGGCCTGCTTCTGGCCCAGCCCGCTTCGCCCCTCGATGCCGAGGCACACCTCCAGCAGGCGCGAGAGGCCTATGGTGCCGCCCAGTACGAAGTGGCCCTGGCCCATGCCGATTCGGCCATCCGAATGGACGAGACCATCCCTGGCGGCTATAAGCTTCGCGGTGACATCCATCAGCGCCAGCAGAACCTCCACGGCGCCCTGCTGGACTATACCCGGGCCGAGAAGCTCGACGACCAGGATGCACGGCTGTACGTGAGCCGTTCCGCCATCCATGTCACCGAAGGACGGGTCAAGGAGGCCATGCGGGATGCGGACCGGGCCATCGACCTGGACCCCAAGGACCCGGATGCATGGTACAACCGTGCCTGCGCCAATTACATCGGGCAGAACTGGGACGGTGCCCTGCGCGACCTGGATCGCTCCCTGGACCTGCGTCCGAACGATGCGATGGCACTGCTGCTGCGGGGTGTGGTGCACGGTGCCTTGTACCATGACGAAAAAGGATTGGCGGACCTGGAGGCCGCCCTGGCCATTGACCCGAAGATCCCCAGTGGCACCATGAGCCTGGCGGTGCAGCTCTTCGAGGCCAAACGGTATGCGGAGGCCATACCCCATTTCACCACCGTGATCGAGGCGGGTGACGCCGATCTCCGGGAAGCCCATTACTACCGGGCCGACTGCCACTACAACCTGCAGGAAAAGGAAGCCGCCTGTGCCGATTGGCGGGCCAGTGGGGAACTGGGCGACAAGGATGCCCAGTTCATCGTGCGGAACTACTGCAATACGGATGAGGAGAAGATCCCCCGCAAACCGCAGAGGAAGCCACGCAAGTCGGTGATCGAGTTCTGACCAGGGAGTTCGCCCGATATGCCCCAAGCCCATGGGGCTGCGGTACGTGGCATTCCCCAGTGGGCTGCGTGATGCAGCGAGGAACGGCAAAGGTGGTGAGCGAACACCGGAGTATCTTGGCGCCCGCTTTCCTCATGCGTTCACTCATTTTCAAGGAGATCAAAGGCTTCATCGGGTCGCTGATCGGTCACATCGTGATCGTGGTGTTCCTGCTGATCACCGGCCTGCTGCTCTGGGTGTTCCCGGATAACATCCTGGACCTGGGTTACGCCGACCTGGGGCCATTGTTCTTCTCAGCGCCGTGGATCTTCCTCTTCCTGGTGCCGGCCGTGACGATGCGCAGCTTCAGCGAGGAGCGCCGCACGGGCACCTTGGAGATCCTGCTGACCAAACCGTTGAGCGAACTGCAGATCGTGCTGGCGAAATACATCGCCTCGGTGGTCCTGATCGTGCTGTCCCTGCTCCCCACCCTGGTCTATTGGTACTCCCTGCAGGATCTTGCCGTTCCCCGAGGGAACCTCGATACGGGAGGCATCATGGGCTCGTACATAGGCCTGCTCTTCCTGGCCTCCTCCTTCGCAGCGGTCGGGGTGTTCGCATCGTCGCTCACCGACAGCCAGATCATCTCCTTTCTGATCGCGGTGTTCAGCTGCTTCTTCCTTTACCTGGGCTTCGACCTCATGGCGAGCTACGAGGCCTTCGGCGGATCGGAGGGCATCATCCGCAGCATCGGCATCCAGGAGCACTACATGAGCATGAGCCGGGGCGTGCTGGACCTGCGTGATGCGTTGTACTTCGGTGGGGTTATCGTCATCTTCCTGCTGCTCACGCGCGCTGCGCTCCAAAGCCGACGTTGGTAATGGCCACGGGTCCCTCGGATAGCACCAGGCCTTCGGGGCGACGCAGCCATCGCGCGGGCGACCTCCTTGAGCTGGCCCTGGGCGTGGCCCTCGTGCTGCTGGTGCTTTACATCGGCTCCTTCTTCCGACTGCGCGCCGACCTCACCTCGGAGAAGCGCTACACCCTGACCGAAGCGACCCGCGAGCTGGTGAAAGACCTGGATGGGGAGATCTACGTGAAGGTGTACCTGAGCGGTGAGCTGCCCGCTGACCTGGAGCGGCTTTCACAGGCCACGCGTGACCTGCTGGACGAGATGCGGATCCACCAGCCGGAACGCATCCACTACAGCTTCGTGGACCCCAACGAAAGCCCCGACCAGAAGACGAGGAACGAGGTGTACGACGACCTGCAGAAGCAGGGACTGACCTACAGCAGCATCCGCCTGCGGGAAAAGGGAACCTACACTGAACGCATCGTGTTCCCGGGTGCACTGATCACCTACCGCGACAAGACCATTCCCGTTCAGCTGCTGAAGACCCAGTTAAGGTCACCGGATGCCGACATCGTGAACCGCTCCATCAACAACCTGGAATATGAGATGGCCAGTGCCTTCCGGAAGGTCACCGCACAACGCCGCCCACGGATCGGCTTCCTCGAAGGCCATGGTGAACTGGATGCCATGCAGGTGATGGATGTGACCAAGGCGCTGGAGGAACTGTACGAGGTGAAACGCGTGCGCATCGATGACCGCATCGATGCCCTGAGCCGGAAGGTGGAAGTGATGCGCCACCGCGTGAACGACCTGGAGGCCCTGGTGATCGCCAAGCCGGACAGCCTGTTCAGCGACCGTGACCGTTACGTGATCGACCAGTTCGTGATGAACGGTGGCAAGGTCCTGTGGCTGGTGGATGCCATGAACGCGAACCTGGACAGCCTTCGCCGCAACCAGTTCTCCATCGCCGTGCCCCATGAGCTCGGCATCCATGAACTCCTGTTCAGCTATGGCGTGCGGGTCAACCACGACCTGGTGCTGGACCGCAGCTGCGCGCCGATCGAGATCTACACCCAGCCCTACGGCAACCAGCGGAAACTGGAGCGTTTTCCCTGGTACTTCGAGCCGGTCTCGATCCCCCAGAGCACACATCCCATCGTGGCCAACATCGATCCGGTGCATCTGCGTTTCGCCAGCAGCATCGACACCATCGGGGTGGACAGTGTGAAGAAGACCATCCTCCTCACCTCCTCACCGGCCAGCTTCGCGCAGCGCAATCCCGTACGGGTGAGCCTGAACATGGTGGAGATGGACATGGGCTTCGACAAGCGGAGCACGCCCTACCTGCCCCTGGCGGTATTGCTGGAGGGACGGTTCACATCGGCCTACACGGACCGCCTTCCGCCTGCCTTCCGGGAAGATGAGAACGTGGCCTTCAGGCAGCATAGCCCGCCCAACGCACAGGTGGTGATCAGCGATGGGGATGTGATCGCCAACCGCGTGGATGCGAGCAAGGGCATGTACTACATGCTGGGCTTCGACCGCTATGCCAACGCCAAGATCTACGGCAACCGGGAGTTGATCATCAATGCGATGAACTACCTCCTGGATGACAAGAGCCTGATCAGCATCCGATCGCGCGAGATCACCCTGCGCCAATTGGACCCCGAACGCATCGAGCGGGAGCGGCTGCCCATCCAGATCCTCAACACGGTGCTGCCCATCGTGCTTTCCATCCTTGGCGGACTGGCGTTCCACTTCCTGCGCCGCCGTCGAATGAGCTCCCCGTCATGAACCGAAAACTCCTGTTGGTCCTCGTGGTCGTCCTGCTGGGCGGCATCGCCTGGTGGTTGCAGCAGCGCTCCGCGGCCAGCACCCTCGACCAGCCCCTCAGTGATTTCGCCATATCGGATACCGCGAGCGTGGACCGCATCTTCATCGCGGACCCCGCCGGGAACACCATCGATCTTCGTCGGGCCGATGGATATTGGTCCCTCAACGGGCGCTACATCGCCCGGCAGTCCGATATCGAGCTGCTGCTGAAGACCTTCCGCCGCGTGGAAGTGAAGAGCCCCGTGCCGAAAAAGGCCCAGGCCACAGCGTTGCGCATCATGGGCGCCGCCGCCAAACGGGTGGAGATCTACCAAGGCGGGGACAAGCCCTCCAAGGTGTGGATCGTGGGACACGGCACCAAGGACAACTTCGGGACCTATGCGGTGTTGGAGCTGCCCGAAAAGGGCCGGAGCAGTGCACCCTTTGTCGTGGGTATGAGCGGCTTCACCGGTGTGCTGAACACCCGCTTCCGCACCGAACTGGACAGCTGGCGCAGCACCACCGTATGGAGCTACCCGGACCTGTTCGAGCTGGCGCAGGTGAAGGTGGACCTGCCGCGCGGTCCAGGAAGCCCCTTCACCATCGAACACTTGGAGGACGGGCGCGTGCGCATGCTGGACGCCGGTGGCAGACCGTTGCCCACGGACACCGGCCTGGTGAAAATGACCCTACAAACCTTCAAACAGTTGAACTACGAGATCATCGACCGGGACATGAAGCTCGCCACGCGGGATTCGTTGCTGGCCACGCCCCCGGACCATGTGGTGGTGACCACCGACCGGGACGGGCGCCAACGCAGCGTGCGCTTCTGGTACATGCCCTACACGGGTGAGGTGGACCCCACCCTGGCCTACCAGCCGAAGTACGAAGCGAACCGCATGCATGCCCTGGTGGAGGACAGCCTGATGGTGGTGATCCAGCGGCCCTTGTTCGACCCGATCCTGCAACCGGCGGAAAACCTGCTCCCGTAAAGGGTTCCGGCTGCGGCGGATCTTGTGGATAACCCCCCTTTTGTGTTGAAAAGTGGTGCCCGGTGCGCAGGGGTGCCCGTCTAACTTTGCCCGACTTAAAACGACCCTATCCCCGATGAAATTCATCGTATCCAGTACCGCGCTCCTCAAACAGCTCCAACTTCTTCAAGGGGTGCTCGCCAGCAGCAACACGCTCCCCATCCTCGATAACTTCCTGTTCGAGATCGATGGCAAGCAGATGACGGTGACCGCCAGTGACCTGGAGACCACCATCACCGCCACCATGGCCGTGGAGGCCAAGGACAAGGGAAGTGTGGCGATCCCAGCGCGCCTGCTGCTCGACACCCTGAAGGCCTTCCCCGAACAGCCCCTGACCTTCACCATCGATGGAAAGCACCACGGTGTGGAGATCAACAGCGAACAGGGCAAGTACAAGATGACCGGCTTCAACGGCACCGAGTTCCCCAAGAGCCCCGTGCTGGAGGATCCCACTACCCTGTCACTGCCCGCCGGTACCCTGGCAGCAGCCATCAACAAGACCCTCTTCGCCACCGGCAACGATGACCTGCGTCCGGTGATGAGCGGCATCTTCTTCGAACTGAGCCCGGAGGACGTATGCTTCGTGGCCACCGATGCGCACAAGTTGGTGCGCTATCGCCGCACGGATGTGCAGGCCCCCAAGGCCGCCTCGTTCATCGTGCCCAAGAAGCCACTGAACCTGCTGAAGAACACCCTGTCCGCGACCAACGCCGATGTCACCGTGGAGTTCAATGAGAACAATGCGGCCTTCAAATTCGACAACACCTTGCTGGTGTGCCGCCTGATCGACGGCAAATACCCCAACTACGAGGCCGTCATCCCGAAGACCAACCCGAACAAACTGACCATCGACCGGGCCACCTTCCTGAGCTCGATCCGCCGGGTGTCCATCTTCGCCAACAAGACCACCCACCAGGTGCGCCTGCACATCAACGGCAGCCAGCTCACCATCAGTGCCGAGGACCTCGATTTCGCCAACGAGGCGAACGAGAAGCTCACCTGCTCCTATGATGGGGAGGAGATCACCATCGGGTTCAACTCGCGCTTCCTGATGGACATGCTGAACAACCTGACCACCGAGCACGTGATCCTGGAAATGAGCGCACCGAACCGTGCGGGCATCCTGCTCCCCGGCGAGGCCGGTGAAGTGGGCGAGGATGTGCTGATGCTGGTGATGCCGGTGATGCTCAACAATTGACCCCCATGAAACAGCTGCTCGCAGGCCTTCTGCTCCTCGTTACCCTGAGCGCCAACAAGTGCAACAACAGTGTGACCGACATGGGCTCCTTGATGGACAAGAAGTGGGTGTTCCAGAGCCTGGCGGGCAAGAGCCTGGGTCTACCGGAAGGCACGGAGACACCTTGGTTGAAGCTTGCCGGTGATCAGTTGCAGGGCTTCGGCGGATGCAACTCCCTGATGGGCCAGTACACCTTGGAAGGCACCGCGCTGAAGTTCCCGAGCGTGGGATCCACCAAAAAATACTGCGAAGGCATCCAACCCGTGGAAACGGCCATCACCGGCATGCTCGGCAAGGTGGACAGTTTCAAGATGGACAACGGACTGCTGAAGCTCCTGGGCGCAGGTCAGGAACTGGCCGCGCTGAAGGCGGAGTGATCAGAACCAGCAACATTGAAAAGCCTCCTGGTCCAGGGGGCTTTTCTCATTTCGGAGCGGTGCCCGTCGGCGCGCTCCACGTGCCGCTGGTGCGGCCTGGGTCGAGCTCATGGGACGATGTGGGGGCCTGACCATCGCCGCGCGCAGCGACTTCATACCGATAGATCACGGGGGGACCGGATGGCCTGATGCCCTCCGGGTCGAAACTGTCGTCATCGTCCAGCAGCACCGGTTCGGGATCCTTCACCGCCGAGGGCGCGTTGCGGAACACCAGCGCCAGCACCACGCCGGCGATGCCGCCCCAGAGGTGGCTTTCCCAGCTCACCTTCGGCACGATGGGGAAGATGCCCCAGAACATGCTTCCGTAGAGGAACACCACCAGCATGGCGAGCCCCATCTGCGTGCGTTGCCGGCGCAGCAATCCACTCGTGAACAGGAACGCGGCGAGCGCATAGACCACACCGCTGGCCCCGATGTGGATGTTGGCGCGCGCGCTGATCCACACGCCCAGTCCCGTGAACAGCCAGGCGATGCCCACCACCCTGCCGGAGATGTCCGGGAAGAAGTACATGAGGCTCCAACCCAGCACGAAGACCGGGACCGAGTTGCCGATGAGATGCTCAAGATCGCCATGCAGCAATGGGGCGGCCAACACGCCGACCAGGCCGTGCGCCACACGGGGAAGGACACCATAGCGGTTCAGCTCGAGGGACAGGCCCACATCCAGCACATGCACGATCCACAGCAACAGCACCGCAAGGCCGGGCAGCACAGCCGCATAGACCATGCGCGAGGGGCGCTGTGCTGGAACGCTGGACATGCGTGGGCGGAGGCAACTATCGGACCGCCCATGATCCCCGTCAATGTGTCAGCCCCACGGCTTCTGTTACTTTCGGGGCATGAAGCGCGCACATGTCGTCGTCCTGCTCCCCGTGGTGGTACTGGCCTTGCTGGGCTGCATCTCGCGGCAGGCTGCCGTTCCCTCCACTGCACCAGTGCCTGTGGCACCCGTGGACCAGGACCTGAAACCGGCCAGTGAGCTGGCCCTGCTCATGCGGACCATGGCCGTGCATGCCGACAGTGTGAAGGCCGCGGTGAACCGGGGGGACAAGAAATTGCCGCCGTACCCGAAGGAGATCAGCACGCTGTTGACGGCGATCCCCACGGACGGCATGCACATCGACCCCATCACCTTCCCCACCTTCGGCAAGGACTACCAGAACAAGGTGGATGCCCTGTACAAGGCTGCGAAGAAGGACCGCAAGCAGGCCTACAACGCCTTGGTGCAGAGCTGTGCGAACTGCCACGGCACCCACTGCCCCGGTCCGCTGATGCGGATCAAGAAGATGTACGTGAAGCTCTGAACGTCGGTGCAGCGGGCCTGACCGCCGCCCCCACCACCTTGCCACCGGGTGTCCGGTGGCCTTCGGGATAGAAGGCGCCGATCTTCACTTTCGCGTCGAGCAGGAACTGTGTGATGTCGAAGGACGGGCGCTGGTCCGTGGCCCGAAGGACCAGTTCCGCCGTGGCCTCCGCATCATTGCCGGCGCGGTGGTGCTTGAAGTGGATGCCGTGCATGTCACACATGGGCCGAAGACCATAGGAACTGCGGCCCGGCCAGATCTTGCGGGACATGCTCACGCTGCAGAAGTACTGGAACGAGGGATGCGGCAGACCGTGACCGGCCAAGGTGCTGCGCAGGACGGTCATGTCGAAGGCGGCATTGTGGGCCACCACCACATTGTCCTGCAACAAGGCAGCAACCTCGCCCCAGATCTCCTTCCAGCGCGGTGCTTCAGCAACGTCCTGTGGAGTGATCCCATGCACCGCGATGTTGTACGGACTGAAGTAGGGCCACTGCGGCGGCTTGATCAGCCAGTTGCGGACCTCCCGCACCACTCCCCCACGCACCACGGCGATGCCCAGCTCGCAGGGACTGTCCGGCTGCGGCGTGGCGGTCTCGAAGTCGAGAGCGAGGAAATCCATGGGAATGCCTGCCAAGATATGCAGCGAGGTCTGCTGGTGCACCCGAGCCTGTGCATTACCCCCTTTGCCAAGTTCGTCGCGGCCGTGCCTTTGCTCGTGGTGTGGGAACGGAACCACGAAACGGTGAGCGGCGGCGCTACCCTCACCAGATCGAAGGGAGGTATGTCCTTCAGTGCGACGACAACCAACATGTTCGATCGGAACCTCCCGGTCCCTATGCACGGACGCCCGCGATGGCCGGCTCTTGTGAGCACTGTTGCCACGTGCTAGATTTGGTCAATGGGATCGTTGCACCACTTCCTCTTGTGGTCCATGCTAATATCCGTGCTCCTCGGGTGCCGAAAGGAGGATGACATTGAGTATTGCAGCACTTGGGAGGAGAACACGGTCTTCCGACCGCTGCCCTACCTGCCGGTCTTCCCTGGATCTGCATGGACCTATGTGAACAACAATGGTGACAGCATTACCAAAAGAGTCAGCAGTGATCTCGTCGCTCACTCATGGAGCCAGGGTGATTGTATCACCCACACAGCTCTGGTACCCTATTGGGATGGACACCCCATGTACGGCTACTCATACCCCTTGCACTCGGACCATGCAACGCTACCAACAGTTCTGTTCCCACTTTTGATGGACGCCCCGATCGGTACGCAAGAGTGGTTTGAGGCCCCGACCCACCTTCTCAGGAGAATGGTCTCCGATCGGGACACGACGATCACCATCCAGGGTACCACGTACGACGAAGTGATCGTGATAGCCGAAGGAGGGTCCCTCTTCGTGAAATGGCGTTATTACGCGAAGGATGTCGGTCTGATCAAGGAGGAAAACCGTATTGGGACCGACACGGTGACGACGCTAGAGTTAGTGAGCTTTAGCATCGTGCAGTAGTTCACAACTTCACCACCTCGGCATCCGCCAAGGCCTTGTAGAGCTTGCCGGCCGTGGCTTCGCTGATGTTCACCAAGGGCAGGCGCATGGTATCGCCGCAGATGCCGAGCACCTTCAATACATGCTTGATGCCTCCGGGATTTCCCTCGGCGAAGAGCAGGTCGATCACCTCGATCATGCGCAGGTGCTCACGGCGGGCGGTCTCCAGATCACCCTTCAACGCCGCCTTCACCAGCGTGCTGGTCTCTGCAGGTAGCGCATTGCCGACGACGCTGATCACCCCCACACCGCCCAGCGCGATGATGGGCAGGGTGAGCGTATCATCGCCGCTGATGAGCATGAAGTCCTTCGGCTTGTGCTTGAGGATGCGCCCCATCTGGTCCAGGTTTGCGCTGGCCTCCTTGATGGCGATGATGTTCTTGAAGTCCCGGGCCAGGCGGACCGTGGTCTCGGAGCTCATGTTGCTGCCGGTGCGACCGGGCACGTTGTAGAGGATGATGGGGCGCAACGAGGCCTGGGCGATGGCCTTGTAATGCTGGTAGATGCCCTCCTGCGTGGGCTTGTTGTAGTAGGGGCTTACGCTGAGGATGGCATCCACGCCGTCCATCTCGAAACTGTTGAGCGTTTCGACCACCTCCGCTGTGTTGCTGCCACCCACACCCAGCACCACGGGGACGCGATTGCGCACGAAGCCGATGGTCTGGGCCAACAGCTCGTGCTTCTCGGCCTTGGTGAGGGTGACGCTTTCGCCCGTGGTGCCCATCGACACCACGTAGTCCACGCCACCGGCGATCTGGTGGTCGATCAACTTCTCCAGTCCGGCGTAGTCGATCTGGCCGTTGGAACGGAAGGGAGTGACAAGTGCGACCCCAAGGCCGCGGAAACGATCATCCATGTGCAGTGCCGCAACAGCGGTGTTCTAATTGAGTGAGGGTTCGGTCCGGGAATTGACCATGAGCAGGTAATGGTGCACCTGCTGAATGAGCTGGGGCAGGCTTTGCGAACCGGCCATGTCGATCATCATGTCCAGGATCCGCTTGTTGCTCTCGCTGAACCGTCCCACCTTGAAGCGGGCGCGGCTCTTGGCCATGATGTACTGGATCGGCAGCCGGTCCTGCAAGGTGAGGTCGATGATGATCTCATACTCCTCGGCCATGAAGTTGGCCACCGCGTTGCCCTGGGGGATGCGGTACCAGTTGAGGTCCTTCAGGCAGATGGCGTCGAAGTTGAGCTTGGCGTGCAGGTAGTGCGGCAGGGCCTTCTCATCGGAGTAGCCCAGGGCCATCACGTTACTGATGCCAAGCTCCTCCTTGATGCGCTTGACGTAGTTGCGGATATGGTTGTGGGCGGCCTCATCCTCCACCACGTATACGATGGCCACCTTGCGGGCGGCGGCAAGGTTGCGCGCAATGGGCTTGCGCTCCGACGGCAGTTCCCGCAGAAGCCGCCGGATGCCCATCCATTCCTTGAACCGGTCCAGCAGCTTCATGGCTCGATCATCCGCATGAATTCGTCCTCGTCGATCACGGGCACACCGAGCTCCCCGGCCTTCACCCGTTTGGCGGGCCCCATATCGGCGCCTGCCAGCACAAAGCTGGTCTTGCTGGAGATGGATCCGCTCACTTTTCCGCCGTTGTGTTCGATGGCCTCCTTGATGCTGTCGCGGCTGAAATTGCGGAAAACACCTGACACCACGAAGGACTTTCCCCGGAGCCGGTCGCCCACCGACACGATCTCCGAAGGGTCCAGGGCCATGCGAAGCCCCTGTTCATGCAGCCTTCGGATCAGGTCGCGGTTGCCCTCCACGGCAAAAAAATCAACGATGCTCTCGGCGATCACCGGCCCCACCTCGTCCAATGCGGTCAGTTCCTCCCTGGTCATGGTGGCCAGTTTGTCGAGGCTGCCCACGGAACGAGCGATCTTCTTCGCCACGGTCTCGCCCACATGCCGGATGCCGATGGCGAAAAGCACCCGTTCGAAGGGCACGGAGCGGCTGGCGGCCACACCCTCCACCACCTGCTGGGCGCTCTTCTCACCCCAGCCCCTGCCCAGTTCCAACAACTGTTCCTTCCGCAGGTCGTAGAGGTCGGCCACGTCGTGGATGAGCCCGGCCCGAAAAAGCTCCTCCACGGTCTCCCCTCCCAGCCCATCGATGTCCATGGCCCTGCGCGAGACGAAATGCTCGATGCGCCTGGTGATCTGCGGGGGGCAGTGGTGCTCGTTGGGGCAGTAGTGCTGTGCCTCGCCCTCCAAACGGACCAATGCCGTACCGCACTCGGGGCAGTTGTGCGGGAAATGGACACGTTCGGCATCGGCCTGGCGCTGGTGCTTTTCCACGGCCACCACCTGCGGGATGATCTCCCCGGCCTTCTCCACGCGCACCATGTCGCCCACATGGAGGTCCAGCCGCGCCAGTTGATCGGCATTGAACAGCGACGCCCGTTTCACCGTGGTACCGGCCAGCAGCACGGGTTCCAGTTCGGCCACGGGGGTCACTGCACCGGTGCGTCCCACCTGGTAGCTCACTGCATTCAGACGAGTGATGGCCTGCTCTGCTGCATACTTGTAGGCGATGGCCCAGCGCGGGCTTTTCGCGGTCAGGCCCAGCTCCTCCTGCACGTCCAGGTCATCGACCTTGATCACCACTCCGTCGATATCGACCTCGAGTCCGTGACGGTGTTCGTCCCAATGATCGATGAAGTCCATGATGCCGTCCAGATCGGTGGCCTTCTCCATGAAGCGGCGGGTGACGTCAGGGATCCGGAAGCCCCATTCCCCGGCCTTCAGGATGTTGGCGTAGTGGCTGCGCGTGGGTAGCCGATCGCCCTGCACACCGTAAATGAAGTTGGTCAGGCCGCGCCGGGCGACCTCCTTGGGGTCCTGCAATTTCAGGGTGCCGGCCGCCGTGTTTCGCGGATTGGCATAGAGCTCCTCTCCCGCCGCAGCGCGCAGTGCATTGAGCGCGTTGAACCGTTCGCGGGTGAGGACCACTTCGCCGCGCACTTCCATGACCGCGGGCACATCCGGGCCCTGCAGCGTAAGCGGGATAGCGCGAACGGTGCGGATGTTGCCGGTCACCTCCTCGCCCTTCTCCCCGTCGCCGCGGGTCACACCGCGCAGCAGTCCACCGTTCTCGTACGTCAGGCTGATGGCCACCCCATCGTACTTGAGCTCCATCACGAAGGTGGTGCGACCGATGGCCTTCTCCACGCGCCCCACGAATTCGGCGACCTCCTCCCGGTCAAAGGAGTTGCTCAGGGAGAGCATCGGGTAGCGATGGGCCACTGTGGGAAAGCTCCTGGTGATGTCGCCGCCCACGCGCTGCGTCGGGCTGTTCTTGTCGGCTAGGTCCGGGAACAGGGCCTCCAGCCCCTCCAGTTCCTTGAGCAGCAGATCGAACTGCTGGTCGCTGATCTGCGGGGCGGCGAGCACGTAGTACCGATGGTTGTGATACTCCAGTTCGCGGCTCAGGTGAGCCATGCGTCGGGCGGCTTCAGTTCGATCCATGGTCCTTGCGAAGTTCTTTGCGTGCGCGTTTCGCCATTTCACCCACGCGCAGGCCGACCTTGAAGTAGTAGGCGAAGTCGCTCAGTGCGACGGTCACCACGGGGTCATCGGCCAGTACATAACGGTAGCCTCCTCCCACACCGATGAAGGCCCACCAGAAGATCTTGTAGTCCACATGCACACCGGCCTCCACGGGAACCAGCTCGTTCGAACTGTACGCGATGAACACATCGGGGTCATCGAGGTCGCGGTAGCTGGTCCGGTAGTTCCCCAGGCCGATGGCGATGGGCGCTCCGATCTCCCAACGTTTACTGTCGAACAGGATCCGCTCATACCCGATACCCGCGTAATCGAAGCGCGTCTGAAGGTCCCGGACCCCGACGCCTTCGAGTTGCACTTGTTCCCGGAGATAAGGGTCACCAAGGCCGTACACTCCCAGTGATACGATATCGCGCCCTCGTTGGGCACCCAGCCTGAAGCCATAGAAACGAACGGGCTCCGCATCCACGAAGGTCCGGCGGAAGTCGAAGTTGAAGATCACCCGGAAAGCCGCCTTGCGTTTGGTGATCGTGAGGTCGTCGTTTAACTGGGGTGGAGCTTGTGAACGGACCTGTGCAACACCGCCCATGAAGGCCATCCAAAGGACCAGCATCCACCGCGACGCCACGATCATCGGAGAGCATGAATAAAACGGGAGGCGCCACTGAGGTCGTCGATCACATCGACCTGACCGTAACCAAGTCCACGAAGCGCCGCTGCGGCGTCGGTCACGAACTGGTGATGCCCTTCGAACCAAAGGTGGGGCGCTCCACTGACGTGCCTCTCCACCAGGCTGCCGATCACACGGTAGAAGATCGCGGGGTCCTCTGTATCCACGAAAAGCGCCAGGTGCGGCTCATGCTCACGGACATGGACCGACAATCCTCCTTCTTCGGAGCGCGGGATGTAGGGTGGGTTGCTCACGACCAGGTCGGCATCCAAGGGCAACTGCGCGTCGCGGGCCAGGATATCCTGCTGGTGCCAATGCACCTCCAAGCCGGTCCGCTGCCCATTTCGCCGGGCCAGCGCCAAGGCCTCCGGCGAGACATCGATGCCATGCACCACAGCGGCCGGGTAGGCTTTCTTGAGTGCCAGTGCGATGGCACCACTGCCGGTGCCCACGTCGACGATGCACCGGGGGACGATCCCCGATCGGATGATGAGCTCCACCAGCTCCTCGGTCTCCGGGCGTGGGACCAGCACGCCGGGCCCCACTTCCAGTTCCAGACCATGGAACAGCACCTTGCCCAGTACGTACTGCAGCGGTTCACCGGCACGCAGACGCTTCAGCGGCAGATACACGCTCAATAGTTCGGATTCACTGATGGCCTTCTCCTTGTCCATCTCCAAACGGGCCGTATCCATGCCCATGCGATCGGCGAAGACGGCACGCGCGATGGCCCGCACCTCGGAAGGCTCATATAGCCCCTCCAATTGCAGGTGGTACTGCTGAAGTACCGCCTTGATCGTGTTGTCGAACGCCCGCACGGGGCAAAAGTAGCCCGGGGTGACCGGATGACGCCGGGTGGAACACTTACCGTCAACCGGCAGCGACATGATGTGGGGCGCCGTGGATCGACCAACTTTGCGGGCCGAAAATGGAGGACAGCCCGATGAGCGACCACGAGACCTGGATGGCCCGCTGCCTTGAACTGGCGGCCTTGGGCACAACCACGGTCGCGCCCAACCCCATGGTCGGGGCGGTGCTGGTAAGCCACGGACGTATCCTGGCCGAAGGATGGCATCAACGACCGGGGGAAGGACACGCCGAAGTGCGCTGCCTGGCCGGGCTGAACGGCGCCCCCGTGCCTGAGGATGCCGTCCTCTATGTGAACCTTGAACCCTGCAGCCACCACGGACGCACACCGCCCTGCGCCGACCTGCTGATCCAGCGGAGGGTCCGTCACGTGGTGATCGCCCACACGGACCCCTTTCCCGAGGTAGCCGGTCGGGGGGTCGATCGGCTGAGGCAAGCGGGCATCACGGTCACCACCGGAGTGTTGGAGCAGCAGGCCCGGTGGCTCAACCGACGCTTCCTGACCTCGGTGGAGGAACAGCGCCCCTACATCGTCCTGAAGTGGGCCCGCTCGCGCGATGGCCTGCTGGACCGTCACCCTCGTGAGGAGCGCGGTGTCCAGCGCATCAGCGGTCCGGCGTCCGATGTGCTCGTGCACCGTTGGAGAAGTGAGGAACAGGCGATCCTGGTGGGCAGCAACACCGCGTTGCAGGACGACCCACAGCTCACGGTCCGTCTGGTGCAGGGCCCTTCTCCCCTGCGCATCATCCTGGACCGTCATGGACGGGTACCCTCACGGTCCAAGGTGTTCGACCAGAGCGCACCCACACTGCTGTTCACCACCGATCGGAGGAATGATATCTCCGTGGAACAGCATCTGCAAGCAGCGGATGACGATCCCATCGACGAGGTCCTTCGCGTCCTGCAGAGCCGTCAGATCCGCTCGCTCTTGGTGGAAGGCGGAGCTCAGCTTCTGCGCCATTTCCTCACGCGAGGACTGTGGGATGAAGCGCGCGTGATCACGGGCAATGTGCTGCTTGGGCAGGGAACACCGGCACCGCTGCCAATAGGGAAGCTTTGGCGAACGATGCACTCCGGAGAGGACGTGATCGACCAATACGTGAACAACGCGACCGTACGCATCGACCCACCCACGCTCGCGAACGCATGATGCTCATCCTGTTCGCCGCGTTGAGCATGGCGTGCCTCTTCCTGCTGTTCAAGGTCTACGACAAGCGGAACATCCCGCTGTTGCCGACCATCGTCATCAACTACTTCGTGGCCTTCTCCTGCGGTGCTGTCGTGGCTCCGCCCTGGCAGGCCGGTGACCTCTCCCCGTTGTGGATCCCTGCGTTGGTGTTGGGCGTGCTGTTCATCACCCTCTTCTACATGACCGGAGTGAGCACCCAGCGCGCTGGTGTCGCGGCCACTTCGGTGGCCAGTAAAATGAGCCTGGTGCTGACCGTGCTGGCGGCGGTGGTGCTCTATGATGAACGACCGGGCACATGGGGCTGGGCAGGCATCGTGCTTGCGCTTGTCGGCGTGGTGCTCAGCTCCTGGACCAGCGGCCCTGCCGGTGCGCGTGGCGTGTGGCTCCTGCCTGCGCTGCTCTTCCTGGGCAATGCAGCGATCGACATCACCCTGAACGCCACCCAGCGTCACCTGCTGACACCGGCCACGGAGCCCGTGCTTCCCACGCTCATCTTCGGCATCGCCGGGACCTTGGGGATGATCAGGCTGCTGACAGGACCGGGAACACAACAGTTGAGCGATCCCCGTGTCTGGATCGCCGGGGTCATTTTGGGGTCGGTCAATTATGCATCGCTCTACTTCATCGTGGGCGCACTGGCCCGAAGCGGATATCCGGCCAGCAGCGTGTTCCCCTTGATGAACATCGAGGTGATCCTGTTCGGCACGCTCGCTTCGATCGCCCTGTTCGGCGAACGCCTCAGCAGGATCCAGCTCTGGGGCATCAGTTGTTCGATCATCGCCATGGCGCTCATCCTCTCGGCATGACGGAAGGGTCGGACACCTACCGGGTGCTCACCGGTCGCGGCTCGTCGCTGATCCGGGAGAAGGCGAGCAAGTTCATCGGCCTGGCCTTTCCAGTGAGCACAGCGGATGACCTCAAACAGGAGCTCGCCGCGATCCGCAAGGAGCATCACAATGCCCGTCATTGGTGCCACGCCTACGTTCTTGGTGAACTGGGCGACGTGCACCGATCCAACGATGATGGTGAACCGTCTGGGACTGCTGGCAGGCCGATCTTGCGCCACATCCAAGGTGCGGGACTGACAAACACTGCTGTGGTGGTGGTCCGTTATTTCGGGGGCACCTTGCTCGGGAAAGGCGGACTCGTGCAGGCGTACGGCGATGCGGCCCAAAAGGCTTTGATACAAGCCCCTTGGGAACTTCGGCACATGCTGGTCGGCGTGGAGCTGACCTGCACCCATGCACAGTTCGAACAGGTGCGTGCGGATGTGGCACGGGCATCCGGGCGGATCGACAGCGCCACTTTCGACATGGTGTGCAGCGCAACGCTCTCACTTCCCCGTTCACAAGTGGAACCGCTGCTCCGCCGTTGGAGGGAAGGCGGCATTGCGCACTGTGCGCCGATGGCTTAGAGCCAGGGCCTCAAGGCCGCCAACAGCGCTTCCGGTGCGCGTGTGGGACGCATGGTAGCCTTGTCCACAAAGACCAGGGTGGTCGATGCGTCGGTAAGCAGTTGGCCCGATGCGTTGCGGATCTCGTAGCGGAACTCGATCCTGACGGACGGCAGGCGATCGATGATGGTACGAACGGTGAGCTCATCATCATACCGGGCAGGCTGATGGTAGCGCACCGACAGTTCGTGGACCGGCAGCATCACTCCTTCCTCCTCCAGGCGCCGATAGGGAAAGCCCAGCATGCGCAGGGCTTCCACGCGTCCCACCTCCAGGTACTCCGCATAATCGCCATAGTAGACGTAGCCCATCTGGTCGGTCTCCCCGTAGCGGACACGGATGGTGGTATCGTGCATGAACATGGCGGCTGAAGTTAGTCGCGACAACAGCAGCAACAAGCGATCGTTGATGGCTTGCCCCACACTTGCATGTGGCGTATCTTCGACAGCCCGGAATGCCGCACACGAGAACATCCCTTCCCCACCCTGTCAGCGCAAGGCTTCTCGCGTGTGGCCCGTTCCCTGTCAATGCACTGACAGTGAACACTTACACCCCATCGAGCTCCACCTTGCATCCTGATGAAAAGTCAAGCGTGGCAAGGGTTTCAAGATCGGCGGACAGAAATGAAGTGCAAGTAAAATTTTCGTTTCCGTCAAGTGTTCCCAACTTTTTTTCTTCACTTCTTTGTGTCCATATTTGCCACCCCTTCACAGCATCCTGTTCACCTCGCTGAGCTGAACCGGACGCCTCGAGGGGCCACCACCAAGGACCAACCAATAATCCGCCGACCCATCCATGAAGAAAGACCACGAGAAGATCTGGGGGCGGTGCCTGGAAGTGATCAAGGATAATGTGAGCCAACAGAGCTTCAAGACCTGGTTCGAACCGATCAAGGCCTTGAAGCTGGATGACCACGTCCTGACCATCCAGGTCCCATCGCAATTCTTCTATGAATGGCTGGAAGAACACTACATCGTTCTGCTGAAGAAGATCATCAAGAAGGAATTGGGGAACGAAGGCCGACTGGAGTACTCCATCATCATGGAGAACGGTTACCAGAGTTCCAACCCTTACACGGTGAAGATGCCCACGAGCAACGCCCGTGAGGTGAAGAACCCTGCAGTGACCCTTCCGATCGATGTGGCCAACAGCCCGATCAAGAACCCGTTCATCATCCCAGGCCTGCGCAAGATCAAGGTCGAGAGCCACCTGAACCCCAACTATTCCTTCGATAACTTCATCGAGGGGGATTGCAACCGATTGGCACGCAGTGCAGGATACGCCGTGGCGCAGAAGCCCGGTGGCACCGCCTTCAATCCGTTGCTGATCTACGGGGGTGTCGGTCTCGGCAAAACGCACCTCGCACATGCCATCGGCATCGAGATCAAGCGCAACCACCCGGACAAGACCATCCTCTACGTTCCGGCAGAGAAATTCACCCAGCAGTTCATCGAAGCGGTGAAGAACAACACCGTCGGCGATTTCCAGCAGTTCTATCAGATGATGGACGTGCTGATCATCGATGATGTGCAGTTCCTGGCAGGCAAGGAGAAGACCCAGGATGTGTTCTTTCACATCTTCAACCACCTGCACCAGTCAGGCAAGCAATTGGTGATCTCCAGCGACAAGGCACCCGTGGAGATGGCCGGCATGGAGCAGCGCCTGCTCTCCCGCTTCAAGTGGGGCCTGAGCGCCGACCTGCAGACACCCGGCCTGGAAACGCGCATCGCTATCCTGGAGAAGAAGATGTACGCCGAAGGCATTGACCTGCCAAAGGAAGTGGTGGAATACCTGGCCTACAGCATCACCACCAACATCCGTGAGCTGGAAGGCGCCATGATCAGCCTGATCGCACAGAGCTCGCTCAACAAGAAGGCGGTGACGCTGGAACTGGCGAAGCAGATGATCGACAAGTTCGTCAAGAACACGGCGCGCGAGGTCAGCATCGACTACATCCAAAAGGTGGTGTGCGATTACTTCGACCTGCCGATCGAACTGTTGAAGAGCAAGACGCGGAAGCGCGAAGTGGTGCAGGCCCGTCAGATCGCCATGTACTTCGCCAAGCGCATGACGAAGAGCTCACTGGCGAGCATCGGTGCACATTGCGGCGGAAAGGACCATGCCACCGTGCTGCACGCCTGCCGCACCGTGAACAACCTGCAGGAAACGGACAAGCAGTTCCGTGGCTATCTGGAGGACCTGGAGAAGAAGTTGAGCATTCATTGACCCTGCGCCGGTCAGTAACTTGAAGGCCTCCGCCATGCGGGGGCCTTCGCTTTTCCGACCTTCGCGCATCGCTCCCACGCCCATGAAGATCCTGACCGTCTGTCTTGGAAACATCTGCCGCTCGCCCATGGCGGAAGGCATCCTGCGGCACCTTGCGCACGAACAAGGCATCACGGTGATCACGGATTCCGCCGGCACGAGCGACTACCATGTGGGCGAAGCACCCGACCCACGTGCACAAGCCGCCATGGTGCGACAGGGCATGGACATCGGCGACCTGCGTGCACGGCAGTTCCGCGCGTCGGACTTCTCGGAGTTCGATATCATCCTGGCCATGGACGCTTCCAACCTGAGCAACATGAGGGCACTGGCCCCAACGGCCGAGCTCGTTTCCAAAGCCCGACTGGTGATGGACCATGCCCCCTGGCGCCCCGAACGTGAAGTACCGGACCCCTATTTCGGCGGAGACGAAGGATTCGATGAGGTGCACGCCATGCTGACGGATGCCCTGCAAGCCCTGTTGAAGGATGTTGCGCGGTAACGGAGTGCTGTACCTGATGCCCGTGTGGCTGGGCGAACTGGGCGGTACCGAGCAGCTGCCTCCGGAGAACATCGCCATAGCTGGACGCGTGGACCTTTGGTTCGCGGAACACGAGAAGACCGCCCGGCTGATGCTCCGACGGATGCTTCCGGAGATCGACCTGCAGCGGCAGGAGATCCACCGCTTCGACAAGGATGGGACCACCGCTGAGGCGGAGGCCCTGCTGCGGCTCATGCAGGGTGGCCGGGATGCCGCCGTGATCAGCGAAGCAGGCATGCCGGGTATCGCCGACCCCGGTGCGCTGTTGGTGCGGGCAGCCCACCGCATCGGCATCCGCGTGGTGCCCTTGACCGGCCCAAGTTCCATGATGCTCGCCCTGGCGGCGTCGGGATTGAACGGACAGCGTTTCACCTTTCATGGTTATCTGCCCCGCACCCCACAGGAACGCAAGCAGGCCATCCGCAAGATCGAAGCGGAAGCTCTGCGCAGCGGTGGGGCCGAGCTGTTCATGGAAACGCCGTACCGCAATGATGTGCTGCTCGGTGAGCTGCTGCAGACATGTGCATCATCCACCCTGCTTACCATCGCCGTGGACGTCACTCAGCCTGGGGGAAGTGTGGAGACCCGGTCCGTCAGCAATTGGTCCAAGGCCACGCCGGTACTGGGCAAACGACCGGCCGTGTTCATCCTGGGCCGACCCTGATACAGCGGATAGCCGGTATGCACGGAGGCGCAATGGTCCGCCCTCGGTGAGCACCTTCCGTTCGATCAGTGTGCATTGTGAAGGTCGTGAGCCAATGCGTACATCGGCTTCAACGTTCGTAACCCAGTGGATCGATCAGGCCGACACGCAAACTGCAAATGGCCAGCAGGCCGCAGGGCACTATCGTTCCACACGTACCACGGACACACGATACAGCACGGGTGTGTACGGATCGACCACACCAGGCACACCGCGCGCACCGAAGGCGTAGGCGGATGGCAGGATGAACTGTCCCACACCTCCTTCGCGCAAGAGCTGCACCGCGATCTCCATACCCTGCATCACCTGGTCGGGATCACCGTAGCGCCAGCTGAACGCACCTCCCTGCCGCTCGGTATCGTCCACCATCACCCCGTCCTCCAGCCGACGGCCTTCGTAGGAAACGGACACCAATGCTCCCGGCTTCACGGCGTTCGTGTCACTGGGCGCGACCTCCACGAAGTAGTGCACGTCACTGCTCCCCCATTGTGTCCACGGCTGCGCGCTCGATCCGAGGTAGGCTGCAATGAGCCTGCGTTCATATCCAACCGGATCATTCCTCCTGGCTGCCGCAGTGGCATCCCTCATCATCTGTGGGGTGATGATCGCCAGAAGGCCCAATTCGACCTGTAGTGCCCCAGTATCCATCGGAGCGGAGGCGCCATCGGGCAATAGGTCCGCCCAAGGCACTTGGTCAGCGGATGCGATCAAGCTCATGCTATCACCTTCGTGCAAGCGCCCCAAGGCTTCGCGCATCACCGCCTTGCGGACGGAGCGGGCCGCATAGGTGCGCTCCGTGCTGAAGAGTGAACCGGGTGCCTCGCCCCAGTGCGCAATGCGCAGGCGAACATGCACACTGTCGCTGTCGCTCGCCAGTTCAACACCATCCCCCAGGGTATGCAGGCGCACATGCACGCCATCCTCGGTTTCAGTGAATCCTGGATAGGGAGATCCACTGCAGGCCGTCAACAGGGCGATCATCCCGAACCAGAACGACCTCATGGATCCTTCCTGCTGAGCTTCACCAATCCCACCCGATAGACCAGGCTGCTGCGCATCGGGATGCGGTCCTGATCACCGATCAACCCATGCGCGCGGTAGGATGGTATGACCAGGATGGCACTGTCGCCGGGGGAGAGCAACTGAACACCTTCGTGCAGCCCGCTCTCCACATCATCCATTTCCACCTTGAACGTTTCCGGCTTACCCGGGTCCGTGGCATAGGCCGTGTCCCCGTTCAACAGTTCCAATCGGTAATTGAGGGTGGCCCATTGATCGGGGCTTGCCGTGGCACCGGGCTCATCGCGCAGGATGACATAACGCACGCCCCGCGCCGTGGTCTTGAACGGCAGTCCGCTGCGTTCCACATAACGCTCGATGTCCTTCTCCTCCATCCGCAGTGCCTCCTTGTTCCCTTCGATCAGCGACTCCTGCGTGGGCTGTGGGCGCTGGGTGCCGGGTACGCGGCCGTCCCGATCGCCACATCCCATGGCGGCCAGTATCCCCAGTATTACGGCGGTCCTCATGAAAGGGTCGGCGCGATCAGTTGTGGCAGCAAGGACCTGAACCGGGCAACGGCATCTTCCAGGGATTCCGTGGTGTGCCCGCCTGCGGCGTTGGCATGGCCCCCACCGTTGAAATGCTCCTTGAGGAAGCGGTCCACCGCGAGGTCGCCTTTCGATCGTAGACTGACCTTCACCATGTCCTGGCGCTCCACGAAGAAGGCGGACAGCCGGATCCCACGGATGGATAGGCCATAGTTGACGAAGCCTTCTGTATCGCCGGGTTTATTGTGATAACGCTCCAGGTCGGCGCGTGACAGGGTGATGATGGAGGTGGAACTCTCCGGCAGCACCTCCAATCGCTGGTCCAGCATGAACCCGAGCAGTCGGAGCCGGTCCACACTGTTATCGTCCATGATCGCCTGGTGGACACGCTCGATGTTCACGCCGTGCGCCATCAGATCACCGGCGACACGCATGGTATGGGGCGTGGTGCTGCGGAAGCGGAATGAGCCGGAATCAGTGACCATGCCCGTGTAGAGGCAGGTCGCAGCGTCAGCATCCAGGGTTCCTGCACGCCCCATGGCCAGCAAGAGGTCATAGACCATCTGGCACGTGGCGCAGGCTGTGGTGTCCGAGAACAAGTAATCGAATGACGGGTCGGGATCCTGGTGATGATCGATCAGGACACGCGGAACACTCAACCCGTTCAACAAGGACTGCAAAGCGTTCACCCGGTCCATGCGGTTGAAGTCGAGGCAGAACAGGATCTCTGCCTGATCCAACGCAACAGCCGCGCCCTTGGGGTCCCGGTCGAATGCGATGGTCTCCGAGGCACCGGGCAGCCAATTCAGGAATGCGGGCGCAGCATTCGGCAACACCACCTGTACGGTGTGCCCCCATTTGCGCAGCACGTGCATCAAACCCAGACTGGAACCGATGGCATCCCCATCCGGATTAAAATGGGTCACGATCGCCAGGCGGCGTGGCTGTTCAAGCAGTTCCTTGAGGCTTGTCAAAGCCTCGGTCTGTGCGGTCGAAAAGTTCATGGTCGGCGCCAAAGGTAACCCGCCTCCCATGTGCAGAGTGGTGATCAGAACCCCAGGCCCGGTGTAGGCATGTGCTCGATCATGATCCCCACGCAGCCGATGTCGAAGGCTTTGCCGCTTTTCTTGCCCGATGCCTCACCACCGACCGCCACCACTTCCACGGCGATCCGCTTGGTGGAGGTGCAGGAGAACTCCACGGTCTGGGCCATCTCATGCTCGGTGTTGTCCCAGAGCACTTTCTCCAGCTCCTCGTACTCCACCTTATCGCTGGCTTCACCGGTTCCTGGCTTGGCCTGCCGCACCTTCTCCACCAGCCGGATGGCAAGACCCTCACCCAGGATCTTGGTATCGGAACAGAGGGAGATCCGGTAATCCTGACCGCGGTAAACGATGATGTTCAGCTCGGTCTCCTGCCCCACCTGTACGGCAGCGCTCTTGCTTTGACCATTGACCGAGAAGCGCTTGTCGCTGGCCCGGTTGCAGTTGAACTTGTGATAGTCGGTGCACGGCCCTTGGGCCATGGTGATCAGTGGCAGGACGGTGACCACTGCTGCAGCGACCAGAACGGAACGAATGGACGTGATGGGTTTCATGGTCGTGATCAGGCGTTGGTCTTGTCCTCCGGACGTGTCACTTCGGCGCGCAGGCCATCCACGGCCTTCACCAGTTCGGCATACTTCTCTGCGGTGAGCTCGATCTGCACCTCATCACCCAGCACCATGCGGCCCGATGCGGAACCTTCACGGTGGGGGATGCGCTTCACGTTCACGCGGTCATAGATATCGCGGATCTTCACCAGCTCGCGGTAGATCGGCGCCACTTCGGCATCCGCCTCCAATGGCTTCATCAGTTCCAGCAGGTGCTCCAACGTGACCTTCTGCTCAGCAATGCGCGCCATCAATGGCTCACTCTCCCCAAAGGCCTCGATCTGGCGGATGACCAGGTGCATGCTCTCGATCCATCCACCGGCGAGCACCAGGGCCAGCGTCGGTCCCATCTTCTCGCTCTGCAGCTTCTCGTAGGCCTTCATGTATGCCTCGTTGCTGATCACCTCCAGAGAGTCGCCACGGGTAAGGTTAGATTCCAGACGGATAAAATCGGCATCGTTGAACGCCGACGCCAGTCCGAGGCCTTCACCCAGCTTCTTCGTGGTGAGGTAGTACCGTGCAACTTCCACATTCAGCTTGAAATAGCTGGCGTAGACAAGGTCCGTGGAGTAGACACCGAAGTTGATGGCCCGACTGCGCATGGAAACATAGCGATCCACATTGGAAGCCGGGTTGAGCATGCGCTTGTGCCCTTCGCCGGCCATTTCACGAACCAGCGTGAACAGCTCGTTAGGCGTGGGCATCTGGTACATGCTGGAGGCATCGGCCGCGTTCTCATCACCGATGACCAGTTCGGTGCCCCCGGCATCGGTCGGGGTATCCGTGTTGGAACCTCCACAGGCCGCAAGGCCCAAGGCCGCTAAAGCCAAAGGGAGGAGTGAACGTCGCTTGAAAGGTGATGGGGACATGGGGTGCGGGAATGGTGGAACGCTCGATGGATCGCTTACAGCACACGAAGGAATAGCGCATATCGTGTGGTGCTGAGATCATTGTCCATTACTTTTGCGCCGCGTTTTCAACACCCCCCATGGCAACAAACAGAACCTTCACGATGATCAAGCCCGAAGCGGTCGCCGCCGGGCACGCAGGCAAGATCATCGACATGATCATCTCCAACGGCTATCGCATCATTGCGCTGAAGTACACCCAGCTTTCCACCACGGAGGCCGGCAGCTTCTACGCCGTGCACAAGGAGCGTCCCTTCTATGGCGAACTGGTGGACTACATGGCCAGCGGCCCCATCTTCGCCGCGATCCTGGAGAAGGACAACGCCGTGGAGGATTTCCGCAAGCTGATCGGCGCCACCGACCCTGCCAACGCAGAGGAGGGTACCATCCGCAAGCGTTTCGCCGAGAGCAAGGCCAAGAACGCCGCTCATGGCAGCGACAGCGATGAGAACGCCTTCATCGAAGGCAACTTCTTCTTCAGCGGCCGCGAGCGCTACTGAAGCCTGAACACGCGCTGCCGGCTCCATCGGGCCGACCGGTGCTGTTGTTCATACCGACCTACTCCAGAATGATCTCTTCGACCACCGTGCGTCCTGCACGGTGGTTGAGGACCTCCTTGAGCGCCTCGCGCATGTAGCTCAGCTCATGCCGCAGCGGTGCCGAATCCACACGCACACGCAGGCGTCCCTCCCTCAAGCGCACGGTCACCGTGTGCCGGGCCACCATGGGGCCCACCAGTTTGTCCCACGCCGTGGTGATGTCCAGTTCGTCCATGCGTTCCCGCATGCCGAAGGCATCGACCAGCCGGTCAAGCGCTTCAGTGAGCGACTGTTCGTTGGATCGTTTCTTCACGGGTGATGGTGCTGTTGGCGCCGATGTGGAAGAAGCGCACGTCCAGGTCGGACCCGTCCAGGGCCGCATGCAGCCGCTGCGCATCGGTGTCCGTGATGAGCACCTGGCCGAAACGCTGGCCGCTCATCAGGCCCAGCAAGTGCCGCATGCGCAGTGGGTCGATCTTGTCGAAGATGTCATCGAGGAGCAGGATCGGTCGCTTCCCGCCCCGGGCCAGCGTCAGGTCGAACTGGGCCAATTTCAGCGCGATGAGGTAGGTCTTCTGTTGCCCTTGGGAACCGTGGCGCTTCAGGGGCTGGTCATCCAGGGTGAAGACCAGGTCATCCTTGTGGATCCCCACCGTGGTGTACTGCGCAGCACGGTCACGCCCCCAGCTCTCCGTGAGCAGGTCGCGAAAGGAGGCCTCGGAAAGAGCCGAGCGGTAGATCAAGGCCACGCGCTCCTCACCGGAACTGATGCCCTGGTAGTGCTTCTCCAACAGCGGCACCATCTCCTGCATGAACGCCGACCGGACCCGATGGACCTGTTCGCCATGGTGCACCAATTGCTCGTCCCAGGGCTCCAGGTCCTGCAGTGACCCACCACCGGTCAGGGCAAATCGTTTCAGCAGGGCGTTCCGCTGCACCAAGGAGCGGTTATAGCGGATGAGGGCATCGAGGTAGGCCTTGTCGAACTGGGCGATGAGGCCGTCCAGGAAGCGCCGGCGAACCTCCGAACCGTCGAGCACCAGCTGTCCATCGTAGGGCGTGATCATCACCACGGGGTACTGGCCCACGTGATCGGCCATCCGATCATACTCCTTGCGGTTGCGGCTCACCACCTTGCGATGGCCCCGGCGCACGCTGCACAGCACCTGGTCCTCACCGGCCTCGGTGTGCATCGTCCCCTGCACCATGAAGAAGTCCTCGCCATGCTGGATGTTATGGATGTCCACCGCCTCGAAATAGCTCTTGCACAAGGAGAGGTAGTGCACGGCGTCCAGCAGATTGGTCTTCCCGGCTCCATTGTTCCCCACGAAGCAGTTCACCTCGGGGCCCAGTGCCACCTCCACCTCCCGGTGGTTCCGGAATTGCAGCAAGCGCAGGCGTTCGAGGTGCAGGCTCATGGGGAGGGGAGCAAAGTTAGCCGCCCCTTTCAGGTTCCCTTCATCCACGGGCCATAGCTCAAAACTCGGTGCAGCACCCCCCTTCGCCGGTCGTCAAGTCCTGAAAAGGTCTATTTTTGCGCCTCGCTGAACGGGCCTGTCCCTTCGGAAGCACCGGAAAAGCGCCACACGCATGAGCAAAAAGACCACCCCCGAGAACGCCGGCACACACGATGTCGACCTTGGTGAAGTGTACAGCCGCACAGAGCTGTTCCTCGACAAGAACAAGCAGGCCATCACCATCGCCGCCGTGGGCCTGATCGTGGTCGTGGGCGGTGTCCTGGGCTACAAGAAGCTCATCTCCGAACCCAAGGCGAAGGAGGCCAGCGAGATGATGTGGAAGGCCGAGTACTACTTCGAGATGGACTCGCTGGACAAGGCCATGAACGGCGATGACCAGTGGCCCGGCTTCCTGACCATCGCTTCGGACTACAGCGGCACGCCCAGCGGCGAACTGGCGAATGCCTACCTCGGAGCCATCTACATGCAGAAAGGCGAGTTCGACCTGGCCATCGAGCATTACAAGAAGTCCGATGTGGATGATGACGTGCTGCGCGTGATAGCTGTGGGCAACCAGGGCGACGCCTTGGTGGAACTGGGCCGCACGGACGAAGCCGTGAAGCTGTTCGAAAAGGCCGCAGGCATGACGAAGAACGACTTCACCACGCCGATGTACCTCATGAAAGCCGGTATCCTGCACCAGCAGGCCGGCAACTGGAGCGCAGCCGCCAAGGCCTTCAACCGCATCGCCAAGGAGTTCCCCACCAGCAGCGAAGCCAGCCAGGCCCGCAAGTATGCCGGTCGTGCCGAGGCTGAAGCCGCGAAGTGAGCCATGGCCACGGCCCAACACCATCTTTCCATCTACGATCCGACCAGCGTCCCCAGTGGCGCTGGTCTTCGTTTTGCCCTGGTCGTCAGCGAATGGAACCACGCCATCACCGATGCCCTGCGCCAGGGTGCCCGTGAGACCCTGCTGCGGCATGGCGTGAACGAGGCGGATATCGTGGAACGCTGGGTGCCGGGAAGCTTTGAGCTCGCCGCAGGGGCACAGTTCCTGCTGGAGTCCGGAAGCTTTCATGGCGTGATCTGCCTGGGCAGCGTGGTCCGCGGAGAGACCCCACACTTTGATTTCGTGTGCCACGGCACCACCCAGGGCATCATGGCCGTGGGACTGAAGTTCAGCAGGCCCGTGATCTTCGGGGTGCTCACTGACGATACCCTGCAGCAGGCCCAGGACCGCAGCGGCGGAAAACACGGGAACAAGGGCATAGATTGCGCCGTGGCAGCGCTGAAAATGGCTGCGCTCCGTTCGTCCGCGACGGCTCAATAGGTCCGATGGGCGATCTTCGCCCCATGCGCCTGCTGATCATCCTACTTCTGTCGTGCTCCCTCAATGCATCCGCTCAGCTGAAGACCGGTCCTCGGGCAGGCCTGTCCCTGGCTACGATCTCCACCGGTGGGCTCTTCAATTGGAACGGACTACCGAAGCTCGGTCCCATCCTGGGCTGGAGCTTTGAAGTGCCATGGACAGCCCAGGCCTCCTTCCTGATCGAGCCGATGTACATCAGCAAAGGCAGCCTGACCCAGAACGCCGCCCAGAATACCTGGACATCCGTGCGTCTGGGCTATTTGGAGTTGCCCGTGATGTTCAAGGTGTCCACGGATACCGTGCCGAACGGTTTTTTCCTCACCGCCGGGTTCATGGTCGGCTATTGGTTGAACGGCAGGCAGGTGACCAAGCAGGATGGCAACGTCCTTTTCGACCAGAAATACACCCTCTCCGGGTCCACCGATCGGACGGAATATAGTGCTGGGATCGGACTCGGCTGGGACCGGCCAAGGAGCCGCTTCGAGGTCAGGTTCCAGACGAGCGTCTCCCCTTTCGCCGCGCTATTGCAAGGGCAGAACCTCATCGCCGGGTTGCACTACACGTACCTGCTTCCCATGGCTCCCAAGGAGAAGTAAGCGCCTATTGAACAGAGCTGTTCGACCATGAGCTTCACCACTTCTTCCTCTATCGGCAGGGTCAATTTCCGCGGGAACAGCCTTCTGAAGGTCTACCTCTCGCTGTTCCTGATCGCCTGGGCCTGGACCTTCATCGGCACCACCGACCTGGCCAATTGGATCACGGAGAACGTGCTCACCATCCTGTTCATCGCAGGACTGGTCCTCACCCACCGTCGTTTCCAGTTCAGCGATCTGAGCTATACCCTGTTCTTCGTCTACATCCTGCTGCATATCTACGGAGCCATGTACACCTATGCCGAGAACCCGCTGGGGTATTGGCTGAAGGACCTGTTCCAGGGGGAGCGTAACCAGTATGACCGGATCGTGCACTTCAGTTTCGGGTTCATGCTGGCCTACCCGATGCGCGACCATTTCAAGAACCATTTCCAGTGGCCAAACTGGGTGTGCTGGGTGCTGCCGGTGGAGATCACCATGAGCTTCAGTGCGGCCTATGAGCTGATCGAATGGGCCGTGGCCGACCTCTTCTTCCCCGCACAGGGTCACGCCTACCTGGGTTCGCAGGGAGACGTGTGGGATGCCCAGAAGGACATGGGGCTGGCGTTCAGCGGGGCCGTGCTGGCCATGTTGCTGGCGAGCACGATCAAGCGGCTTGCAAGTCGATCGGAATAGGCCGCCTCACCTCAGACCTTCGTCCGCACCTTCGACCATTCCTTGACCTGCCAGGTCACTGTGCCCGTGGCGAGGTGGTTACCGCTGCGATCATGCAGTTCAACGACGCTGGTATGGTCCACGGAATCAGCGGAACGCAAGGGAGCGACGACCTTCTCCTCGATCTCTGCCGCGGTGGGTACGCAGGTGGCGTGTGCGGGCTGCTTCGCCTGGTAGTGGTAGGCCATGTGCAGCGTGCGCATGATGAGCCGGTACTTCTTCGGGTCGAGCCGTTCCAACAGTGAGAGCCCGCTGCACATCTCGGCCGCGGTGGCCAGGGCGCAGGCATGGATGCCCTTGATGTGGTTGCGGTTCACCCGCCAGTTCGGGATGGAGACCCGGATGCCACCTAGCGGCAAAGGGATGACCTTGAAGCCATGTGGGCGATTGAAGGGGATCATCCACGACAGCGCGTGGTTGAGCCACCACCGCGTGAATCCGGATGAACGGGCCTTGGTGAGAAGGGTGGGCAGGTGCATTTGGAAGGTGGGATCTTGTGGGACCAGCGTTCGCCCTATGATCGGCGATCAGCGAGCAAGGATCGTTGCGATATCCGGGCGGAAATACGCGGGGCCTTTGAGCACCTTGCCGTCCTCCCGATAGATCGGTCTTCCATCCTCACCGAGCTTGCTCATGTTGCTGCGCTGGATCTCCCGGAACACCTCGTGGATCTTGTGCTCCAGTCCGTGTTTGAGCAGCGTGCCGCAGAGGATGTACAGGATGTCGCCCAGTGCATCGGCCACCTCCACGAGATCGCCACGCAGGGCAGCTTCGAGGTACTCCTCATTCTCCTCGCGGATCAGCTTGTAGCGCAGCAGGGCATCGCGATCGCCCAGGTCGCCGGTGGGAACAGCGGCGTTGGGAATGCCGAAGGCGTCGTGGAAGGAACGGACATGCTCGATGGCCTCAGCCAGGGACAGCGGTTCGGTGGTGGTCATGGCCCGAAGGTAGGAGCCCGCGGGCAGGCATTCGCGTGCTGAACGGTTAACACTCTTTAACGGGCCATCTTTGCAGGCCGCTTGCGGCTTCCAGCACCTTTGCGCCCACCTTCGGCCTCTGGCCGCAACAGCGACGACCAACCATGGAGACTCCCTCGGAACCAACGACCACACCGGTCACATCGGACAGCATCCGCGCGCTGAACGAGCGCATCCAACAGGCCAGTAGCTTCGTCGACCTGATCGACCGCGAGATGGGCAAGGTGATCGTGGGGCAGAAGGACATGGTGCAGAAGCTGCTCGTGGCCCTGCTCGCCGATGGCCACATCCTGCTGGAGGGTGTGCCCGGGCTGGCGAAGACCATGGCGATCAAGGCGCTCGCCCAGGCCGTGAACGTGGACTTCAGCCGGATCCAGTTCACCCCGGACCTGCTGCCCGCCGACCTGATCGGCACCATGATCTACAGCCCCCGAAGCGAAGAGTTCAGCGTGAAGAAGGGACCGATCTTCAGCAACTTCGTCCTGGCCGATGAGATCAACCGGGCGCCGGCCAAGGTGCAGAGCGCCCTGCTGGAAGCCATGCAGGAGCGGCAGGTCACCCTCGGTGCGCAGACCTATCCGCTGCCACAGCCCTTCCTGGTACTGGCCACGATGAACCCCATCGAACAGGAAGGCACCTACCCGCTGCCCGAGGCCCAGACGGACCGCTTCATGCTGAAAGTGGTGCTGGACTATCCTTTGAAGGAGGAGGAGAAATTGATCATCCGCCAGAACGTGCGACCCGGTGGCATGCTCACCCCTTCCAAGGTGGTGCAGGCCGAAGAGATCATCGCCGCGCGGGCGCTGGTGCGTGAGGTGTACATGGATGAGAAGATCGAGCAGTACATCGTGGACATCGTTTACGCCACACGGAAGCCGGACCAGTACAAATTATCGGACCTCACCTCCCTGATCGGGTTCGGTGGAAGCCCGCGTGCCAGCATCAACATGGCGCTCGCCGCGAAAGCACTGGCCTTCATCAAACACCGTGGTTATGTGATCCCCGAGGATGTGCGTGCCGTGTGCCCGGATGTGCTGCGCCACCGGATCGGGCTCACGTACGAGGCCGAGGCGGAAGGCATCACCGTCAACGACATCATCGAACGCGTGCTGAACACGGTGGAGGTGCCTTGAACCAGGCGCAAGGGCAGGAGGAGTAACTCTTTCCAGCCCCTGCTCCTGTCCCCCACCGCTGCGCTTCGCATCCATGAACACGGCCCAACATACCAAGGAGCTCCTGAAGAAGGTGCACCTCATCGAGCTGAAGACACGCGGCTTGAGCGAGCACATCTTCTCCGGTGAGTACCAGAGCGCGTTCAAAGGGCGCGGCATGACCTTCAGCGAGGTGCGCGAATACATGCCCGGGGACGAGGTGCGCACGATCGACTGGAACGTGACGGCACGCTTCGGGCATCCCTTCGTGAAGGTGTTCGAGGAGGAACGGGAGCTTACCGTGATGCTGGTGGCGGATGTCAGTGCATCGGAGGATTTCGGCACCGCCACCCAGTTGAAGCGCGAGCTGATCACGGAGGCCTGCGCCACCATTGCGTTCAGCGCCATCAAGAACAACGATAAGGTGGGCCTGATCCTCTTCAGCGACCGCGTGGAGAAGTTCATCCCGCCCAAAAAGGGACGCACGCACATCCTCCGGCTCATCCGCGAACTGCTCGAGTTCAGGGCCGCCCATCGCGCCACGGACATCACCGAGGCCCTGCGCTACCTGAACAACGTGATCAAGAAACGCAGTATCGCCTTCCTCATCAGTGACCTGATGGACGAGGGCTATGACGATGCCCTGAAGATCGCCAACCGCAAGCACGACCTCATCGTGCTGCGCACCGTGGACCCCCGCGAAGGCGAACTGCCGAACATGGGTCTTGTGCAGTTCACCGATCCCGAGACGGGCTCCGTGCGGTGGGTGAACACGGCCAGCCGCGCCATCCGGAATGCATACCGCGCCGCCGCCTTGAAACGGCACAATCGCTCACGCGAACTGCTGCGCCGCTCCGGCGTGGACCACGCCACCATCTCCACCAGCGGCGGCTATGTGAAGCCCCTGATGAACCTCTTCAAACAGCGGGAAGGCGGACGATGAGACCGATCGGCATCCTCCTGCTCCTGTGGCCCATCCTCGCTCAGGCCCAAGTGCCCTCAGCGTCGCTGGACACCGCTGTACTACGCATCGGTGAACAGGTGGAGCTGCTGCTTTCCATCGATCTTCCACTGGATGCGCCGGCGGGCATGATCGTCTGGCCCATGGTGGGCGACACGTTGACCTCCCGGCTCGAAGTGATCCGCAAAAGCCCGGTGGACAGTGTGCAGGATGCGGCCGGACTGCATCTGACCCAGCGCATCCTCCTGACCAGTTTCGACACGGGACATTGGGCCATCCCACCCTTTGCGTTCGTGGTCTCCGGAAGCCCTCGGGAAACCCGCCCATTGCTGATCGAGGTGCGCAGCGTTGCCCTGGATGACCCCAAGGTCCAACGACCCGCGAAGACGATCCATGAAGTCCCCTTCTCCATCGGCTACTGGATCAGGGTGCACTTGGTGGAACTGCTGGCCGGCCTCGGCGCGTTGGTACTGATCATCGCCGGACTCTTCTATCTGACCCGCAAACGGAAGACCGTGCCGGAGCCCGTGGTGGAAGCACCGCTGGAGCCCGTGCACCTGCGGACCTTGCGGTCCCTGCGTGAACTGGACGCCAGCCGGCTTTGGCAACAGGGCGAGCACAAGGCCTACCACAGCCGCATCACCGATCTGCTGCGCAGCTACATCGAGGAACGGTATCAGGTCCCGGCGATGGAGAGCAGCACCGATGAACTGCTCCAGGAGCTTCGTGTGAGCCCCTTGAACAGTGAACAGCGGACACACCTGGAGAACATGTTGCGCCTGGCCGACTTGGTGAAGTTCGCCAAAGCCAAGCCCACCCCAGCGGAGAACGAACAGATGATGGTCGGTGCGATCCGGTTCGTGGAGGCAACACTGTCCAACTCAAACACGCAGCAGCATGTGGCGTGACCGCGACCGGCTCATCACCCTGGCCTGGTCCGTGTTGGCCCTGGGTTGCGCGGGCTTTGCGCTGTACGCCTTGCTCCGGCGTTATGAGCCGGCCACCCCTTCCCTGCTCTGGCTGCTCTTGGTCACGCCTTTGCTGGCCTTGTTCATGCTCTGGCGCGGTCCACGGACCAATGCCCAGATCCCCCTGCCCACCTATAGCGTACTGGCCAACGCCCCCTTCGACCTGCTCGCCTACCTGCGTCCGCTTCCGCAAGCGCTGGCACTGGGCGGATCGGCCTTGCTGATCATGGCCCTGTCCCGCCCGCAAAGCCGGGATAACTGGCAGGATGTGCAGCGCGAAGGCATCGACATCATGATCGCGGTGGACGTGTCCGCCAGCATGCTGGCCAAGGACCTGCGTCCGGACCGCCTGGCGGCGTCGAAAAAGGTGGCGCAGGAGTTCATCGATGGTCGTCCGAACGACCGGATCGGGCTGGTGGTGTATGAGGGTGAAGCATTCACCCAGTGTCCCCTGACCACCGACCATCGCGTCCTCAAGGAATTGTTCTCCGGCGCCCGCAGCGGACTGATCACGGGTGGCACGGCGGTCGGCATGGGCCTCGCCACGGCCTTGAACCGCCTGCGGGACAGTGAAGCCAAGAGCAAGGTGGTGATCCTGCTCACCGACGGCGTGAGCAATGCGGGCATGGTGCAACCCTTGGATGCCGCACAGATCGCCGAACAACTGGGGGTACGGGTCTATACCATCGGCGTTGGGTCGCGGGGAAAGGCCCTCGCCCCCGTTAGCCAGTACGCCAACGGACAGTACCGCTACGACCTGGTGGATGTGGAGATCGATGAAGCCACGCTTACGCAGGTGGCCGAGCTGACCGGAGGACAGTATTTCCGCGCCGTGGATGAAGGCAAACTGCGCGACATCTATGCCGAGATCGACCGCATGGAACGTACGCGCATCAAGGTGACCGAACACAGCCAGCGCAACGATGAGTACGGACCTTTCCTCCTCCTGGGCGTCGGCCTGTTGATGGGCGGCTTCCTGCTCGACCGTACACTGCTCCGGACTTTGGCATGAAGCGCACGGGCACATACCGCATCGGCGTCATGACCACCACGGCCCTGCTGCTGGAACTGCTCACCTGGGCGTTGATGATCCCCCTGGGCTGGATCCTGTTGAACGATGTTCCGGGATTCCGCTTCGAACGTCAGTGGGTGCTGTGGGCGTTGCTCGCCGGGCCCGTGATGTGCCTGATCCACCTGCTCCATGTGGGTTGGCGAAACCGCGCATTGAACCGGTTCGCCGCGCTCGGCACCCGCGAGCGCATGGTGCCCGGCATTTCCGGTGGCCGTCTCACGCTGCGCTTCCTGTTGCTCCGTCACGGCATCGGCGCGGTGATCATCGCGCTGGCCGGTCCGCAGTTCGGTGCGCGCATGGAGGAGGTCAAGGCCGAGGGGATCGACGTGGTGGTGGCCGTGGATGTGAGCAACAGCATGGACTGCGAGGACCTGCGCCCCAGCCGGATGGAAGTGGCCCGTCGCTCCCTCTCCCAGCTGATCGACCGACTGAAGGGAGACCGACTGGGCATCGTGGTCTTTGCGGGTGATGCCTTCGTGCAATTGCCCATCACCACGGACCGTTCTGCAGCGCGCATGTTCACGGCATCGGTGGATACACGCACCGTCGGTACTCAGGGCACAGCCATCGGTGCGGCGATCGAACTGGCCATGGAGAGCTTCTCTGCCGAGAGCACCGGCAGCAAGGCCATCATCGTGATCACGGACGGCGAGAACCATGAGGACGATGCGGAAGGCGCGGCACGGGCTGCGGCGGAAGCGGGGATCGTGGTGCACACCATCGGCATGGGAACCTTGCAGGGCGGTCCCATCCCCATCCGTAGGAACGGACAGGTGCAAGGTTTCCGGAAGGACCGCGAAGGGCGCACGGTGGTGAGCGTGCTCAACGAGCCCATGTTGCAGCAGATCGCGGCGGCCGGCAACGGTCTTTATCTCCGATCATCCAACAATTCGAGCGGTATCGTGGAACTCGTGGATGAGCTCCGCACCATGGATACCACCGAGACCGGCAGCTACCGCTTCACTGCCCATGAGGACCGTTTCCAGATACCCCTGGCGGTGGGGATCTTCCTGATCATCCTTGGAATGACCATTGCTGAGGACCGCTCCCGTGCCGTGATGCCGCGGACCATCGTACCATGAACCGCATCGCCTACATAGCCGTCGTGATGCTTGCTGCCTGTGGCGATGCACACGAGCGCTCCGTGGACGAGGCGCTACGGATCGGCAATGCCTTCTACCAGGCCGGCGAACTGCAAAAGGCGCTGGATGCCTATACGGGATCACCGGAGGACCACCGCACGAGCTTCAATGCTGGTGTGGTGTTGCAGGAGACCGGGCAATGGACCGAAGCCGTGGAGCGCTACACGCTGGCCTCCAACGTGGCCGATAGTGCGACCGATCGCGCAAAAGCACTTTACAACCTGGGCCATGTGTGGAGCGACCGGGCCATGCTGGCGGACAGTACAGCACGACAGGCCGGCGAACAGGCCCGGTCCATCACGCTCGATGGCGACATCAACGAACAGGTGCGGCTGGTGGTGCTCCGTGATTCATTGCTCACCCTGGAACGGGAACTCTCCCAGCTTACGGATTCCGCGCTGCTCCAGAGCGAGGACGCCTATCGGAACGTGCTGCGTCTGACCCCCACCGAGGAGGATGCACGGCATAACCTCGCGCTGGTGATGGAGCGTATCGCGGCCCGCCCGAAACCCGCCACCAACGCAGGAGGCAAGGACCCGAACAAGGACCGCGACCTGGGCGAGAAGGCCAAGCTCATCATGGCACGGGCCGATGAACTGGTGGAGAAGTATCTTTTCCAGGAAGCCTTGGATGTGATGCGGCAAGGCGTACAGCAGGACCCCACCCTGCAGCAGCGGAAGGACTACATGGATAAGTTGGACATGATCACCAAGGCCTCCCGACCCTCATGAGGACGCTCACCCTTCTCCTGGTCATGTTCGGCGCGATGACCATGGTGGCGCAGGATACCACTGCGGTGAAGAGCCCCATGGACTACTTCAACCTGGCTGCGAAACAGTACGTGAAAGAGGACAAGATGTCGGCCCTGCGCACCTTGGACCAGGGCTTGCAGCAACACCCGCAGGATGCCCGTTTGCGCAGGCTGGCCACTGAGCTGCTGAAGGAACAACAGCAACAGCAACAACAACAGCAGCAACAACAGCAACAAGAGCAGGACAAGCCGGAGGATGGCCGGTCCAAGGAGGAACAGAGCAAGGGCGGACAGGAGCAGCAGAAACAGGAACAACAGGCCGAACAGCAGAAGTCTGAACAGTCCAAGGAAAGAAAGCCCGGCGATCCAGGCCAACCGCGACCCGGAGAGATCGCGCCACAGGATGCCAAGCGGATACTCGATGCACTGGACAGGCAGGAACAGCAGGTGCAGAGCAGGATGCGACAGCGCCAGCAACCGGCACCCAAGGTTCCCGTCGACAAGGATTGGTGAAATGCTCCGGACCATGCGCACAACATTCCTTCTCTTCCTCCTTCTCGGCCTGCTGAACAGCACGGCAGCCCAGGAGATCGCGTTCACAGCGACGGTGGACCGCACCAGTATCGCGGCAGGCGAACAACTGCGCCTGACCATCCAGCTCTCCAACACCCGCGAGCGCTTCGCCGCACCCGATCTGGGAGGGCTCGTCATCGTTGCAGGACCTTTCGAGAACAGCAGCTTCAGTTATGTCAACGGCCGGATGACCAGCTCCCTGAGCCGCACATGGACCCTGACAGCCACACAGCCGGGCAGCTACACCATCGGAGCGGCACAGGTGAAAGTGGGCGGTGGCGTCGTATCCACGGAGCCGATCACCATCGAGGTCACCAAGGGCACGGCCAAGGCGAGCGACCCTTATGCCACCCAAGGCCAGCGCGGCGACGCCAACCTTTTCGCCACCATCACCGTGAGCAGGAACAAGGTGTACGTGGGTGAGCAGGTGGTGGCCACCTACACGCTCTACTCGCGCTACTCCAACCTGGAGCTGTCCAAGTATGAACTGCCCAAGATGACCGGGTTCTGGTCCGAAGAGATCGACCTGGGGGACAAGGGTTGGGAGGAACGGCCGCAGATGATCAATGGCATACCCTACAATGTGGCGGTGCTGAAAAAGCAGGTGCTCTTCCCCCAAAAGAGCGGAACGCTCCGGATCGAACCATTGGAGCTCACCTGCCTGGTGAACCGATCGTTCTTCAACCGTGGCACCAACGTTCCCGTTCGCAGCAACACCATCGAGCTGGTAGTGAACGCGCTGCCCAAGCCGATGCCTCCCGGATTCAACGGAGCCGTTGGTGAACTGCAGATCGCGGCGTCGATCGACCGTACGGAAGTGCGCACCAATGAAGCGTTCGAGGTGGACCTGCGGATCACCGGCCGCAGCAACCTGAAACTGTTGGAAGCGCCCGTACTGGAACTCCCCCCCGATCTGGAGCGCTACGACCCCAAGACCGTGGACAAGATCGTGGTGAACGGGTCCGGCATGAGCGGCAGCCGCGAGTTCCAGTACCTGATCATCCCGCGGCATGAAGGGCGTTTCCAGATCCCGGCCACCACCGTCACCTACTTCAACACCCGCACGGCACAGTACGAGGAATTGACGGCCGGCCCCTTCACGATCGACGTGACGCCCGGTGAGGCAGGGACCGCAACGCGCCCGGAACGCCCCAGCCAGACGGATGTGCAGGTGCTCGGCGAGGACATCCGGTTCATCCGCACCGGCGACCTTGATCTGCGGCAGGATGGGGACCTGCTCTTCGGCAGCGCTCGGTATTGGGCAGGAATGGCGCTCCCCGTCATGGCCTTCCTGGGTCTTGCAGTGTGGCGGAGACGCACTGCCGCAGAACGGGCCGATATCGGTGCACTTCGCCGCAAACAGGCCGATCGCGTGGCACGACGGACACTGCGGGAAGCCGAAGAGGCGCTGAAGGCCAATACCACCGGTCCCTTCCACGATGCGGTGAGCAAGGCCCTCCGGGGCTATCTCGGTGATTCGTTGGGGCTGGGTCCCGCCGAGCTCACGACGGAACACATCCGGGCCAGACTGACAGGAGCTACCGATGCAAGCGAGATCTCCCTGGAGGTGGACCGGATCCTGGGCACCTGCGACATGGCACGTTTCGCCCCCTTGGCGGACAAGCCCGACGAGAAATTGTTCAACGACGCCGTGTCCATCATCGGGCGCATCGAACGAACCCTCCGCGCATGAAGGCCCTGCTCCTGCTCCTCACGCTGCTCTCAGCTCCCGCTCTAGCTGCTTCGGATGTCGCTCCGGACAGCCTTATCGCCCGTGCCGAAGCGGCCTATCTGGCCGGCGACCATGCGGCTGCATTGGACCTGTACACCACCACCGCCCAGAGCGGGACATCTGCCGGACTGCTCTTCAACATCGGCAATTGTCACTACAAGCTAGGTGATCACTCGAGGGCCATCCTGTTCTATGAGCGCGCGCTGAAACTGGCTCCCGGCGATGAAGATATCCGTGCAAACCTGGCTTTGGCGCGCACCCATCTGAAGGACCGGGTGAACGAGCTCCCTGGATCCACCTTGCTTTCCGAATGGGAACGTATGGCCGGTGGCCGTGATCCGGACCACTGGGCCCGCCGATCGTTGTGGTCCTTGGCCGCTGTGTTCGTCCTGCTGGCACTGAGCTTGTTCATTTCACAGCCATGGCCGCTCCGGATCCTGCGCGTTCTTGTCGGGATCACCACCGTGTTTTTTCTGATCGCGCTGCCCATGGCCATCGGTCGGCACCTGGCCGTCACCGATGACAGTGAGGCGATCATCATGGCACCGAAAGTGGATGTCCGCAGCGAACCACGCGCCTCCGGCACAGCGCTCTTCGTGATCCACAAGGGAACCAAGGTCACCGTTCTCCAATCCGTGGACGACTGGTCCGAGGTGAAGCTCGCCAACGGCAGCATCGGGTGGATGTCGTCCGCTGACCTCGAAAAGATCTGAACGCCCAGGCTTTAGGGAACTTGGGCGATACGGACGACCGTCGGTATTGCCCCCCCGATCGTGCTCAGGACGAAGTCGCGGTCATTGCCTGCACCGGAGTACATGGACCAACCATCCATGTTCACGTCCTCTGTCCGATATCCTTGGATGGAATTGCTTGGTACGACTGCACCAATGGCCACCAGGATCGGATCCCGATCGTTGCCCGTGCCGGTATAGCGGACCTCGCCGTTGGCATTGACGTCGCCCGGCCAGAGCGCCCTTAATGAGGTGCCGCTCTGCACGGCGTTCGTTCCGTGAAGCGTGGTCGTGAGCGCTGTCATGTCCACCAATTGTGCATTGGCCGTCAATGGAGCGGCCGTCATGGCGCTGAGGTGGTTCCGGTGACTGACCACCACATGCCTGCCGATCGTTGCTGTGGTGAAGAGCACTTGGCTGGTGCCATCAGCCGCGACGACCTCACCATTAGCCTTGACCAGTGCAGCCCGACGGCCGGCCACGGTGTATCCCGCATCCGCATTCCGCAGTTCGATGACGACCCAATCCACGATGGCCTGGGCGCCTGTGGCTTGGAACAGCGCAGCGTTCGCGGTGACACCACTGTTCTCCAAGGAGATGCCCATGGCTGTGTAGGGTTCGGCTGTGGGGATCAGGTTCTGGGTGCGAAGGTCACTGCGCATCTGTCCGGTCCCCCAGTTCAATGCTCCGCCAAGCATCACCTTCACACCCACTGAATTCAGCGGGGTAACCGAGCAGCCACTGCCTTCAATGCGGTAGATAACCTTCGAACTGAAGGCTGGGAGCGTGACCGTGCCACCCTGCACCACACCGTTCACATCTGACCAGCAACCCGAGGGTGCGGACACCTGTTGCGATGATGCCGTTTCATTGTAAAGCAGCACATGGTCCTGCAGAACATTCACCGGTTGCACCTGTACACGATGCACCTGAACGTTGTCCAGCCAGTACTGCGGCTCCGTGTGGTTATTGATGAACTGCATGACCGATTGGTCAGTCAGGCCGCTCTGGAAGTAGACCTCCACGTCGCGACGCTGCGAGTCAAAAGGAATACGACGTTCAAAGATGGTATTCGCGCTGGTCATCTGGGTGCTTCCCTTCACCCCCGCTTTCACAATACCATGCGTCGTGGACTGCACACTGAAGCGCATCCGGTACCACTGAGCGTTCTGCACACTGAACAGGTCCGGACTTCGCAGGCTGAAATCAGGATAAACATTGGCATTGGGGAGGTATGCCCGCAGTGCACCATTGTCGAGGTAGGTCAGGTCGCGGGTCACCTGCGCATTCGTCGGCCAGCCGCCCCATCCGTTCACATTCGTGTCGAAGGTGCCGTTCTGCACAAGGTTGGCGCTCAGCTCGCTGACGGTGGAATACATGCTCGCACGCAGCGGACTGCGTGTGGATCCGACATCCTCTGAACGCTCGGCCTGCCAACGCTCCAGTGTGAACTGGCGCTGCACGCCGCTGTTCGTGTTGTGCACCAGGATGCTCAACTCCTCATAGGGGCTGAAGTAGCGGTTGTTGGTGAAGGTCCCGAAATCCACGTTGTTCGGCGAATACACGTTGTATTGCTTCATGCACAACTGATCAGAGCTCACCGAGTACATGACGTTGCCCGAGTACACGCCATTGTAAGATGACATGTGGTATGGGGGCGTTGCCCCCGGCCCGTTGTAATTGGAGTAGTCCGAGACGCTCAACTGGATCTTGTTGTTGAAGAGCACGTTGTCCCGGATCTGGTTGCCCGTGGAAACCATCGTGTGGTCCACATGCAAGCCGCTGCCCTGGCAATTGGAGACAGTGTTGCGGCGCACAATGGTGTTCTTGATCACCGTGTTGCCGAAGTAGATGCCATGGCAGATCTTCTGGTAGGGGACGAAGTCCGGAGCAGCGCTCTCCAGGTCGCCCAGCAGATCGAACACCATGTTGTCCTGGATGACCGCTCCATCACAATTGTCAAAGGCGATGCCTCCGCCGTCATTGAGGATCGCCGTGGCATTGCGCACCACGTTCCTCTCCACGAGGGCGTTCTTGTCGACCACGATGCCGATATATCCTGTGTTGGTGACCCTGTTCAGCCGCACGATGTTGTCGTTGCCGATGGTCCGGACGCCGAAGTAGCCCCAATTGCTCTCGCCCAGACCGGGGACCATGGCGATATTGGTCAGGGTGTTGTTCGTGAACTGCGACCCGTTGTCCAGCAACATGGCCCCTGTGGCGTAAGTGTTCGTGAAGGTGTTGTTCTGGTAGGTGCAGTTGGTGCCGACGGTCCTCAACCCGAAGTAGAGTTCCCGGAACACACAGCTGGTGACCTGGACATTCGAGGCACCATCGAGCCAGATGCCCGCCAGGCGCTGGTGCTGGAAGGCGAGGTTGGAGATGGAGACGTGCTGGCGGCTCCAATAAACGTTGATGCCCTTTTCCCTGACTGAAGCCTCCACCGTGACCGTGTTCGGGTTCACGCCATTGGGTGCCCAGAGGTACAATTGGCCGTTCGCCGCGTCATGGTACCATTCGCCAGGTGCATCCAATTGTTCCAACTTGTTGCAGAGAAAGTAGCCCCAGTCGTAGTTGGAGATGTTGTAGTAGATGTTGGGGAAATTCAAGGTGCCGTTGCTGAAGCTCGTCACTGTGGCGGCCTCATAGGACCAGTTGGAACCACGGATCACCACCGTGGCATTGTTCCAATAGCCGTTGCCCTGGGTGAGGGCATTGTCATACAACGTTGTACCGGTGCCCTGGTCATTTCGCAACCAACCCGTGTTGGGGTAGCGGGCCAACGTCTGGCGCACACCGCCCACGTAGACGTGTTTCACTGTACCTCCGATGGGGGCCCTCCAGATGCTTCCCGAGTATTGTGTCCATCCGGTCACCACATCGCTTCCACTGATGATGGGCTCGGCTCCGCTTCCGTATGCCCCGATCTCTATCGGTGAGGCGCTCGTTCCAGAGCCCGGCATGATCAACTCGCCACGGAAGGTGCCGCCCCGCTCGAACAGGATCCGGTCACCGGCCTGGATGGTGTAGATGCTCTGCAGCACCCGGGCGATGGTGCGCCAGGCCGCTGTGGATGACGTGCCTGAATTCGAGTCGCTGCCGTTGGGCGACACATAGTAGGTGACGGCCTTCAAGGAGGTCGAGAGCAGAACCGCCGCGATCAGGAAGGTGAGCTTTCTGGTGGTGAACATGGTTCTAGATGTCTATCGGACTGACTTGTGGGCCGTGAAGTTGGCACACGAACAGGCTTGATAACGAGCCCGTTGCCCCTAAGAGATCAACATTTCGACCAGCCCGGGGTAAGTCCCGATGGATCATGTCCGGGCTTGACCGTTCCACTGATGAACACCATCCTCACTGGTCAATGTCAGCACTTCGACCCACCCAACTCAGCCTTCGCGATGGTCCACACAGGATACGCACTGCACCCATCGTTCGCGTAACCAGGCACTATCGCGTGGAGGGTAACGGCGGACGGCGAAGCGGTGACCCCGGTTGGATTCGAACCAACGACCGTCTGCTTAGAAGGCAGATGCTCTATCCATCTGAGCTACGGGATCAAGGCCACGAAGGTCACACGAAAAATGGCCAACCCCAAGGGTGACCATCAATATCCTGTCGGGGCGGCCAGGTCCACTGACGACCTTCCCGCCCCGGGCGGGACGCGATACCGGGCTACGTGGTGAATGAAAAAGGCCGACCATGTGGTCGACCTTTCACTTGTCGGGGCGGCCAGATTCGAACTGACGACCTCCTGCTCCCAAAGCAGGCGCGATACCGGGCTACGCTACGCCCCGAGCTTAGCGGCGGCAAAGAACGGCAAAAGAACTTCACCAGCCGCAGGATAATTGCAGGATGACCACTGTAGGTCATGAAAAAGCCGGCAGACCCTTGGGTCAGCCGGCTATCCATTGTGCGGAGAGGGGGGGATTCGAACCCCCGGTACCGGTTGACCCAGTACGGCAGTTTAGCAAACTGCTGGTTTCAGCCACTCACCCACCTCTCCAAGTGAGTTCGAAAGTACGTCCCGGCGTCTCCGGGGCGGCAAATATAGAAGTAGCCGGATAACTGTAACGAATCCTTTGTAGGCGTCTAACTTTGCGGCCCAACAGAACGAACCCCACTCCTATCCGTCATGGCCACCGAAGTCGTCATCGTATCCGCCGTTCGCACGCCCATGGGCAGTTTCGGCGGTAGCCTCTCCGAAGTACCCGCGACCCAGCTGGGCGCCACCGTGGTGAAGGCAGCCGTGGAGCGTGCCGGCATCGCCCCCGAGACCGTGAACGAAGTGATCATGGGCAGCGTGCTGCAGGCCAACCTGGGACAGGCTCCCGCCCGTCAGGCCGCGAAATTCGCCGGGTTGCCCAACGAAGTGACCTGCACCACCGTGAACAAGGTGTGCGCCAGCGGCATGAAGGCCATCATGATGGCCACCCAGGACATCCTGCTGGGCGATGCCGACATCGTGGTCGCCGGTGGCATGGAGAGCATGAGCCAGACCCCCTACTATGTGGAGAAGGCCCGTTACGGCTATCGCTTCGGCAATGGTGTGCTCATCGACGGCATCAGCAAGGACGGACTGATGAACGTGTACGACCAGCAGGCCATGGGCGTGTGTGGTGAACTGTGCGCCAAGGAACACTCCATCAGCCGCGAAGAGCAGGACGCCTTCGCCATTGAGAGCTACAAGCGCAGTGCAGCAGCCTGGACTGCTGGAAAGTTCAAGGACGAAGTGGTGCCCGTGACCGTGAAGACCCGGAAGGGCGATGTGGTCGTGGACCACGATGAGGAATACACGAACGTGAGCTTCGACAAGATCCCCGGACTGAAGCCGGTGTTCCAAAAGGACGGCACGGTGACGGCCGCCAATGCCAGCACCATCAACGATGGCGCGGCTGCGCTGGTGCTGATGAGCGCTGCAAAGGCCAAGGCACTGGGTCTGAAGCCTCTGGCCAAAGTGCTGGGCTACGCCGATGCCGAACAGGCACCCGAGTGGTTCACCACCACGCCCGCCAAGGCGGTACCCCGTGCGGTGGAGAAGGCCGGGCTGAAGATGAGCGACATCCAATACTTCGAGCTCAACGAGGCCTTTGCCGTGGTGGGCATCGCCAATACGAAGCTCATGGGCCTCGACCCTGCCAAGGTGAACGTGAACGGTGGAGCCGTGTCCTTGGGACATCCGCTGGGATGCAGCGGTGCACGCATCATCGTCACCCTCATCAATGTGCTGAAGCAGAACGGTGCCAAGTACGGCGCCGCAGGCATCTGCAACGGCGGTGGCGGGGCTAGCGCGATGGTAATCGAGGCTATGTAACCCGCGCTTATGTCCTTGAGCGTTGAAGGTTGGCCGGGGTGGGGTTCGCCCGGTCTTTACTCACCATCCACCCACCCCCAACATCCAACCTCCCAACATGGCCGCCGTCATCTGTCCCCTCTCCATCGTCCCTGTCCGCGCTGAACCCAGTGACCGCGCGGAGATGGTCACGCAGTGGCTCTTCGGCGAGACCGCTGAGGTGCTCGACCGCAAGGACAACTGGTCGCGTCTGCGCTTCGATCATGATGGCTATGAGGGCTGGGTGGACAACAAGCAGATCGCACCCTGCACCACCCCGAACATCGACCCCGATCTGCGGGTGATCGACCAGAGCACCATCGCCGACCTGGGTGAACGGCAGGTACTGCTTCCATACGGTGGCGTGGTCCCCTTTTATGAAGAGGGTTCGATACTCTGGGATGGTCTTCGCATTCCCGTACAGGCCGTCACAAACCACAGACCTGATCTGGAGCGTGCCGATCTGATGGAGCTCTACCTGCATCCATTCCTCGGCGCTCCCTACCTCTGGGGCGGACGCACCCCTTCGGGCGTGGACTGCAGCGGGCTCACCCAGATGCTGTTCATCCTGATGGGCATCTACCTGCCTCGGGATGCATCACAACAGGCCGAGGAAGGAGATCCGGTCGAACTGCTGGACCTGAGCGAACCCGGTGACCTGGCGTTCTTCGAGAACCCGGAAGGCCGCATCATCCACGTGGGCATCATACTCACCCGCAGCGAGGAGGACGATCTGCGCGTCGCACACAGCAGTGGCCGCGTGCGCATCGACAAGCTGGACCACAACGGCATCTTCAACGCCGAGGCCGGAGTGTACACGCACAAGCTGCGGATGGTGCGCCGGGTGCTGTGAGCCATTTCCGTTCTCAAAAAGAAAAGGCCATCCGTTCCCGCGGATGGCCTTTCGTCCGTTCAAACCTGCGAGATCAGAAACGCAGTGTGTACTGCAGTACGGGCAGCATCGCCAACTGGTTCACCGTTTCGATGCGCTGTGTGCGGTTGTTGTAGTACTCGTACACAACGGTCTGTGCGTTGGCAACGTTCTGCACATCGGCCTTGACCTCATGGCTGACCCGTGCCCTGCCCACGCGGTAGGCCAGCACCATGTCCAGCTTCAACACGGGATCGCCCTTCACGCTCCACACATCATCACTCAGCACTTCGGACCCTTCCGCGATGCTGGCCTCCAGATCGATCGGCGTGCGCCACTGGCCGCCCATCACACTGAAACGCATGCCGGTGGTGAGCACCTTGTCCTTGCCTTCACCACCCAGCTTCCACTCCTTGCCACCAAGAACGTTGGCCACCACTCCGAGGTTGTAGCGCGAGTTCCGCTGAACACCATCGAGCGCCTGGTACTGGGACTCTGAGACCGATAGGGTGCTCATGGCGTGCCATCCCTTGGTGAAGAACTTCTCCATGCTCAGCTCCACCCCTGTGTTGTAGCCACGGCCTTTGTTCACCAAGGGCTTCGTGGTGAACCAACCATCGAAGTTGCCCAGCCAAAATGCGCTGTTGGAGGAGTTCTCCACGGGCTGTCCGTAAAGGTGCTGGTAGTAGGCTTCGGCCTTGAACTGAATGTCCTCGCTGAGCATCTGTTCGTAACCGATCACCGCATGCGCAGCGCGGCCAAGCCCCAACTGGCGGTTGGGCTGGAAGACGTTACCGTTGGCATCGGTATCCTGAGCCTGGTAGGTCATCACGTTCTCGGTCCTGCTGTGAAGACCGGCACCGAACGTGAAGGCACGCGTAGGACCCATTTGGTAACGCAGGGCTGCACGAGGCTCCACGCTCGTTGAGTTGTTCAGGGCGTAATGCAGCAGATGAACACCGCTGGTGAGCGAGAGCTTTTCGTTCAGCCGCCACTTCCAACTGCTGAAGGCTTGCACCGTGGTGGCATCGCCGCTATCGTCCAACTGGCGTTCGAGGGTTTGGGCATCGAAGTCCCAGCTATCGACCATCATGCGGAAACGGTCGTGCGAAACGATGATGCCCGAGCGCAACTTGTGCGCGGCGCTGATGCGGGTGTTCAGGTTGCTGCTGAAGCGCCAGGTCCAACGCCCGAGGTCGTCGGTATGGCGCTGCACCAGATCCACTTCGCCCGGTGCATCGGTGGCATAGTGGTCGGTCTCGCTGCCGTTCCCGCTCAGCGACAGCGTGGTGTACAGGAAGTTGTTGTCGCTGATGAGCTTGGTGTGCGTAAGCCCCACAATGCCCATGCGCGAGCCGAACGCGGTCTTCGAGAAGGTGCTGTCACCCGTAACGCCCTTGTCCTCTTGTGAAATGCTGCTCAATCCGCCCAGTCCGAAGAGCGAGAACGTCCCTGCATTTCCGGCCGGCAGCTTCACCTTGAAGGCGGCATCCTGGTACTTCGGCACACCCTGGAAATCGACGATACCGGCACCATCCAGCAGGGCAAGGGAACTGTAGCGGTAGTTGGCCAGGTAGCTGCCACCGTCCACGCCGTTGATCGGGCCTTCCGCCGTAAGGTCGGTGCCCAGCACACCCACCTTGAGGGTGTATTCCCGCTTGCGATCGTTGCCGTCGCGCAACTTCATGTCGAAGACGGCGCTGGTGACGTTGCCGTATTCCGCTGCGAAGGCTCCGGTATAGAAATCGCTGTTGTCGATGACATCGCTGTTGAGCGCATTGATCGGCCCACCGGTAGCACCATCATCGGCGAAGTGGTTGGGGTTGGGGATCTCCATGCCTTCCAGGCGCCACAGCACGCCCTTGGGGGAATTGCCACGCACGATGATCGTGTTATCACCTGCGGGGTCGCCGGCCACCCCGGGAAAAGTGGTGACCATACGTGCAGGGTCGTTGATGCCGCCTGCGATGCGCGAGGTCTCCTCCACGCTGATCTTGCGCGCGCTCATCACGGCCATATCATTGCGCACCTCGCCGTGGCCCTGTTTCCCGCTCACCACCACCTCCTGAAGTTGGGTGACGGACTCCTGCATCTTCACCTCCAGCACCAGTTCCTTGGCGCTGTTCACGAGCAGGTTCGCCAGGGTCTGTTCCTCATAGCCCAGCGAGCGCACCTGAAGGCTGATGCGCCCCACGGGGACCTTGTCGAGCGTGAACCGCCCGTCCAGATCGGTGGTGGTGCCGATGAGGGGATCGGAGCCGGGCACCACGATCGTGGCACCGATAAGGGGTTGACGCGTGTCGCCATCCACGACGGTGCCGCGAACGGCCTGGTGATGGCCCTGGGCCATGAGCGCACCGGAGAGCGCGATCAGGGTGAGCAGGATGAAGTGTTTGAAGCTTGGATGGATCATTGGTCATGGGGTCATTGGTCGCCGATCGGGGACGTCGTGAGTGAGTGCGTTGTTACAGCCGGACAGCCGGTTCCGTGATCAGCGGTCGATGAGATGGATGAACGGAGCGTTGCTGCAGGCGTTGATCAGAAGCTCCCCACCTTGATGGTCAGCCCGACGTTCATGCCATGCAGGGCATCCTTCGCTGTCGCGGGAAGATCGATGTCGGACGTGTAGCGGTAGGATGCACCGATGCCCACGCGGACCAGGGAGATCACGTTCATCTCGAGTTCGACCCCGGGTTCGATGACGAAGAAGGCCTGGGCATCATCGCTGTACGTGTAGGGGTCGAAGTCGTCCGGCACTTCACTGTTGTATCCGTATCCACAGCCTCCAGCACCGATGATGATCGGCAGGGTGATGTGCAGCGGTGACCGGTAGGCGATGACGGGTTCGAGGAGCAATCCGCCGTAGCCCATGAAGAAGCGGCTGTTGTCGCGGAGCACGGTCCCGTTGTCCACGAGGTGGTCGTCGTAGTCCTTGTTCACCACATTGGTCACGAGGCCATGCCCGGCGAAACCGAGCGTGAAGCGATGGTTGATGATCCACCCGCCACGGAGCCCGACGAGCATGGCATCCTGGTCCATGATGCGGGAGTAGTGGGCGGAGGGCGCACCCCAGCCGCCGTGGTGCAGCGAACTGTCGCCGCCCAGCAGGGTGCGCATCGGCGCATCAGCAGCGGACTGTGCGAGGCCTGTGCCTGGCAGGGTGATCAGTGCGAGGGAAACGAGGGGTATGAAGTTCCGAATGGGCATGGTCGTCGTGTTCGTTTCCCCTGTGACAACGATGCTCCACAATACCCCCATCGCGAGTTGACGGAACGTTTCATCCCGGTCAAACAACCCCAGTTTGATATGGGGATGACGGCTCCAGAGGAGCGAACAGCACTGAGCGAACAATGATCAAAAATTCACACCCGCAGCGGCCATCCAGCCATACCAGCCGCTGATGGCGGTCCACCCCGACCGCCACTGCATGGGTGGTGTGGATGGCGGCAGGGTGCTCAGGTAAGCACCCGTGTCGGGATCGCGCAGGTCGGAGAAAAGCATATTGATGACGGGGCCAGCGCTGATGATGAAGCGCTTGTTCAGCCGAAGACCATAGCGCACGGAGAGCCTGCCCAGGATGTTCATGGCATCCACCCATTCGGGCTGTTCCACCACCTGCTCGGCCGTCAGGTCGATGTTGAGGAAACCGCGCTGGCCGATGTGCGGTTCGCTACCGAGACCGTAGAGGAAGCCCCATCCTTGGTCTGGGGTCACGGCTGGGGAATATCCGAGGATGTTGTGAAAGCCGCTCGTGCCGGTGCGGATGTGGATGCTCATTGCCATCACATCACCGGTGAGCACATCCACGCGGTGATAGCCCTTGAGGGAGATGGTGAGCAGACCCACGGCCACACCGGCGATGGTATCGCTGAGGTTGATGAACCCGACCTGCCCGCCATGGGCTCGCCGCGCGAAGTTCAACGCACCCACCTGCGCTCCGCTCACCGTGCCGGGCACCACATTGAGGCCGAAGGAGAACTGTCCGCCGGACACGTTGCCCGCATAGTTGGCGCCGAAACCCACCTGTCCACCGCTGACGGAATCGGGCACCACGTTCACTCCGAAGGAGACCTGACCGCCGCTCACGGACCGCGCGTAGTTGCCACCCAGTCCGACCTGCCCACCACCGACCTCCCCGAGCGAGACGTTCACACCGGCCGCCACCTGTACACCGCGTACACTTCGCGCATAGTTCAGCGCTCCGGCCACCTGGGCCTTGTTCACCACGCCATGGGCCACGTTGACCCCTCCTGTCACCTGCACACCATCCAGGTCGCCCAGTGAAATGTTCGAGGCGCCCGATACCTGCGTGCCGGTCATACCTCGCTTCACGATGTTGGCGCCTCCCGCCACCTGCACACCACCCAGCGTATCCCACACCGTGTTCGCGAGCCCGGCGATCTGCAGCCCTTCCAACGACCGCATGCTGTGGTTGATGCCGCCACCGATCTGCACACCGCGGGTATGACCGCCGACCAGGTTGGCCAGGCCGCCCACCTGCAGGCCTTTCATGTCCTGGCTCAGGATGTTCAACGCACCGCCGACCTCCAGCCCTTCGAGGCCGCGGGCATAGCCGCCGATGATGTTGAAGGAGAAGCGGTTGACCACCGAACCGGCGATGTCGCCATTGCTGCCGATCGTTGGAACGAGGGAGATCTGCACTGCGCGCCGTTCCGTGTAGTCCAGGTTGGATGCTTGTTCCATGCGCTCGGCGGACACCAGCAAGCGCGATACACCCATTTCCTCCACACCACAGCGGTCGAATTCACAGATGGGGTCCAGTCGTGCCACCACATCCAGCGGCTCCACGGCAATGCGTCCGACCCTGCCATCACGGCCCACATGGACGATCGTGTCGCGGTAGCCATGTCGGGCGATGAGCACGGGTGTGCGGTCCAATTCACCGGAGAGCGTCAGGGTGAAGCCGCCCCGATCATCCGTGGTGGTCGCATTGGAACGCCGCGCCTCCACTACCGTCGCTCTGGCAATGCCACCTCCGGTGCTGGCGTCGATGATACTTCCGGACGCCTCGAACTTCCGCCTGCGCCCCACCCTGCCCGTGATGATGAGGTGCCCACCGCTCTCCTTCCACTGCAGACCCTCCGGCAGCAGCCCCCGCAACACCTGTTCCACCTTCTCATCCGCCACGTGCAGGGTGACCACACTGTCCACAGGCACAGCGGCAGCGTTGTAGCTCAGGTTGAAGGAAGCACCCCGGGCGATGAGATCGAGCGCCTTGGCGAGACGGACCTGTTCCGCGTGGATGGTGACCCGCCGTTGCAGCATGGGACCGCCCTGTGCGCACGTGCCCGAAGACATCAGGGCCAAGAGGCCCGCCCACATCCACTGTCGGCATGAAGCCATGCGTGGCCCACCGTACCTGGAGCGATGCTGCACTTCAACATCCATCACCATCCAGGCTGAAGGTGCCGTCTTCCGCTCGCTCAAGTTCCAGACCGAAGGTCTCCGCGATCACGTTCAAGATCTCCTCGATCGGTTCCTCTTCGAATTCAGCTGTGATCCTGCACCGGGCAATGGACTCATTGCGCAGTTCGACCCGCACACGGTAGATGCGCTCCAGTTGCTCCGCCACCTGGTCCATCGTGGCGCCTTCGAAGTGCAGCACCCGTCCTCCCCAAACCTCCGCGGGAAGCGCCGCGCCGCGCTCGAGCAGATGGCGCTTTCTATTGTAAACCACACGTTCACCTGCGACCAGTTCCACTGTGTCACCTTCAGTTGTCACCCGCACGCGGCCACTGCGCACCCGCACGGTGACCAGTTGTGCTGTGTCATAGGCGCTCACCTCGAAGGCCGTACCCAGAACGGTCACCCATACATCACCGGCATCCACCACAAAGGGGCGTTGTTCGTCACGAAGCACTTCGAAATAGGCCTGGCCTGTGAGCCTCACTTCACGGGTGTCGCCCATGCGCACTTCAAGACGACTACCCGGCATGATGACCGAACGGGAACTATCGGAAAGCACTGCATCGAGCGTTTCCGTGGTCGTCGCGTACGCATCGAAGGAGTCCTGCGAACGGAACAACCAGGTCGCGGCAAAGACAAGACCGGCGACCACTGCAGCGGCTGCGGACCAACGGACCCAGACCTGCCAAGCGCCAATGGGACGCACGATGCCACGCCCCTCCGCTTCGGCGATGCGACCTTCGAGCCGGGCCCAAGCCGCATCCACATCCACTTCGGACAGCGGATCAGCCACGCCACCGAGTTCCCAAATTGTGCGCATCCGCTCCAGTTCGCGGTGGTTCTCCGCTGCTGCTGCAGCCCAATCCTCCACGGTCCGTTTTTGCGCATCATCGGCCTCCCCGGCCAGGTAGATGGCCAGAAGTTCGCTGTCGATGGGGGCGGGTTTGTTCACGTGTACCTAGCTATGACAGTCCGTCGGTCAAATACCCCCATCGCCTCCTCCACCCATCCAGAACAGCCATGGCAGTAGCGGTACCAGGTCGGCGAGGTCTTCGCGCAGCGTCTTCAGGGCCTTGCCCATCTGGTTCTCCACGGTCTTCGCGGAGATCCCCAGCTGTTCGGCGATCTCGTGGTACTTCAGCCCGTCGTAGCGGCTCAGTTTGAACACCTTCCGGCGCTCCTCCGGCAGGGACTCGATGGCGGCCTGCACCCGGGCGATGCGGTCCATGTGTTCATCCTCGCTCCGCTCCTCCTCCTGCAGGCGGTCGTCCACCTCCTCGTTCAATGCACGGACCCTTCCACCCGCCTTCAACGCATTCAAACAGCGGTTGCGGACCGATGTGTATAGGTAGGCTTTCAGGCTGGTGGTGATGCTCAGCTTCTCCCGGTCAAGCCAGAGGCGGAAGAACAGGTCCTGGACCAGATCCTCCGATCGGTCCATGTCCTTGAGGTAGCCCAACGCGAATTCGCACAACGGCCGATAATGCCGCCTGAACAGTGCCTCGAAGGCCGCTCGATCACTGGATGCGATGGGCTGGAATTCCATGGAGAACGGTGGCCAAATGTACCCAGCGGGATGTGCTCATTCAGAAGAGCAAAAGAGCCCAAAGAAGAGCCACGGCCGTGTAAGGCATACCATTCAGTCTCGGGATCAAGCAGTATGCTCTCACTCGACCATGGGTTATACCTGATGAATACTGTGACCAAGTCCCATAATTTACTCTACCAGAGCAAAAACTCCGGCCATAACGACAGATCGACCTAGCTTCATGCGACCGATCGGCACGAAGGGGTGTGCGAAAAATGCCATTCTGCCCGCTTTTCCTGGGCGGCGTTGCCTTTGCTGCCCGCTCGTCACCGTCAGCGACCTGGATACGACCTGGCGATCAACCACCACGCACATGGACCTGAACAAATTCACCATCCGCTCCCAGCAAGCAATCCAGCAGGCACAGACCATCGCCAGCGGATATGGTCAACAGATGCTCGAGAACGGCCACCTGCTCAAGGGCATCCTTGAAGTGGATGCCGATGTGTCGCCCTTCCTGCTGAAGAAACTGAACGTGAACCTTCCCGCGATGCAACAGGCGCTGGACCGCATCGTGCAGGGCTATCCCAAAGTGAGCGGTGGGCAGATCTCCCTCTCCCGCCATGCGAGCGATGCCCTGACCAAGGCACTGGCCGCGTTGAAGGAGTTCGGAGATGAGTTCGCCAGCGTGGAGCACATGCTGATCGGCATCCTCGACAGCGGCGACACCATTGGCCAATTGTTGAAGGATAATGGGGTCACGAAAAAGGACCTCATCGCGGCCATCAAGGACCTGCGCAAGGGCGCGAAGGTGACGAGCCAAAGCCAGGAGGAGACCTACAACGCGCTGAACAAGTACGCGAAGAACCTCAACCAGCTCGCCAAGGACAACAAGCTCGATCCCGTGATCGGGCGCGACGAGGAGATCCGCCGCGTGCTGCAGATCCTCAGCCGCCGTACCAAGAACAACCCGATCCTGATCGGTGAGCCCGGCGTGGGCAAGACCGCCATCGCCGAAGGCATCGCACAGCGCATCGTCAGCGGAGACATCCCTGAGGACCTCAAGGGCAAGCAGGTGTTCAGCCTCGACATCGCATCACTGATCGCCGGTGCCAAGTACAAGGGCGAATTCGAAGAGCGTTTGAAGGCCGTGGTGAAGGAGGTGATCAGTGCCGAGGGCAACATCATCCTCTTCATCGACGAGATCCATACCCTTGTTGGGGCGGGTGGTGGCGACGGCGCCATGGATGCCGCGAACATCCTGAAGCCAGCGCTTGCACGCGGCGAACTGCGCAGCATCGGCGCCACCACGCTCAACGAGTACCAGAAGTACTTCGAGAAGGACAAGGCCCTGGAGCGTCGTTTCCAGAAGGTGATGGTCGATGAGCCTTCCCGCGAGGACGCCATCAGCATCCTGCGCGGTCTGAAGGACAAGTACGAGAGCCACCACAAGGTCCTCATCAAGGACGCCGCGATCATCGCCGCCGTGGAGCTGAGCACGCGCTACATCGCCGACCGTTTCCTGCCGGACAAGGCCATCGACCTGATCGACGAGGCCGCCAGCAAGCTGCGCATGGAGATCAACTCCAAGCCCGAGGAGCTCGACGAGATCGACCGCCGCATCATGCAGCTGGAGATCGAGCGCGAGGCCATCAAGCGCGAGAACGACGAGGCCAAGCTCGCCGAGCTGAACAAGGAGATCGCCGAGCTCAGCGGTCAGCGCGACGGATTCAAAGCCCGCTGGGAAAGCGAGCGCGCCTTGGTGGAGCGCATCAACAGCGCCAAGGACCAGATCGAGGACCTGAAGCACCAGGCCGCGCAGTACGAGCGCGAAGGCGACTTCGGCAAGGTGGCCGAGATCCGCTACGGCCGGATCCAGGAGACCGAGAAGGAACTGTTGGCCGCGAAGGACGAACTGCTGCTGATGCAGGCCGACAGCAAGATGATCAAGGAGGAGGTCGATGTGGAGGAGATCGCCGCCGTGGTGAGCCGCTGGACCGGTGTCCCCGTGACGCGCATGCTCGAAGCCGAACGGGTGAAGCTCCTGAAGCTGGAGGACGAACTGCACAAGCGCGTGATCGGTCAGGACGAGGCCGTCCGGGCTGTGTCCGATGCCGTACGTCGCAACCGGGCGGGCATGGGTGATGAGAAACGCCCCATCGGCAGCTTCATCTTCCTCGGTACCACCGGTGTCGGAAAGACCGAACTGGCGAAGGCGCTCAGCGAGATCCTCTTCAATGACGAGAACGCTATGACGCGCATCGACATGAGCGAGTACCAGGAGCGCCACAGCGTTTCACGCCTCGTGGGTGCGCCTCCGGGCTACGTGGGTTACGACGAGGGCGGCCAGCTCACCGAGGCCGTGCGCCGCAAGCCTTACAGCGTGGTGCTGCTGGACGAGATCGAGAAGGCCCACCCCGACGTGTGGAACATCCTGCTGCAGGTGCTCGACGACGGCCGCCTCACCGATAACAAGGGCCGCGTGGTGAACTTCAAGAACACCATCGTGATCATGACGAGCAACATCGGCTCGCACATCATCCAGGAGAATTTCGAGAACCTTCAGGACAAGGACATCGACAGTGTAGTGGAGAAGACCCAGCGCGAAGTGATGGACCTGTTGCGCAAGACCGTGCGCCCCGAGTTCCTCAACCGTGTGGACGAACTGATCATGTTCCGACCGCTGAGCCACACCGATGTGCGCGCCATCGTGGAACTGCAACTGAACATGTTGCTGAAGAAGTTGGAGGAGAAGGACATCCACCTCCTCCCCAGCGAAGAGCTCATCGCCCACATCAGCACCATCGGCTTCGACCCGCAGTTCGGTGCACGCCCCATCAAGCGCATGATCCAAAAGGAACTGCTGAACGAGTTGAGCAAGCAGATCATCGCGGGGACGCTCGAAACTGGCAAGCCGCAGGTGATCGATGTGTTCGACGGGAAGATCGTGCTGCGGAAGCCGATCGATGAGAAGGAGAATGGGAAGGCAAAGAAGGAGAAGGCTTCGGCTTGACGCGTGACGCTGGCAGAAGGCACCTGTAGCGTCGACCCTGCTCGGACTTCTCTCAGATTGGGCGACCTACAGTGCGTACCTATTGTGACCCCTTGGTGCGCAACGTTGAAAGACCGTCCGATAAGCCAACCGACTCGCATAGTAATACCAAGCAGTAGCACCGTATCGATCTGCTTGGTAAACAAACCTTACTAAGATATCCTTACTGCTCTGATGGCGTGCTGGGAAGTGGCCTCCAGGTCCTGATCCACCGCGAACTGGTGTACATCAGTGAACACAGCGCTGCGAGCGGCAAGCCTGTTTACGAGCCATACGACCCCTTCATGGCGGAATGGTTCAAGTACCGGTGATGCGGATGTTCACGGATCGTCCATGGCGTGGAGTCGAACACCATTCCATCCACCTACTTCAATGGGCTCCACTTGGGCATCAACCTGATGTTCTGCGGCCTGGGTGAATGACCGGTGCACCATCTTTGCGCCAATGACGATGGTCCGTTCGCTACTACTGATCATATGCCTCTCCTCGGCCTTCGTGCTGACGGACCTCATCACCTTTGTGCGTGTCGAAGCCTGTCCGGATGAACAGCTACCCGCCCTCATCGGCTTTCCTTTCGTGCATCGGACCAGCGTGCCGTGGGTAAATACGGGGAGCGGGGTGCTCTATATGAAGGGTCTCCTGCTCAACGTGATAATCATCGCCATCACATTCGCATCATTGGGCCGCATGCTACACACGATCTTGCCCGAAAGATGGCTTCAGTCCCGCAGGCGTGTCGTGCTGGAATGGTCGACGATCCTGGGATGCATCCTTTTCATGGCCCTCTTCTCGCTCGCGGTCGAGTGGGATGTGCAATGGTCATCGGGCTTCGACTTCCAGTGTCCGGAGTCTACGCTTCAAGTGGCGCCGCACTTCCGTTGACATTTCATCAACGATCCAGCTCTGCGTTAGCCTGGCCCATGTCAAGTACGGCGCCACTTGCGATCCACGTGATCGTGGGATCGATCGTGCAAAACCTTCGGTCCGGTCCTTGGGATGGCGTTCCCAACCCGACTACTTTGCCAACCGGTAGACGACCATTCAGCACGATGACATTCAACGCACAGATCGAGGATATCACCAGCGCACTCCGCGTGACACGTTCCCGGCTTCTCGCTCCCATCGACCTTCACCAATACCAGCTTCCACGTGATCCGGAGATCTTCGTGGAGGACACCCTGCAATACGTCATGGACGAATGGTCCAGCGACCTGCGCAGCCAGGGCCATGTACTCGAAGAGGACACCCAGTGGAAGGATGGGGTCAATCACTATCCGCGCTACCTCTTGCGCATGGCGGGTGGCGATCTCGCCCAGATCCATTTCACCGGAGAATACCCCAGGGCCCTGCACCTGAGCATCAGCAAGGGATTCCGGAACGGACAACAGTTCAGCGACGCACGCCAGGTACAGTTCGAGCTCCCCATCACCACCGATGCGAACAAGCTGTTGCTGAGCATACTGGCGGGTCTCAAGGACCTCTCCGTTTGACCCGTATCAATCGTAGCGCATGCGCACCGTATACCTCTGCAGGCACGCCAAGAGCAGCTGGGGCGATGCGCAACTCAGCGATCACGACCGACCGCTGAACGAACGGGGCCAACGTAACGCACCCTTCATGGCCAACCTGTTCGCCATGCGCGGTGAACCGGTGGACCTGCTGATCTCCAGCACCGCTTTGCGTGCCAGGACCACGGCCTTTCATTTCGCCAAGGCCCTCGGACGCGAAGAGGCCGATGTGCAACTTGTCCCCGAGCTCTTCCACCCTTCGATACAGACCATCCAGCAGGTGATCAGCGGTCTGCCGAACACGGTGAGCCGCGTGATGCTGTTCGGTCACAACCCCGGTTTCTCCCTCGCTGTCGCACATCTGTCGGACACTGATGTGGGAGTGCTCCCGACCTGCGGTATCGTGCGCATCGACCTGCCGATCGATGATTGGGCAATGATCTCCAAGGGGCTCGGCACCCTGGTCTGGCAGGACCATCCCAAGCGCCATCCCGGCCAGGCTTGATCACCGCAGTTCCTCTCGGTACAAGGTGCGCTGCTCCCAGGCGCCTTGGGGACGATAGGTGTAATACACATACCCATCGTGCACCTGCAGTTCAGCAGGATAGGCATGCTCCAGGATATACGGTGCGGACAGGGTCCCAGTGCGCACATCTAGCCTCCGCAGATGCGTGCGGTTGCCCTTGCGTAGAACCACATGCACCTGCTGCAGCTCGCGATCGAAGAGCAGCTGGGATGCCCAGCGCTGGTCCTTGTGGTAGGCGATCGGCACTTCCATCACGGCATCTGTCGTGAGCGTGGATCTCCGGATCACACCCCGTTCATGGTCGAAGACACAGAGCGTATCCTGCACCACCCACAAAGGAGCATAGGGCACATGGAAATAGCGGTCGTGATGGAATCCGGTCATATACCCGGCGATGATCTCCTTGTCCACACCGAGCTTGCGCTCCATGTTCATGGCGACGACCTTGCTGCGTCCATCCATGTACTTGTACTGTGATCGGAACAATTGGAGGGTCCCTTCATCCACCACACTGCAGATGGGAAGGGTGGTGCGCGTTGACGGGTCGAAGGCGAAGTGGTTGAAGGCAGGATAGTCCTCCCGACGATCATTGCCCAACAACCAACCGGGCACGGTATCTGTCCATGGCAGCACAGCCTCATGCAAGGTGTTCAGTGAGATCGGCTCCACATGAACCCTTCCACCGGAGGACACCGGCACCCACGCCTTCCCCACACCCTCCAGCACCGGATCACCGCGATGGTCCACATGCATGGTCCGTAGGTGCTCCGGCATGTCCAGGGAGGTCCGCTCATTGAACAGGGTGTCGAGCAGATGAAGTCGTGCGCGCTTCAGTTCGCGCATGCCGGCCTCATGTTCCGGATGCCACAACTGAGGCCGATCATAGACCAGGACCCAGACGCC
>JBGTAJ010000259.1:0-16235 GCA_041749915.1 Flavobacteriales bacterium
CCCCGCCCCAGCTCAAGCGAGCTTGGCTGGGGCGGGGCGCGAAAAAGCCCGGCCACTGCGTGGCTGGGCTTTCCTTGGCGGAGAGGGAGGGATTCGAACCCCCGTTACCTTTCGGTAAAGCGGTTTTCAAGACCGCCGCGATCGACCACTCTGCCACCTCTCCGAGTGGGGTCCGTGCCTTCCGGCAGGCAGGCGCGAAAGTAGTGCTCCGCAACGGAGCAATACCAATTCACACCAAGGTCTGGACCGATCTGCTCGCGCTTTTTCCGCATGGCTTCTCCGTCGTGAACGTTCCATACCTCTGGCTATGCAACGTCCCCGACGTATCGCCCTGCGAAAAAATCCCTTCGCATCTCTAGTCCATTCCTTAGTGCGAACTGGTATAGGAGGCGATCTTTGCGCCGTGGCATCCCTGACCCTTGAGTTCCTCGGTACCGGCACCAGTCAGGGTGTGCCGGTCATTGCTTGTTCCTGCGCGGTGTGCACCAGCGCGGACCCGCGCGATACCCGGCTGCGCTCATCGGTGCTGGTGCGGGTGGATGGAAAGACCCTGCTGATCGACGCGGGGCCGGACCTGCGGGCGCAGATGCTGCGCAGCAAGGTGGAGCGCCTGGACGCGGTGCTGATCACCCACGAGCACATGGACCACGTGGCGGGCATCGACGAGCTGCGCTCCTTCAACTTCCACCAGCGGCAGGCGATGGACATCCACGCCACCCCGGCCACCCAGGAGGCGATCCGCCGCATGTACCACTACGCCTTCTCGGAGGTGCGCTACCCGGGCACGCCGGTGCTGGACCTGCACGAGATCGGCGATGCGCCCTTCTTGGCGGGCGGGGTGGAGGTGCTGCCCCTTCCGGTGATGCACATGCACATGCCGGTGCTCGGCTTCCGCATCGGTGGGCTGGCCTACATCACGGATGCCAAGACCATCGGGCCGGAGACCATGGAACGCATCCAGGGGGTGGACGTGCTGGTGCTGAACGCCCTGCGCCGCAGCGCACACTCCTCGCACCTGAACCTGGAGGAAGCGCTGGAGGTGGCGGCCCGCGTGGGCGCCCGGGCCACCTACTTCACGCACATCAGCCACCTGCTGGGCCTGCACGCCGAGGTGAGCACCGAGCTGCCGCCGCAGGTGCACCTGGCCTATGACGGGCTGCTGGTGCCCGTTCAGGGCTGATGGCGGAAAGCATATTTGGTCCCAAGGCCCGCTTGTACCGAACTTCGGATGGTCCGACCACGCCCGCATGAAGCTTTCCCGACTGTTCCTCCTGGCCTCGCTGCTCACCTTCACCGCGTGGGACGGGGTGGCCCAGCACCGCTCCGATGCGCGGGAAGTGCGGCTGCCGATCACCGTAGCACGGATGCCGGACAGGCACTGGCAGCAACACTTGGCGGAGGCCCCGGTGTGGCGTGCGTTCATCCAGGAGCATCCGGGCTGGCAGGTGGAGTTCAACGAAGGGACCGGGTTGCCGCACCGGGCCTACGGTCCTCCGATCGCCGTGCCCGGGGCATCGCCGGAGCAGCGTGCCGATGACTTCCTCCGCAGCCTGGCCGGGCGCTTCGGCATTCCGTGGAACGAACTGCAGCGAAGTGCGCTGAGGGCGACGTCCAAAGGGGTGTTCGTCCACTACGAGCAGCAGCGCCAGGGCATCCCCGTGATCGCTGGCCATGCCATGGTGAAGCTCGATGCCCAGGAGAGGGTGATCGCCTTCGCGCTGGATGTGCTGCCGGTGGGCGCTTCCACGGCACAGCAGCTGGTGGAGCTGCCCCAGGCGCTGGCGATCGCAGGCTCCGGTCTGGAGCAGGTGGAACGTTCCGAATCCTTGGGCCTGCGCTGGCTGCCGATCCCTGCGGGGCGCAGTGTGGATGTCCGCCTGGTGTGGGAGCTGCGGATCGAGAGCCGGGACAAGGAACGCCCGCAGCAGTACCAGTGCTGGGTGGATGCCACGGGCGGCGCGCTGCTCCATCGGCAGGACCTGGTGAGCGACCTGCGCAGCTGCATGGGCGACCACGCCGATGAAGGCGCCGACATCCAGGTGAACGGGACCGTGTACACCACCAGCCCACTGGCACCAGCGGAGGTCGTGGGCCTGCGCGATCTGCGGGTGAGCATCAGCGGCAACACCCTGTACACCGATACCGACGGTTTCCTGGCCAGCGGCGTGGCGGCTCCGACCACCGCCCAGTTGCAATTGCGGGGACGGTGGGCGAACGTGAGCACCAACGGGGCCACGCCCAGCACCTCCGCCTTCCTGCAGGAGGGCCTGAACACCATCAGCTTCGATGCCACGTCCACCATCCGCCAGCGCACGGCCTACCACCACGTGAACCTGGTGCACGAACACATGCAGCAGGTGCTGCCGGACTTCACGGGCATGGACATCGCGCTGCCCACCAAGGTGGACCTGACGACCGACAACTGCAATGCCTTCTATGATGGTTCCTCCATCAACTTCTACGCGGAGGGCGGCGGCTGCCGGGCGATGGCCAACCTGCGGGACGTGGTGTACCACGAGTACGGCCACGGGATCAACGACAAGTTCTACCAGGAGCTGAGCGGCCTGGTGATCAATGCCGCCATGAGCGAGGGTTATGCGGATGTGTGGGCCTGGAGCCTAACCGGCGACCCCGTGATCGCGGCCGGCTACCGGCTCTCCGATCCCCTTTCGCACTTCCGGCGCTACGACGAAGCACCGCGCGTCTATCCGGTGGACATCGTGGGCCAGCGCCATGCCGATGGGCAGATCATCAGCGGGGCGTGGTGGGACACCTACGTGAACCTGGGCAACGACATGGGCGCCATGCTGCAGCTCTTTGCCGATGCCCTGCCCGGCCTGCAGGCCACGGCCATCAACGGTCAGGAAGGCGTGGCCTTCCGCGATGTGCTGCTGGATGTGCTGCAGGCCGATGATGACGATGGCGACATCACCAACGGAACGCCCAACGGAGCGGCCATCGTGCAGGCCTTCGCGCGGCACGGCATCACGCTGCTCACCAGCGGCGAGATCGTGCACGAGGGGCTGATGGACCAGCCGGTGGGAGCAGCGATCCCGGTGCAGGCCACGGTGCTCGCGCCCTTCCCCTCATCGCTCTACCTGGGAGATGTCACCCTGCACTACCGCATCAACGACGGGGCGTGGGAGCAGAGCCCCATGTCCGCCCAAGGTGCGTCGGTCTATGAGGCCACGCTGCCTTTCGCACCCTCCGGCACCGTGATCGCCTACTACCTCAGCGTGAGCGACAGCAATGGGGAAGTGGGCATCGTGCATCCCAAGGGCGCGGCCCTCGTTCCGGCGAACCTGCCGCACTACGTGCTGGTGGGCTATACGCTGAACGCCAGTGAGACCGCGGAATCCGTGGACGGCCTGGGAGCCTTCCAGACCGGTGTGCCCGGCGACAATGCCACCGGCGGGCAGTGGGCGCTCGGCGTTCCCATCCCGTCGTATGCGCAACAGGGCATTCCTTCCTCCATCGTACAACCCGGCACGCAGCACACCCCCGGCGGACAGAACTGCTGGTTCACCGGGAACGCGGTCGGGCCGGAAGCCGCCACCGGAGCGAACGACGTCGACGCCGGGACCACCACCTTGCGCAGTGCCGTCTTCGATGCCTCGGCCTTGCAGAACCCGGTGATCAGCTACTGGCGCTGGTATGTGAACAACGCGGCGGAAGGCACCAATCCCGGCACCGACCCCTGGACGGTGTCCATCAGCAACGACGGTGGAAGTTCGTGGGTAGCGGTGGAAAGCACCCCAGTGAGCGACCGCAGCTGGCGGCGCGTGGCCCTGCGCATCGCCGATGTGCTCACGCCCACCGCGAGCATGCACCTGCAGTTCCAGGCCAGTGACAGCCTGCGCAGCGACCAGCCCTTCAGCGGCGCCAGCCTGGTGGAGGCCGCCGTGGACGACGTGGAGCTCTGGGAGGCGATCGACATGAACGTAGGGGTGGAGGCCGCTCGGTCCTCCGCCTCGTGGACGCTCTTTCCCGTGCCTGCCGATGAACGGCTGGAGCTCCGCTTCACGGATGAGGCAGGGTTCCGGGAACTGGAGATCGTGGACCTTTCCGGTCGTCGTCATCCGGCCCGGATGCTCAGCGGCAGTGCGGGGTCAAGGTCCTGCACCATTGATGTGAGCGGCCTGGCCGAGGGGCACTACCTCTTGCAGGTCGTGGGTGAAGCAGGGCGGGAAGTGCGCCGCTTCTCGGTGATCCACCCGCGCTGAACCCGCACAGCCCCCGGCCACCGTGGCGACCGGGGACCGTGGGGATCATGGCACGAACACCGGAGAAACGCGTTGCACACCCGGTCCCTCCAGGCAGACCAGGAACATTCCCGCGGTCAAGGTCCCTGTGTGCATCGTGTTCCGGCCCGAGGTCCGCTCGTCCAGCAGTATTCTTCCACCAAGGTCCATCACGCGCAGACGCTCCCAGTTCCCCTCGGGGAGGGTGAGCATCCCCGCCGCATCCACGCGCGGTCCAGCGTGCTCGACCACCTCCGTCGTCAGGGTCTCGAAGAGCAGGTCGATGATCTCCGCATCCGTCAGTCCCCGATCATGGATCCGCACATCATCCACCCAGCCGGAGAACGCGAAGGTCCCGGTGCTCTGGGCGGCGATGCTGGCCGGCGATTGCGGAAAAAAGCCCAGGGAACCGGTCTTGGGTGTGCTGGCCATCAGCGCACCGTTCACGTGGATGCGCATCATCGCTCCGTCGTAGCTCGCCACCAGATGATACCAGGTGCCGGAGAAGAGGGTGGAAGGAGGGCTGCTGAGTTCAGTGGTGCTGCCCCCGGCGCGCAGCCGGAAACGCAGGGCCGTGGCGTTCACGAAGGCGAGCGACCAGATGTGATCGGAGGCCGCGGGACCGCTGGTCTTGGCGATGATCGTTCGTTCCTGCCCGGTGACGAAGTCGGGCTTCACCCACACCGAGATGCTGAAGCCGGTGCCGCCGGTGGTCATATCGCAGGGGCCCAACAGGATGCGGTCGTCCACACCATCGAAGCGGGCCGCGCCCTGGTGATGGCCACCGTCGGGGTCCCACACCACGCTGCCCTGCAGCACGCCGGACGTTCCGCCCGCCACATCGTTCGCCACGGGTCCGGCCACCTCATCCAGCGGCCAGTGGAACTGTGCTCCGGACTGTGCCGCGCTGTGGAACGCGAGCAGGAGGAGGGGCAGGAGAAAGGTGCTGCGGCGCATGGCGAAGGGGCTTGCGTGCTGCGTTACGCGGGGCCCATCGCCGCAGTTCACCGATCTCGACCGACCGGTGGGCAAGTGGCTACGAGCAGCACGAGAAGGCATCCGAATATGGAGGGCGCCGGGAAGATCGACGCAACAACGGCTGCGACACCCTTCGGGGTCGGAAATAGTGCCACTCTCATTCAACATGCTGTGACCCCGCTGGGGTCAGCCCAACGAAGACGCGGTTTATGACCCCGGCGGGGTCACAGCATATAGTGCAATACCACACCGCACAAAAACGACCCCGAAGGGTGTCGCAGCGGTTATTGGCACATTCCTCTTACACCACTGATCATGCGATGCCCCCCAACCCATCGCCGGGGCAACGACCTCAGCTCAGCTGCCTGTCCTCCTGCAGGCAGGTGGCGAGTTCGCGATAGACCTCCACCAACACCTCGTGGGTCGGCGTCTTGCCCGTGCGGCGCAGGATGCGGGAGGCCAGGCAACCGTGCTCCAGGATGTGGCCCACGTGCTGCCGGCAGTTCTCGCTGAGCTCGCCGTAGAGTTCCACGAAGAGGTGTTGCCACAGCTTGTGCGCCGACATGTGGTCCTGCTTCATCAGGCCGAACATCAGCAGATAGTCGCGGTTGGCGATCACGGTGGCCCCGGCATCCTTGATCACTTGAACGAAGAGGGGCAGCAGGTCGTGCTCGCTCCACGCGCGCTGCAGGTAGCTGCTCACCCAGCGGCCGCTGGTCAGGGCCTTCAGCACCGCCACGATCAGTTCGGCGATGGCCAGGTCGGCGGCCGGGCATTCCTGGATGTCGATCACGCGGATCTCGATGGCACCGCGGTCGAAGCGTGCGATGGCACCGCGCGAGTTGGCGAAGTGGTGGTCCATCACGTTCTCGGTATCGAAGGGCGCCATGGCCTGCGCGATGGGACTGAAGACCGCGCGGTAGTAGTCCTCCTGGCTGAACACGGCCTCGGGGATCAACGAGCCCATCAGTTCGGGTAGCTTCTCCTGATGATGGAGGTAGGCCTCCATGCGCGAATCCAAGAAGCCGGTGGCCTTGCCGTCCAGGATGGGGGAGCTGGCACTGAGCGCGGGGATGATGGGCAGCAGCAGGCGGATGGCGGCGTGCAGCTTGCTGAACTCATCGTCGTTGGCGAAGGGCAGGTTCAGGTGCGTGCTCTGCAGGTTGCTCCAGCCGTGGCCCCGGCAGTCGAAGATGCGGTTGTACAAGGCGTACACCTCGTTGTAGTCATGCGGCCAGATCACGGTCTCCGTGAAGGGGTCCATGAAGGGATGCGCGGCCGTGGGCAGCAACATGGCGTTGCGCTTGGCCAGCACGGCGTTGATCGCCTTCACGTCACTGTGGAACTTCTTCCGGAAGGTGGGGATCTTCTTGGTGGGCTTGGCGGTCTTCAGCTCCACCACGTGGCTCACCAGCTCGTTGCTCCACTCCACATCGCCGCGTTCCACATCGCTGGTGATGGCGCCGGTGACATCCTCGAACAGCTTGTCCACAATGGGCAGCACCTTCAGGGTATCGCGGTCCACCACCATGTATTCCAGCTCGATGCCGGTGACCTCGAACAGCTTGTATTGCTTCTTGTCGCTCATGACTGTATGCCGATCTTGTGCTCAATGGAGCGTTTCAACGAACCGATGATCGCCCTGTAAAGCTCGTCACCCAGGACCACGTCCTCCACACCGTGGTCGATGTTGGGGCACTCGTTCACCTCGATGACGTAGGGCTTGCCCTCGAACTCCTTCACGTCCACGCCGAAGAGCCCGTGGTCACCCACGATGGCGTGCACGGCCTTCAGCGCGGCCTCCACGATGAACGCCGGGGCCTCTGCCACGGGCATGGTGGCGAAGTCACCTTCCTGTCCCTTCTTGGTGTCGCTGCCCCAGTTGTAGATCTGCCAGTGGCCGCGGGCCATGAAGTATTTACAGGCGTAGAGCGGCTTCCCGTCCAGCACACCGATGCGCCAGTCGAAATCGCTGGGCATGTATTCCTGTGCGATGGCCAGGTCGCTCTCCTTCAGGATCTCATCCAGCCGTTCCTCCAGTTCCTCCGGCGTCCTGGCCTTCACCACACCGCGGCTGAAGGTGCTGTCCGGCAACTTCAGCACCACGGGCAGCCCGAACTCCCGGGCCACCTGGTCGCGGTTCTCGCTGTGCACGATCATGGTGCGCGGTCCGGGCACTAGCGCCGCCTCCATGCGCTCGGCCAGGTAGACCTTGTTGTTGCACTTCAGGATAGCGTCCGGCGCATCCATCACGGCCAAGCCTTCGCTCTGCGCCTTGCGGGCCATGCGGTAGGTGTGGTCGTTCACATGGGTGTTCTCGCGGATGAAGAGCGCGTCGTACTCGGCGATGCGGTCGATGCCCTCCGGACCGATGATGTCCACCGCGAAGCCCAGGTGTTCCGCGGCCTGGCGGAATTTCACGATGGCGCGCTTGTTCGAGGGGGAGGCCTTGTCCTCCGGGTTCACCAGGATCGCCAGGTCGTATTGGCTGCGGTCCTCGCGGGCCCCGTCGTAGCGCTTCTTGGCGAAGTACTCGGCCGCGTAGCGCTTCACATAGTTCAGGTGCTCCTCCGGGATATCGTTGTAGGGGATGGGGCGGACGGACCGCAGCTCCCATTTGCCGCTCTCGGTCTTCACGAAGCGGGCCCGGAGCAGGGGCGATTGGAACACCTTGTACAGCTCGTGCGCGAGCCGGTCGTACTTCCGGTTCACGTTGCGACCGAAGTAGATGCTGAAGATGAACTCGTGCTTGTCCTGCTGCTTGTGCGCGAGACTGGTCTGGATCACCTCCTCCAGGTCGCGCGAGAGCACCTTCACGATGCTGGGCGACTTCAGGTCCAGGATGGTCTTGGCGCTGGGGATCACCTTCTGTCCGCGGGCCTCGGCCAGAAGGCTCACGTAGTATCCGCGGCTCTGGTAGCTGTAGCTGCGGGCGAGGTTGAACACGCGCACGTTGCGCATCGCGGCGAAGCGCGGATGGGTCAGGTAATCCTTGGAGCTCACGACCTCGAAGCCCTTGACCCCGAGGTTCCATTCCTTGGGCTCTCGTACGACGATGATCTTCTTCATAGCGGGTCCTTGGAAATGATCAGGAGATTGGCATCATAGGTCACGATCCCCAGCATGATCGCGTTGATCAGGCGTCCCACCGGCACGTGGTAGTAGAGGTCGCTGCTGTAGGGATTGTCCTGGTAGGGATCGGCTACCAGCACCGTTTTCTTCTCCATGCCGCACAGCACCACGAAGTGCCCCATGGGCTTGCCGCGCAGGTCATCGTAGATGCTCTCGCCCATGCTGCCGGAGTACTCGCGTTTGCTCTTGTAGAGGTAGGTGGCGCTGAGGCCGGTGAGCACGGGCAGGTCACGGTCGAAGTAGCTCTGCAGGAGGGTGGGTGAGGGGTCGTCGAAGCGCACCTCGCCGCCTTCCTTCAGGAACTTGGAATAGGCCAGGCAGGTGGCATGCAGCTTCTTGCCCTCCTTGTGCCGGGTCTGGGCCAGCAGTTTGCGTCGCAGCTCCTCGGGAGGAAGGCTATCCCACGTGGGATCGAACACCCGCAGGTTGTAGCTGTGGATGCGGGCGTGGAAACCCTGCTTCAGCGCGTGGATGCCCAGGAAGACGGCCAGCGTTCCGCCATCCTCCAGGAAGTGCACCTCATCGATGATCTGCTCCAGCGGAAGTTCCAGCCCGAAGGCATCATAGACAGCGTGCAGGGCCGTGGGGCCGCAGGTACTGTCATCGGGCTGGGCGAGGATCCGGATACGGCGCATGCAGGCGGCAACGCACAGGGCGGCGGTGCCAGAGGCGTGTTTCCTTGGTGCAAAGGTGCAGGGGCGATCACGTGTTCCCTACACGCCCGGCTGCCAACGCTTCACGATCGGCTGTTGACAGATGCAGGCTTGAAGTGGAACGCACGATGAGTGCTGGGCATGTTGGAAATGACGGGAACGCCCTATCTCCCAAGACAAGCGTGGTGCGCTTGATCGAAAGGGGGCGCATTTTGACGGATCCGGAGGATATCCATCTGCGACCCCGCCGTACGGCGGGTCGAAAACGCACGCCCGTTGTCAACGCCCTTCGGGCTAATGTCTGTGACCCCTCCGGGGTCTTCCAGGAAGGACCCGGGAACTGATCCTTTCGGGGTCTTGCATAGAAGTACATGGATGCTGTTCCCTTGTGGGTCGAACAAGGATGTATCGGGCTCTTGACCCCGGAGGGGTCACAGAAATTAGAACAACATCGGTGGTGGTCCTTCGACACCCGAAGGGTGTCGCAGAGACAGGTTCTTTCACCACAGGGGGCCGCAAGCCCGATACAGGAGCCCTTTCCGCCTCTCATGAATGGAACAGCCGGTATCGAGGTCCATGTTCTCCTTGGACACAACGAGGTTGAGATGGCCGCTAATGTGCCGCACGCAGGTCACCGACCAGCAGGCCTTCCACGGCGTAGACCTCCTTCTCGCCCGGCACGTTCACGTAGGTCCAGCTGCCCACCTTGCCCGGGGCGAAGGTGCTGCTGCCCAGGTTCAGCGCGCGTTCACCTCCGTCCAGGTCGGAGAACGTGATGCGGCAAAGAGTGCTGTCCGTCAACTGGTAACGTTCGCCCAGCAGGAGGATCATGCCCATGTCGCGCTTCACCGGTACGCGGTGGAACTGGGCCAACAAGGCGCGGGCCTGTTCGGTGGCCGGCAGGCTGTCCGTGCGCTGTGCCATGCGTTCCCACGCGGTGCCCTTGCGGACCAGCTGCACATCGTTGCGCGGGTCGGCATGGTCCTCGAAGCGGATGCTGATGACCACGGCCGTGTCCAGTTCGATCACGAACTCCCTGGGGTCCTTGGTGTTCGAACGCATCCCGAAACGGTCACCGAGCATGAAGAGCAGGATGATGGCGGCCGCGGCGATCAACAAGGCCTTGGTGGAGGTGCTCAGCTTCATGCCGCGAAACTACCGCAGGACCGGCAGCTACCTCATGATCATTGTCCGAAGGAAGACTGAGACAACACCCAAATGTGTAATCCAGCAAGGCGAAGAGCAAAGCCATGAAACATTGGGCCTTCAGGTCATTGCTTGCTCGACGGAGAGAAATGACCTCATTACGAACTGTAAACCGGGCCCAGGACCAACGAACAGGGGTGGTTGTTCTGCGACCCCTCTGGGGTCGTGGGAACTGCGATCGGTTGTGGTTTCTATGTTCTGTGACCCCTCTGGGGTCATGGGTCAACCAATGTCTACAGATGACACGGGTCGAACGACCCCAGAGGGGTCGCATATCATAGCAGACGAGCGGAAGTGGGTTCGACCCCAGAGGGGTCGCAGAGCAACACGGCTGTTTCCGACAAACGATCACTCCAGATATTAAAGTTGGATGTTAAAGAATGCGTTTCGACCCTGGAGGGCCCGTCTGCCGAAGAGACCAACGAACAGGGGTGGTTGTTCTGCGAACCCTCTGGGGTCGTGGGAACTACGATCGATGGTGGTCTCTTTGTTCTATAACCCCTCTGGGGTCATGGGTGCATCAATGTCTACAGATGACACGGGTCGAACGATCACAGGGGGCAGATCATAGCTGTAAACCCGGCCCAGGACCTCCGAAAATGGGTGGTTGTTCTGCGACCCCTCTGGGGTCGTGGGAACTGCGTTCGGTGGTGGTTTCTATGTTCTGTGACCCCTCTGGGGTCATGGGTCAACCAATGTCTACAGATGACACGGGTCGAACGACCCCAGAGGGGTCGCAGAACATAGCAGACGAGCGGAAGTGGGTTCGACCCCAGAGGGGTCGCAGAGCAACACGGCTGTTTCCGACAAACGATCACTCCAGATTTTAATGTTGGATGTGAAAGAATGCGTTTCGACCCTGGAGGGCCCGTCTGCCGAAGAGTAGGGTCGTATATCAACTTTCTACCGGAACCGCTTCACAAAGTCCGCATAGCTGCGGCACTCCACGATGTCACGGTAAGCCTGCTGGCTCTTCGCATCGGTGAGTTGGTCCAGGTAGGGAGGTTCTGGGCCAACCGGGTCGTCCATGCGCTGGTACTCGCCCCAGTTGTACTCACATTGTTCGGCCATCATGCAGGCCATCGCTTTTAGCACGGGGTCTTTCGCAGCCTCCATGGCGGCGAGGTAGTGTTCCTTGGCACGGGCGCAACCGTAGTAGTCTTCGTCACCGGGCCTGGGCTGCTTATTGTCCTGCCATTCGCTCATCTCATGCATGCTCCAAGCGATACGGGACAGGCCCCAGTATTTGCCGTGCCAGCTCATGTTGAAGTAGGCGTTGCCCAGCAGGTAGTGGCTCAGCGCGCGCTTCTTCGGGTTGCGGGCGGCCTCCTGCTTCAGGGCGATCATGCGCTCCACGATGGTGCGCCGCGTGTACCGTATGCTGTCGCTGTGGCTGTAGTTGTGCGGGTCCTCGATGTTCACCACGAAGGGATCGTCGCCATCGAAATAGCTGTATTCGTAGTTGCTCCAGAACTCGTCCGGGATCTGGCGGTAGGCCGCCGCCGCCTCTTCCAGACGGTCCTCGCGCAGGAACCACATGGCCTTGTAGTCCAGCAGTTTTTCGCGGCTCAGCTCGTTCCCGGTGAAGTGGTCCTCGGTGTGTTCCCAGTCGGCGGGACGCTCGTCGGTGGCGGTGAGGTAGCGCTCAAAGGGCGTCTTGTCGACCTTGTCCAGCAACGCGATCATGCGGTCGTAGTCGGTAGGGGTGGCTTGTTCGAAGGCCACGTGGCGGGCGTTCATGCTGTACCAGACGGGGATCATCGTACCGAACATCCGGTCGCTGCGCGCAAGCAGGAAGACGCCCTCAGGCAGTTCGCCGCGTTCGATCAGTTTCCTGCCCAGGTAGAGGTGCAGCTGGCCCAGTAGGGTGGCGCGCTGTGCGAAGAGCTCGGGTTCCACATTGACCAGTTCCACCAGGCCAAGGATGTCCTGCCTGGTCACCTCGTTCAGTCTGTCGCTGGCCATCACCCCGCAGAGGATCAGGTCCAGGCGCGCCTGTGCCTTGATCAGGGGAGCGGCAGCGGGGTGCAACACCAGCCCTTCCAGCAGGGTGCGGCAGGCCTCCAGCTCACCGGCCACGAAGCTCAGGTGCCCGTCCAGCAGGTTGAGCAGGGGGCGTTGGTCCGCAACGGCCTGGGGTGCGATACGATGGATGAAGCCCTGCACCTCACGCAAGTAGGAGAGGTCGGCCTGCAGCACTTCATCGCGCGTCACCCCTTCCTCCCATTCGCTCCATTGGCGGATGGCCGCGAATTCGGTGAGCGCGGGGGTGAGCAGCCAGTCCTCCAGCTTGTTGACCTCGCGGGTAAGCAGCAGGGGAAGGTGCTTGTTGCCCGGGTCCCACGCGGCGATGCGTTCCAGGTCGTCCAGAGCCCGGCCGGGGTGCTGCAGGTCGCGCATCACCATCAACGTCGCGCGGTGCCGGTCGTCCTTCGCCATGGGCAGGTAGTTCTCCACCGCGCCGCTCGTAGAGAGCTGTACCATGCGGAACTGCTTGTCGATGGCTCGGTCGAAGACCTCCGCAAAGGCCAGGTCACGCTCCGGGTTGTCCAGCATGCCCGCGAGGTAGAAGGCGGCGGCGGGTTCCATCCAGCTCTTGCCCCGCAGGGGCGCCAGGTGCTTCTCGTAGATCGCACGCGCATCCAGGGCCGGCCGTTCGGGATCATGACCGTGGTGTGCCAGGCGCACCAACTGGAAGGCGAGGCGCGCGCGCAGCTCGGGCTGTTTCGCGGCCTTCAGCAGCACTGTTCCATCCGTCCAGGCCTTGCGGATGCCGGCCCCATCGTGCGCGATGAAGCCCCAGGGGTCATCGCTGTTCACCAGTTGCTCGCAGCGTTTGGCGTAGGTGATGAATTCCGGCCATCCCTTCTTCAGCTGCGTCAGGCGGACCAGGAACTTGTTCGTGCGGAAGAGCTCGGCCTCCTGCTTGAAGAAGTCCACCGGGTCCATGCCGTAGAGGATCATGCTGATGTCCTCCTCCGGCACCTGTGCACCCACCACCGCCTGCCACTCCGCGATATTGGCGGCGTAAGGCAGCGTCGCGATGTCATGCGGGTCGTAGGAGAACAGTTGCTCCGTGGTGAAGTAGAAGGCGTGCAATGGCCGCGAATCCGCCAACTCCGGCTGCAGCAACCAGAAGCGGTACTGCTCGGCGTTATAGTCCCAGCCGCAGCTGTTCAGGTCGGCCGGCTGCAGGGCCAGCGCGAGTGCGAAGAAGAGAGGCAGGGTGCGCATCAGTTCCGGTGTTCGTCAGTTGCTTCCTTCACCGGTTCGACCAGGGTACTGTCCGGAGCCGCTGCGGCGACCGTGTCCACCGCAACGGATGGGTCGTACTCGATCACATCATCGGAGTATTCCCATTGGGCAATGGCGCTCCGGAGCCGGCCGAAGGTTTCGAAGCCCGCTCGTACTTGCGCTTTCTCCAGTTGCTGGAAGGTGCCCGTTCCCAGTTCGAAGTAGGCCACGGCGAGCGTATCGCTATTCACTGCCTTCCGCGCCAGTTGCGCCACTCGGGCGATCAGCTCGGGCGTCATGCGTTCCATGCGCACCACGTCACCCAAGTGTAGCTCGGGCATCGCGGTGTTGTTCTCCTGGGTCACCTGCATGGTGCCGTCGCTCTCGCCGCTGAGCATGCTGAACTTCCGCGCCGCGCGCACCTGGTCATCCTGCAGGATCCCCATGAACTTCCCATTGCGGAACTGCACGCCCCACGAGAAGGCCGGCAGGCCGATGTCCAGCGGCAGGGGATAGGGGCTGCTGCTGGTGAAGTAAGGCTCGGCGATGGAAAGGTCGAAGATGGAATTGCCATCGCCCGGCGCGGTGATCTGGCCCACGTTGTAGGGCATCAGCATGCCCCGGTCGGCGGGTGGAACGCCGGTTCCCTTCGGGTTCGCGTACTGGTGCAAACGGATCGTAGCGGTCAGCGGCACATCCAGGCTGTCGTTCATGATGCGCGTCAATCGGAAGAACTTCGCCTTGGTCTTCGCGCTCCAGTCGCAGTCCAGCATCACACCGTGTATCGTGGGCGGGCACTCCATCCGCAGCTTGCGGAGCAGGTTGTGCGCCAACTCTTCCACCTCGGCATCGGTGATCTTCAAAAAAGTCTGGTTGGTGATGTAGATGCAGGGCACCAGTTCCACTTTATGGGTCCAGTAGCCTTCAGTTCCCCAATAGCTGCGCCACTGGTCCGGCACCCGCACGAAGGAGACCGGATGGGCGCCGTTCGCGGGGTTCCAGTCGATGTCCAGCAGCTTATGGTACACGCGCTGGATGTCGTTGCGCATCACGGCCAGTTCCTCGCCGCCTTCCAACCAATGGTTGTTCTTCCAGCGGAAGGCCGCGGGGATCACCACCGGATCCACCGGACCGGGCAGGAAGGCGGCCAGTGCCACGGAGAGCAGCAGGAGCGCCGGGGTCCAGCGCAACAGACGTTTCATGGGAGGGGTGGTGAGCACCACGCGCGAACGAAGGTTGGTATTTCATCCGGGTTCTTCGCCACGTCACGAACAACACCAGTTCCGTGCCACGCATGGACGTCGAACGAACATCCTTCACCATCGGTCAATGGGGATATGCACAGGGTGCGCATCTTTGGCACCCGCGTTCGCCATCAACACCCGACCAGCCGTGTTCCCAGTGAAACCCACCGCTTTCCTTTTGATCTTAATCGGGGTGCTGCTTTCGGGTTGCACCGACAAGGCGATGAGCGCCCGGATCACGGATGATGGCACGCAGTTCCCGCCGGAGCTCGGCCGTTCGCCCGATACGATGCTCGCTGTGCTCCATGGATCGGACGCATACGACCGCGTCCTCACCAACACGATGGCCCGCCACTACACCGGTCCGTACAAGCTGGTCACCACCGCCGAACTCAGCGGGACCTTCACGGATGTGGACATCTACCGCTACGTGTTCGATAGCGAGGTGAAGGAGCGCGAAATTGCCATGAGCGCTGCTGAGGCGGGCACCCGCTTCTACGTGGTGGACCGAAAGGCCAAACGAACGTACAGTGCGGACCAGACCACCAAAGCCTACGGGAAACTGATGGCGGTGTACCTGCAGAAGCTGGATGCGAAGCGCATCGCCAACGGCGGGCGTTGAGTTGTGCCGGGCCTACTGCCCACCCGTGATGGTCTGACGCCCGGCAAAGGCCCCGTTCACGTCCAGCACCGCCCGTTCGGTACAGGCGTATACGCGGTCGGTCCGTTCGGGGCGGATCACGTGCAGGCCAGTGCTCAAGCCGAAGGCCGGCACGATGGCCTGTCGCGCCCCGAACCAGAAGCAGGGCAGCCGCAGCCGTTGCCGGGCCTGCCCGCTGAGCACCACACCTGGATGGATGTGCCCGCCGATGCCATAAACGCCCGGACGGTCCTGCGGCTCATGCGCGAACACGAAGGGACCTTCCTCCAGGGTGTCATCACACACCTGCACGCCTGCTTCCGCATAGCGGCGATCGGCAAGGATGTCGTGGTTGCCCGGCACCAGGTGCAGGGCGATGCGCTGCCGCAAGGCCCACGCGGTAAAGGGCGCCCAGCTGTTGTTGTGGCTGCTGTGGAAGAGGTCGCCCAGGATCAGCAGGCGTTCCGGACGGAAGTTGGCGATCACCGCGTCCAACCGGGCCAGCGTCGCTTCATCCTGTCCCTCGGGCAGTGCCGCACCCGCCTTGCGAAAGTGCGCCGCCTTGCCCAGGTGCAGATCGCTCACCACCAGCCAGCGCAGGCGGTCCCAGTAAAGGGCCCGGTGCGGGTGCAGGATGAGGCGTTCACCAGCGACGGCTATCTCGGCGGGGAGCATGGGGGCAAGATAGTGGTGAGATACGGCCGCCAATACCCGGTCGCCGGTGCAAGGATGAACAGGGCAGGCAACAGGACCAGTTGTTACTTTCATCCGGGTCTGTTAGATTAAGTGTGTCATGATCTTGATCACTGTTGTTGTTGATGTTGTTGGGTTTTCAACGAGGGGGTTTGGGGGAGACTCATAACCTGTTGATCGTTGTTGGTAATCTGTGGATCGAAGCGCGGACCGA
>JBGTAJ010000260.1:0-26099 GCA_041749915.1 Flavobacteriales bacterium
CATACGCCTTGTCCATGACCCTCATCATGGAAGCAGCCATTCAGCAGGTGCGGCGCTCCATGTCTTTCCGGAGTTCGGGTGCTCATCGTCCCTGCTGCACTGCGTGCTGCGGTTTCCCCCGTTGCCGCGGATGTGTGACCCATGGTGCGCACCCCGATCCAACAACACCACTCGCGCACCTATCTTCGAATGGCAGGGTCTTATTGGAGCGACCCTGACAAGCCTGGGAGCCTTCTATTTCCCATCATTTACACTGTTTTACACGCGTTAACGCGTTTGTTCCGAGCGGAGTCCGAGCTTTCCGAAAATCACGAACGATGACCTATAGAAGCTCTCTTCTCGTCCTGCTGTCCATGCTCCTGATCCTTGTTACGGCGTGCGGCCAAGAGACCCCCAAGGAGGGATCGGGAACCCCGACCGATGAACCCGCGCCGGTTGCTTCCGAGAAGAACGAACCGCACCTGTACGGCGGCTGGTATTGTCCGGACAATTTCGGCTTTGTTCCGGTGGACATCGCGAAGCTTGATGCCGTCCCTGCGATCGCAGATCGATTGCCGACCGAAGCGGAACTAAAGGCGAACAAGTCCCTCATCAACGTGGATACCGAGAAGTATCCGGATGCCCGCGCCCTGCCCATAAAGCTTCCAAGGGTGGCCCGCATCCATTCCGAACATACCGGCATGAGCGAACTGATCATCGTTATTCAGGCCATCGTGGTCCAAGCGGATACCGTGGTGGGCTACCGGTTCACGAATGGCGGGAACGGCTCGGCCTGGTTGCGCGATGTCACCTTGCTCTCTGATGATGAGGTGGCCGCCATGGGCTCCCAACCTTTCTACTATTCCAAGTCCGTGCTGAAGGCAAGTACGGCCGACATCTGGCGTGCGCTCTGCGGGACCGAGCACTTCAAACAACTCGGAGAAAAGTTCGACCAACAGCCGTTCTTCTCGTCCGCGTGGGATCCAAAAGCCGAAGCACGTTTGGAATTGCATGCCAAGGGCGAGAAAGCCACCGGCTATGTCGGCATGGTGTTCGGCAACTACTACCTGCACATCCACTACGATCTGGACGGCGTGTATTATTCCGAAAAGCTGCTGCTGGCAGAGAACGCAGAGGACAAGACCACCGAGCTGTTCTTCGCCAGTGGCCCGTACCCGAAGGACTTTGGAACGCAGCAGGCCAAGTGGGAGCGTTGGGTCGCAGCGGTGAAGACCGCCAGTGAGGCGAAATGATCGAGGGGCCTGCGGCGCTGAGATCCAGCCAGCAACACCCACAGCGTACCTACCTTCCAGTGGCAGGGTCCTCTTCGAGAGACCCTGCCAAGGCTTTGGAACAGTGGACGGCACCTTAGCAGGAATGCGTGTCTGGTATCGCAGCCGATTTGCAGCACCGGCGGATGGTAGCTCAGTTTCGCCACCCACCTTTTGGAGAAGAACAGGGAGCTACGCTATATTCACGCCCTCCTTGGTCGCAGTTCAACAAGACAACAGAGATGTGCACGCATATCAGCAACATGGCACCTGGCAAGAGCCGCAGCCTGCCTATCGGCCGGCAGGCGTTCTCGATGACCTGGACCGCTGACCCCGATCTAGGCTTTACGTACCCCAATAGTGGAATAGTACCAAGTCCATTGGCGAAATAAACCTAACTCCTGGTACAATACCATAGTTAGCTGTGATTTTAAAAAGACTATGAACCAGACAAACAACATAATCGGACAGATACTTCGGTGGACATTTTTTATTCCACTTGCTGCGACAATTTATATTGTTTCAAAACTCTGTCTATCTTGGACATTTTATTTCATAAGTAGTAATATGGTTGAAGACATTAATTCCGTTGACGACTATGGTGGACATTACATCTTAGGACCTTTGTTTGTTTTTTTAAGAGATGTATTTGCTGTTGGATTTGGTGTTTACTCGGGTGTTTATCTCGCACCAAAGTACAAGAAAGTTGTATTTACTTTTTTTATTTTTCTTTGGGTGTTATTTCTTTTATTCATTTCATTTGCTATTGGACTGACATTTTTCAGAATGGAATGGACAACTGAAAAACTTTTGCGGAACTTGACCGAAATAGTTGCACAACTAATTGGAATAGTAATAGCTGGTATATTCATATGGAAAGAACAAAAACACATTGAAGAGTATAACTATTCCGACTATGAACTTTTAGATAAATAACAATTAAATTCAAATAAATATGGACAATCCAATCGTAAAAATTCTTCGTTTTCTTATCTTTTTCCCAATTTGCTTTATTGCAATGGCTATTGTTAATTGGGGTCTTGGACACTTGCTAATTTGGTTTATGGGATTAAGCAAGTTTTGGTTTTTTATTGTAATATTCTTTTTAGGGGGGACAATTTGGGGGCTTTTCAAAATGCTTGCTTCACTATTAGTTATGCTTGCAGCCTATATTTCACCTATCAAATGGCTAAGTATGGCAACTATTTCAATTCTTGCACTAATTAATGGTGGATACCTTGGTTATGTTGTTTGGACATTGAAAGATGATTACTCTGGTTGGGAAACATTTGGAGCAGTAATTGCAACATTGTTAGTTCTTGAATTAACCTTTGCATTAATTCACGGTTCAATATTAGCAAGTGAAGAACATTATTAAAATATCGACAAAAATATTAATGACAGTAATGTTTCTATGCTGTCTATATGATATGCCTTATGGGTATTTTCAACTTGTTCGTTTTGTTGGTATGACTGGTTTCATAATCCTAGCATACCTTGACAAAGACAAAGAAGATAAAATACAGATGATAGTTTGGATTTGTTCCGCTTTACTAATTAATCCAATTTTTAAAATAGCACTTGGTAGGACAATTTGGAATATAGTTGACGTAATTTTGGCTATTGTTTTGCTTACATCTTTAATATTGGAATACTATGTTGACAGAAAGAAAAACCACAGCTAACAGCACCTACAAGAAATTGGCGGTTCATTGCTCCGCAGACAGTTTTGTGGTAGCCGTAAATTTTGTGCTCCGCATCAACATTTGTGGTAAAAATCGCCAACTTCTTGTAGCTGCAAAACGTTAGATGCCAGCGCGAACACCTCGAAGCGCTAACTATGCCGCACAAAGACATCGGTTCCGATCCACAATAGCACCATGAACCCCTTCTCAAGCCAATACCGTTCGGACGTATCGGACGAGGAGCTGATCCTACAAGCGCGCGAAGGCAGCCGGAAGGCCTTGAACGACCTGATCCAGCGGCACCAGCCCTTCCTGTACAACCTGGCGTGGAAGATGGTAGGCGACCCCATGCAGGCCGAGGACCTGACGCAGGAGGCGCTCTTGAAGATCATCACCAACCTGGCATCCTTCAAGGGGGAGAGTTCCTTCAGCACCTGGGCCTACCGCATCGTACGCAACCTCTTCCTGAACGACCGGAAGAACGCCCAAGGGAGGTTCGCTTCCGACTTCGAGGAGTTGGGCCAGCTCCTGGACGCGAGCCCCGACAAGGACCTGAGCGCCGAGGAGCAGCGCGAGAAAGTCGAGGAGATACGCGAGGTGCGCCTGCAATGCCTCTCGGGCATGCTGCTCTGCCTGAACAAGGAGCAGCGCATGATCTACATCATCGGCGAGATCTTCGGGGCGGACCACACCGTCGGTTCCGAGATCATGGAGATCACGCCCGCCAACTACCGGATGAAGTTGAGCAAGGCCCGCAAGGACCTCTACAATTTCATGCAGAACAAATGCGGGCTGGTGGACAAGGCCAATCCCTGCCGCTGCCACAAGAAGGTGACCGTGGCCCTGGAGCGCGGCATGGTGGATGCCAGGAACCTGCTGTACAACCGGAAGGAGTTCGCCACCTTCCGTTCGGCACTTGAAGTGGATGCCAACTACCTGGTGGACGATTCGGAACAGGTGTACGCGCAGCTGCACCTGGACCATAGCTACAAGACCAACTTCGAGAAGAAGAACTTGATCGAACAGCTCCTGGAAGGCGACGATTGGCGGAAGCGCTTGAACCTGAATTGAGCGGGCGTTAGGGGCCACGCTCCTCGCTCCCATCCACGCGTGCATCGTCGCGCCCGGTGTTGGTGACTTTCACGCCGCTACGCAACTCTTCCTTCGCGCGGTTCCGAAGAATTTTCGCTGAAGTCTTTGCACATCGAACACTTGCTTGTCCAATACACGGAACAAGTGAAGTTCCGTGTGTACAATGACGAACAGGTCCGAAGGATCCGGCACACAGGCCAGGCTGCGCAGTCCGCTTGCCAAAGAACTTCCCAGGCACATCCGCGTTGGCGTATGGGCGAGCATCGTATCTGCCGTGATGCTCATCGGCATCGGCATTTTCTGGGTGGTCCATCCCGCAGCGGCCGAAGGGTCGTTCTCCATTGTGCCGGACAGCGATGCGGCACTGCGATACGCTAAGATCACCGCGATCTTCAAAGCGGTGGGCGACGTGCTCCCACCCATCTTCATCCTGCTCGCGCTGGGCTATCGCCAGTTCCGTCTGGCCGGGCTGTTCCATCTGGTAACGTTGCTGTTGGTGATCGTGGTGGACATGATCACCTGGGGAAGTTTCGTACCGGATGCAGGTCCACAACACGTCCTGATGCACGTGCCCTTTGCCGTGCCCATGCTCATCGCAGCCTATTGTTTCCTTAAGCGTGACCCCAACACCTGAACCCATGCTGCTCTTCATCCGCATCTTCCTCATTCTCTACGGTGTCATTGCACTGGGCACCGGCTTCCATGCCATGACCAGGGCCTATGAGCCGGACGTGGCGCCCATGGCCGACAATTCCCAACGCTTCGTGGCCGCCATCTGGGCATCCATGTCGCTGGCTTTCTTCTACACGGCGTGGAACCCATCGGCCACGGAGCTCTTCCGCTTCCTGATGATCGCCCTCTTCATCGGTGGTGTGGTGCGGGCCGCAGCACTGGTACACTACGCGCCCACCCCCGCGATCGTAGCGGTGGTCCTTCTGGAATTGCTGCCCACCCCCATCCTCTGGTGGATGCATGCGCGGCTCAGCGCCGCCGGGACGATCTGACCACGACCAACATACACGACCACAGCATAGAACATGAAAGCATCGGGGAAGACCGTATTGATCACCGGTGGCAGTTCGGGCATCGGACTGGCGCTGGCGCAGAAGTTCCTGGAGAACGCGAACACCGTGATCGTTACCGGCCGCAACCTCGCCAAGCTGGAGGAAGTACGGGCAGCCCACCCGGAGCTCCACATCGCAGCCTGTGATGGCACCGACCTGGCGCAGGTACACGCGCTCGCACAACGTATGGAGGCCGAGTTCGGTGGCATCGATGTGCTGGTGAACAACGCCGGGGTGATGTACACCTTCGACATCGGCAAAGGCACATTCCCGCTGGAGAAACAGCTGCAGGAGGTGGATATCAACGTGAGCGCACCGATCCGGTTGGCACACGTGTTCCTTCCGCAGCTGAAGAAGAGCAAGGAAGCCGCCGTGGTGAACGTTTCCTCGGGCCTGGCCTACGTGCCTTTCACGCAGGCACCGGTGTACTCCGGCACCAAGGCGGCGATCCACTTCTGGACCTTGGGTCTGCGCTTACACTTGAAGCCTCACGGCATCCAGGTGATCGAGCTGTTGCCACCGGTGGTGGACACGCCATTGGCACACGGCGCTGCGATCACGGACGATCGGCTGAAGCCCATGCCGCCAGAAGTGCTGGCCGGGCAATTCTGGAAAGGCTACCTGAAGGGGCAGTCCGAGATCCTGCCCGGCGTATCGCGCTACCTGAAACTGTTCAGTCGCATGGCACCGGGCTTCATCTTCAAGCAGCTGAACAAACAACCCGTACCGAAGCACTGAACCATGAGCAAGAACCTACCTGCCATCGCCGTCTTCACCATCAGCGGGTCCTTCGGCATCCTGCTGGCCATGGGGCTGGGCTTCGGGATCTTCTGGAAGACCCTGGATCCGACCCGCTTCATGGAGGTCTTCGGGGCGGAATTCCCCTACTTCATCCTGCCCACGGTGCTGATGCTCCTACCAGCTCTGGTTTCGACCATCGTGTTGTTCGTCCGCTCGAAGGGCCGTCCCGAGTTGCGCAAGCTCTGGTCCTATGCCATGATCGGAATGATCGTCGCATTCACCCTGACGAACGTGTACCACCTTCCCGTCAACCTGGGCTTCATGGAGATGAAGTACACGGCCGAAGAAGCCGCAAGCAAGCTGGACCTCTGGCTGATCTTGCATTGGGTGCGAGCAGCTGCAGTTGGTGCCGCTGCGTTCTTCGCCTTGAAAGGCTTTCGGCATTCCCTCACCCATTGAACGAACAAGCCCCAGATCAAACTCATGAAAAAAGCGCTCCCCTATATTTCCGTGATCGCCATCGCCGCCTTTGTCGGCAACCTGCTGGTGATCGGTCTGGGCTTCGGCCTGTATTGGCAGTCGCTGGACCCCGTGGTCTTCATGCAGCAGTTCGCGGTGCAGTTCCCCCTTCTGCTGCCACCCACCATGGGCATCCTGCTTCCCGCGCTGATCGCAACGATCGCGATGGTGGTTTCCACCAAGGGGCAAGTGACGGTCCGCCGGAACTGGATCATCGCGCTGGTCGGTCTGCTCATCGTCTGCACCATCACCAGCGTCTATCACCTGCCCACCAACTTCGGGTTCATGGAGTCGCGCTACACCGCCGAAGAAGCGACACGCAAACTGGACCTGTGGATGCTCCTGCATTGGGTCAGGACCGCAGTGACCCTGGTCTCCGCCGTTTACGCCCTCAAAGCCTTCCAACCCTCGACCAACGCGTAGATGAACAACTTCATCATCCTCAACATGCAAGCCACGGCAGGCTTGATCACCTTCTACCTGGCGTTCAAATGGTACGTGTTCCCGCGCTTGGCGAAGCTCAGTATCCATGACGCGCTTGTCCCCATGGTGCTCATCCACGGCCTGCGCTACCTCGGCATGGTCTTCATGGTGGACACGCAGGTCTATGATGCTTTCCCCGACGACTTGGCCTTCACTGTCGGGATCTGGGACTACAGCACCGCGATCCTCGCGATCATCACGGCCATCGCACTGAAAAACAAGTGGCGCTATGCCATCCCACTGACTTGGGTCTTCAACATCTTCGGCTTCACCGATCTGCTGGTGGCCTTCCCCCAGGTCTTCGGCATCGAGTTCTACAACTACGACATCGGCACCATGTGGTGGGCCTTCGTGACCATCGGTGTTGTGAACGTGATCAGCCACATCTACATCTTCGGTCGGCTCTTCGAACATTTGAAGAACAAGTAGGACACATCGCTAAGCCACTGTCCAACAATATGGGCAATGCCCGCACCTGCCGACCGGGCCTCCCCCATCACGGCAGCTGCGCCACCCTTACCGCCGTGGGCAGCGTGCCGCCGATGGTGGCCAATACCGGGTCGCGGTCATTGTCGGCGCCGGTGTACTTCACCAGGCCGTCCAGGTTGATGTCCTCGGTGTAATAACCGCTCACCGTGTTGGTGGGGACGGTCCCGCCGATGCGCGTGAGGATGGGGTCGCGGTCGTTGCCCGCACCGGTGTACTGCACCACATCGTTGACGGTGGCATCACCGGCCCAGAGCACCCGCACGGCACCGTTGGTGTTGCGGGCATTGGTGCCGTATGTGAGTGTGGAAGGAGAGCTGAAGTCCACCGCTGTGCTGCTGCTGCCCAGGCCGATGGGCGCGGCCGTCATGCACGACAGGTGGTTGCGATGGCCCACGACAACGTAGTAGTTCCCCGTGGGCGCCGTCATGGACACGGGACTGCTGCCGTCCGCATCCACCACATCACCATCGCGTTGCAGGAGCGCCGTGCGCGAGGCCAGTACCTGCGTGTTGTCTCCGGCGGCGCGCAGTTCGATCAGGACATGGTCCACGATGGCATTGGGACCGGTGATGGCCAGGATACCTGCCGTGGTGGCCGACCTGATGGGCTCGCCGGTCGGGCCCTACAGCACCAACGAACACTTCATCTACCCCAGCGCCATGGTGGGCCTGCCGGGCACCATCATCCGCGAGACCAGCAATTACCTGGAGACCCGATCGCCGGTGGAGGGCGAGACGCAGGAAGAGGAAGGCCTGTACATCATCCGCACCGTGGAGCGCGAATACCTGCGCTGGGATGGCCAGTCCCTGGTGCCCAGCGGCCGCGCCGCAGAGCGGACGGAGCACCGGATGGCGGTGGATTGAGCATGTTCCGCGCGAAAGGACGGGTGACGGCTGACCGATGGAAATGAAGCATCGCCGACCTTTCCGACCTGAGACGGACCCTGGGCCGTATTGGTGATCGGCCCACCGCCAGTACAGTAGCAGGTGAGCTTCCTCCGTGATCTACGCACTCACCCCCTACCGCGCCCGCACCACGTGCCGTTGCGCTGCACGGCCGTCCGCTGTCCACAGGTGCAGTACATAGCTGCCCGCTGCCAGATCGGGCAGGGTCAGTGGGTCCACACTGTTTGCTGCGGCCCAGCCTTGGGCCACCAAACGCCCGTCGTTGGCCTGCAGCACGTAGCGGATGCCTGAGTCGCCCGTGCGCAGTATCAACACATCCGTGAACGGGTTCGGGCCAATTTGCACTTCCGGAAGCCCGTCCTCGGGAATGCCGGAACAGATCTCCACTACCAAGGGCAGTTCGTTCGTCACGGGGCAGGCGTAGCGCTGAGTGATGAACTCCCGGAAGATGATGTCGTGCGGCGAGGATACACCCGTGACCTGGCCCATGCCTGCGGGATACACATCGGTCCACATGTACTGGATGGTGGGATACAGGATGTCCGAACCACCTGCCTGTGGGATCAGCGCGAACGTGTAGGTGGTGCCCGCTTCCATGATGATGCCCGTGCCGGTGGCGAAGAGCGCGGGGAACACATCCGTGGTGATGGTATCCTGCCAAAGCAGCGGGCCGTCGGGCCCTTCCCCTTCGCGAAGCTGGAAGACCAGGGTACGCTCCAGCCCATAGAGTTCAACGGTCATAGCGATGCCTTCCAGATCGCCGGTCTGCTGGGCCACGAAGCTTTGCCAAACCACGGAGTCGGGCGCCAGAAAGCCGTTGATCCCATAGGTCTCCGGCAGGCAGGATTGTTCCGCGAAGGTGATCGTGTCCAGGGCCCCGTCGAAGACATGGCCGATCATATGCGTACCTGGCGCTAGTACTTGTGGATCAAGCAATGCGGCGGGTAGGCCATCGACCGTGAAGGCACCGAGTGGAGGGGCAGCCTGCAGGGGGAAGGCTTCATCAGTTGAGCACACCACGGAAGGAATTCCCGCATAGTCGAATACAACCGGCGCGCTCAGCGTGAAGACCTGTTCCAGTGTATCGGTGCAGCTGTTGATGGTGTAGATGTGTTGGACCAGGTGATCACCGACGGCCAGCGCTGCGGGCACCAGGCCGGTGGCTAAGTCGCCATCCAGAAGGAACTGGCTGCTCATGACGGACCGCCCGTCCACCAGGAAGGGGATCGCGGCTGCATCATCCATGCAGGCCGCATCGGGCAGGTTCAGCACAGGGCGCTCCGGCACCTGGTACAGGTCGTAGAGGCGTGTCACCGTCTGGCAGGGCGCCTCGCCCAGCACCCAGGTGCGGAACTCCACATCGTAGATCCCCAGGTTGCTCGTGCCTTCGTTGTAGACACTGCCCGGTGACATCACGGCGAAGGGCGTATCGCTCGTCAGGATGAAGGTGAAACGGTCCCCGCTGGCCTGCATGATCCCCGGCGGGAGATCGAAGCGGATCCAGGCCGTGTCGGTGCCGCCGTAGTTCGCCGTTCCGTCGAACAAGAAGCTGGTATCGGCATCGACCCCAGCGTAGAAACGCAGCCGATAGGTGATGGCAGCAGCGGCGCGTAGGTTCACCTCCACCGCGCGCAGCTCGGAATCCTCATCAGCGCGCAAGGTCTGGCGCACACTGTCCGTCGGATATGCCGTATGCGCCGTCGGAAGCGGGTTGCCCGCGATGCAGAGCTGGTCCACCTGTTCCTGCGGGCCGGCAGGAGGTGTGTCCGGTGTGTAGCTCACGTGGTAGCCACCGGCGGGGTTCGGGGCATTGACCAGATCACTGCCCACGACCAGTGGACCCATGAAAGCACCAGGGCCCGGCAAGGCCGTGAGCGGCAGCGGTGAGGCGTTGGCGCAGAGCAGTGTGGGGAACGGATCGATGGTGATGGGCACCGTGGTGCGGCGCAGGGACACCCAGTAGTTGTCGGCGATGTAGCGCATCAATTGCCCCTGCTGCGGGGTGATGCTGTCCTGCAGGCAGATGGAGTTGCTCATGATGTTGGTCAGCGGCGGATCATAGACATCGCCGTTCGCATCCGTGGCATTGCCGATGTAGGTGCATGATGACGGATCAACGTCGGCAGCACCGATGAAGCCGGGGTCGGCCTGGGTGTCGCACAACTGATCACCGGCCGTGGTGCAATTGCTGCCATCCACCAATTCCGGATCGAACAGGTTATCGGTGTGCGAGAGGCCGAATTGATGACCGAGCTCATGCGCCAGCACATGGATGCGCGCATTGGCAGCCACGAGGACGAAGTCGTTGGCATAGCCACCTTCCAGCCCCAGCGACATGAAGTTGACGTAGAAGATGGTGATCAGCCCCGCTTCGCGGTTCGCGATCATCGGTGCGCCATCGCCGGTACTGGTGTTCCAAAGCAAGGGGTCGGCAACCACGGCGGGCGGTGCGCACAGGTGGAACTGGATACCCGTGCCACAACGGTCGAAGACCTCGTTCGCGAAGTCCAGGTCGCGCTGGATCCGACCGGGGGTGGCGGCCAGCTCCAGCCCCCCATCACCATCGTCCTGGGCCGCGATGACCACCTTCACCCGGATGTAGCGGACCAGGTCGCGCCGATCCTCGGCTTGGAGCGCACGTCGCACCAAGCCCTCATCGAACCCGCCCTGCACGTTACAACCGCGCGCCTGTTGGCCATTGGCCGGTTGAGCAATGAAGGTCCATGCGATCAATACGAGGGCTTGGAGAAGTGTGTCGCGCATGATGATCTGACGCTGCGTGGGAGTCCGAAGTTGCCCCCATCTTCCCGGTTATGTAACGGGCCCGACCCGCTCAGACCAAGGCCGACTACTTTCGGTGGAAGGGATCGCCGCCGCGGTACTGAGGCGCGTTGACCGGCATCCCTGCTTGTTCCTGCAGAAAGGCAAGCAGTTCCTCCAACAGGGCTTGATGGATGTCGTGTTGCCCGTGCAGCAACTCCGCATCCGGCACATTGAAGCGCCCCTCCCCTGCCTGGCGCATGAGGTAGGCGCTGGTGTAACTCTCGTGGCTGAAGCCCTCCTTGGGATCGAGGTAGTGCACGACCTGTCCCGCCATAGCGGGATCACCCTGCACGGCGCTGAACATCGGGAAGGGCGGCCTGTCTTCAGTGTCGGCCACCATCAGGATCGGCATGGGGTAGGACTTCGTGGTGATGGCATCGAGCACATGCGGCCATTTGTCGCGCACTTCGGCCGTATCGGTCTTCCACTCCATGGTGGTCTCCAGGCTGATGAAGGCATCGGCAAGGCCGGGTTCGAACAGGGTACACCAGCCTTCCTGCGCGCCCCAGCTGTGGCCGATGTAGAAGACCTTGTTGCCCTTGACGAGGGTGCGTGCGAAGCGCAGCATGGTGCGGACGGAACTGCGATCAGGCGTCCATATGAGCGGTGTACCGTACATGGCGCCTTCGATCGGCCAATGGAAGTTGCACGAGAGGAAGATGAAACCGTTCTCCGCAAAGTGCTCGGCCATCCACACGTTCTCATCACTGAGGCCTTGCGAGCCATGGTGGTAGAGGATGACGGGACGATCGGCACCCAAGGGCAGTGCCGCGCGGAAAGCATGTGTGCCCAATGCGAAGAGGCTGTCCTTTACCTGCTCTTCGGTGAAGGGCTCATAGTCGATGGGTTCATCACCGTCGATGGGATAGCGCAGGCAGTACGCGATGAAGGCGCTGTCCATGCGCAGGAGCAGTTGCTGATATACCGTCCGTAGCACAGCCGGCAGCTCGGGCCTGCGCAGTTCATGGAACCGCAGGTTGTCCGGTTCGTGCCTCCCCAGCGGTTCGGCCATGGTGCCGCCAAGCGGGAACCAGGCCTGCACGAAGAGCGGAGCGGGACCATCGTAGCCGTAGCCTGTGTAGCGCAGGCTGTCGTTGAAGAGCAGGGTGTCCGCGAAGCCGATGGGATGCGGGTCCTGGGCTTCGCTCACAGACATGCCCGCCAAAAGGAAAATGATGCAGAACGCTGGCCGTGACATGAGCCGAAAGGTAGCAGGCGGGCCCACAGCGGCACACAGCGAGAGGATCGCAGCGGGCCTTTATTGATCAGCGCACCACCACCACCCGGCCCAGCCCCACCTGCGCGCCGCCGTCCATGAAGCGGCAGAGGTAGGTACCGGCATGCGTCAACTGAAGGTCATACGCGGTGCGCGGCGAGAACGAATCGCTGTACACCAGAGTGCCCACGGCGTCATGCACGGTGATCCCGGAGAAGGGCTCTTGGGACCGCGCGGTGACCCGTCCGTCGGTAGGTACCGGAAAGAGTTGGAAGGTATTCCCCGCTTGTTCCGTGATCCCGGTCCAGTAGTTCAGGTCAAGTTCCGCAATGAAGCAGTCAAATCCACCCGCTGTTCCGAGCATGGTCCCATCGGGGGGGTCGAAGGTGATGGACTCGCGGAACGTACCGACCGCGGTGAGTACTCCTGTGGGACTGAAATGCGTATCCCGGACGCTCGCATACTGCCCACCCCAGATCGGTGTGGCCTGCACGAACTGGCCGTCGGCGTCGAGCACAAGGATCAATGCATCATCATCCGTCGAATTGAATTCCGTTGGCTCGGCATGTGACTCCACCATCCACACACCCGGACCTGGGTCGGCATCGTGCGGAGCACCATAACCGATCGCACAGATCACCGAACCGTCCGGACCGATGGTCAGGTCAAACATGACGTCCCAAAACGTGGAGCCGGTGGATACCGCCCAATCCAATTCACCACTTGGGAGGAACTTCAGGCAGAACCAATCGGGCCACAACTCCAGGTCGTTCTCCACCCCGATCATGGACTGGCCCGGACCGGGGTCCACATCGGTTGGCCCCCATATGGTGCCACCGATGTACACGTTCCCCTCTTCATCCTTTTCCAAATGATCGAAGAGGAGCCCCCACGAATCACCTATCGGTTGGTCGAATTGTAGGTACGAGTTCAACTCACCGGTGGGCAGGTACTCGATCACGATCTGTTCACCATTCGCGGGGTCCACCCACAACTCATTGGGCCCCGGATCGATGTCCGACACCTGATCAAGCTGGCCGCCCACACTAACGTGGTCCTGTTCATCGATGAACACTTGCTCGAAGTTGATATCCACTTCAGTGTATTGCAGGAAATTGCCATTCTGGTCATACTTGAGCACATAACCCATTAGGGCAACTGTAGCATAGGCCAACACGACCTCCGGGCCGGGATCAACATCCACGGAATCGAGCGCGCTACCCACCATATACACGTTGTTCTCACTGTCCACCGCAACGTCCCAGACCTGGTCATACATGGAATCAGGTAAGTGAATGAGCCAGGACAGGTTCCCCAACGAGTCCAACTGCGCGAGGAAAATATCACTCTCGTGCAAGGAGGTCAGCGTGGTGACCCCCGGCCCCGGATCGAAGTCACCCGACTCGTTAAAGCCCCCGGCCACGACCACCTGCCCCATGGAGCCTGTGGCGATACCTCTCACCCCATCCAGCCAATGCCCACCACCGAATCGGGCCACCCAGTCCGGCTGCAGATCTGTTCCATAGCGGGCCACGAACATGTTCCTCTCCCCTACACCGTCCACCGGATAGGAGGCAGGACCGGGTGCAAAGTCGCAGGTACCCTGAAAAACACCGCTAACGAAAAGATTGCCCCAAGAGTCGAAAGCCGATGACCCGGCCTCGTCGCGACCCGCGCCTCCAAAACTTCCGGCCTGCACCGCGAACTGTGCTTCTGAGACAGTGGAAAGGGCCAAGCAGATAACGAGGTACACGTTTCTCATGGTTGCGGTCGGTCAGGGTTCATGGCTTAGACGAGGCATGGACAAGCTGGTTGCCCTATTGTGCACAATGGCATTGGGCCGTATGGATTCGCCCGATGGATCGAGCGTGGTACTGCGGTGCCAAGAGCAGGTTCGTGATGCGTCGTGGAGAAGCGCCGGCCTGGCAACAGTTCCCGGCACTGCGCCACGCATCCTTACTTTGCACGGCCCGATCCGCCGACCGGACCGGTTAGCAACCCACCGAACGCTGCCATGTCGAACGAAGCCATCCGCGCCCTGGAACCCAGCGCACTCTGGAACCATTTTGCCGACCTGAACGCGGTGCCGAGACCGAGCAAGAAGGAGGAGCGTGTGATCGCGTTCATCAAAGCCTTCGGCGAGGGGCTCGGATTGCCCACGCAGGTGGACCATGCGGGCAATGTGATCATCAAGAAGCCGGGGACCACCGGCCGGGAGAAGGCCACCACCGTGGTGCTGCAGAGCCACCTGGACATGGTGCACCAGAAGAACGCGGACACAGTGTTCGACTTCGACACCGAGGGCATCCGCATGAAGGTGGACGGCGACTGGGTGAAGGCCGAGGGCACCACCTTGGGCGCGGACAATGGTATCGGCGTGGCCAGCATCATGGCGTTGCTGGCGTCCACTGATATTCCGCATCCGCCCCTGGAGGCGCTCTTCACCATCGATGAGGAGACGGGCATGACCGGCGCCTTCGAGCTGAAGGGCGGCCTGCTGGATGGCACGGTCCTGCTGAACCTGGACACCGAGGAGGACAACGAGCTCACCATCGGTTGCGCCGGTGGCCTGGATGTGACAGCGAAAGGGACCTATGCCGACGAAGCCATCCCCAGCGGCACGGTCGGTGGACGCTTGGCGGTGAAGGGCTTGAACGGCGGGCACTCCGGCACGGACATCCACCGCGGCTTCGGCAACGCTAACAAGCTGATGAACCGCCTGCTGATGGCCGGTGAAGCGCACGGCCTTCGCATCGCCACCATCGACGGTGGCAGCTTGCGCAACGCCATCCCCCGCGAAAGTGCGGCCACCTTCGTGCTGCCTGCGGACAAGCTCTCCGCATTCACAACGGCCGTCAACGAACTGTCGGCGATCATCCGTGCAGAGTACCGCAGCACCGATCCGGAACTGGGCATCGAGCTGTCCGCTGCGGAGGTGAGCGGCAGGATCATGGATACGACCGACCAGCGGCGTTTCCTGCGCGCAGTGCAGGCCTGTCCGAACGGCATCCACCGCATGAGCCCCGATGTCGCAGGCCTTACGCAGACCAGCAACAACCTGGCGCGCATCGAACTGAAGGACGCCCAATACACGGTGATGTGCCTCACCCGCAGCTCGGTGGACAGCGAGAAGTTCGATCAGGCCGATATGATCAAGGCCGTGTTCGACCTCATCGGCTCGGAAGTGAAGTACAGCGGTGCATACCCCGGTTGGACGCCGCGTCCCGACGGGCACATCGTGAAGCTGATGAGCACCATCTATCGCGAACGCTTCAAGGAGGAAGCGCATGTGCTGGCCTGTCACGCAGGCCTGGAATGCGGCATCCTAGGCACCAACTACCCGGACATGGAGATGATCTCCTTCGGTCCCACCATCCGCGGCGCCCACTCGCCCGATGAACGCGCGCAGATCAGCAGCGTGCAGAAGTACTGGGGCTACCTGCTCGAGACCCTCGACCGCATCCGGTAGCACAGCGTGCAGCGAGTGAACGACCTGGGCCGTCGCCTGAAGACCCTGCGCCGACCGTTGCTGATGCTGGTGACCTTACTCCACAGCGAGCGGCAAGACGAAGGGTTGCTGGCCGACATCGAGAAACCAGGGGAGTTCGGCATGGCCAGCCACCCGCGCGATGCCACACTGCGCCAGCACGTGGATGCACTGCGCGAAAGCACCCTGACCCCACGCCGCGAGCTGTACACGGATACCGTGCGCGCCTGCGTGCAGCTCAGGGACGCGATAGAAGGGGTGATGAGCGGGGTGTGAGCCAGTTAGCGAAATGCGCCCAACTGACGGATGGTCAGTAACGTTCGGGAAGAACGGCCCGGTACACGATCACGCCCTCTTCTCTTCGTTCGGCTCGTCCTCGGCCAAGCCTCCATCTTCGGAGTTGACGCGCTCGGTGAACTCGTCCAGGTCCTTCGCATCGCTCTCGGGGTCGTGCAGGACCGCGATGCGTGAACGCGGTGTTTCCTTACCCGTGCGTTCCGGGATCTCAGGCATCTCGCTGCCCTTCGAGGGTTTTGGGCCTTCCTTTTCGTAGGCTCCGCCATCACCCTTCTCCGGCAGGTCGTCGGCATTGGGCTGCGGTCCTTCCTTCAGCGGCTTCGGGTCGGCGGCGGTGCTTGCCCCCACCGGTGCTGGGCGCGGGCCTTCGGGCTTGTCCTGTGTGGCGGGCTTGGGGTTGCGTTCCTGGGTGTTCATGACAGTGCTATGTTCATCATTCCGTTCATTGGTGGTCAGTCCCATTCTTCAGGCGGACTCCATTTCTTCGATACCCTTCGGCAGGTTCTTGCGCACCTGTTTCAGCGCTTCGCCCCAAGCGCTCAGTTGATCGAGCATGGTGCTGAGCTCCTTCTCGTGTCGTGCGGCGGGTATGAACTCGCTCATGTCCTTGAAGTCTGTCATCAGCGAGAAGCCCACCTGCGCCCGCACGGTGGCCACCTGTACTTCGGCCAGCACCAGGCGCAGATGTTCCACGGCACGCGCACCGTTCACCGCGCCATAGGACACGAAACCGGCGGCCTTGTTGTTCCACTCCTTATAGAGGAAATCGATGGCGTTCTTCAACACCGCAGGAAAGCTGTGGTTGTACTCTGGCGTCACGATCACGAAGGCATCGAACGCATCCACCCGCGCAGCCCATTCCTTCGTATGCGCCATGGCATACTTCCCTTGCGAGGGAGGTATGGCCTCATCCAGGAACGGCAGATCCACTTCTGCAAGGTCGATCAGTTCGAACTCGGCATCGTTGCGCTTTTGCGCCAACTCATTTACCCAGTGTGCAACGGCTTCCCCATTGCGTTCGGGACGGGTGCTCCCCAGGATGATCGCGATCTTCAGCATGGCAGGTGTTTCAGAGGGTTCATTCCAGTGATGGATACCTGGCAGGTCGCAGATCGCGCTCCGGAAGACGCGGTGGTGCACCACGCACGGCATTGCCCTTGTCCTTCTGCAGCAGCCCATGCCGCATGCCCAAACCGCAGGAACATAGCTCCACCGCCGCGCCACAGGACGGCGGCGGACTGAAACGGACCCTGGGGCTGGGGCACTGCATCTTCTTCGGGGTGGGTTCCATCCTGGGTGCGGGCATCTACACCCTCATCGGCAAGGTGGCCGGCCATGCGGAGGGCATGACCTGGCTCGCCTTCCTCATCGCGTCGCTCACGGCAGGTCTCACCGCCTTCGCCTATGCGGAGCTCAATGGCATGTTCCCACGCTCCGGTGGTGAATACGTCTATGCCCGCCAAGCCTTCGGTGAGCGGGTGGGGGCTGCGCTGGGATGGGTCATCGCTTCCAACGGTATCATCAGCGCTTCCACGGTGGCCCTGGGACTTGCGGGCTACTTCACACAACTGATCCAGGTGCCGCTGCTGCCCGTGGCCTTCGGTGCAATCGTGCTTTTCTTTCTGGTGAACGCCATCGGCATCCGGGGCTCCAGCACGGTGAACATTGTGCTCACGGTGGTGGAACTGGCCGGGCTTGCGGCCGTGGCGGTGGCGGCATGGCCCAGCCTGGGCGATGCCGATCTGCTGCAGATGCCCGAGGCAGGCTACAACGGCCTCTTCTTCGCCGCCGCGCTCAGCTTCTACGCCTACATCGGGTTCGAGGAGATCGTGAAGCTGGCCGAGGAGACCAAGGAACCGGAACGCACCATACCCCTTGCACTGCTCGCGGCGAACATCATCGTGCTGGTGGTCTACGTGGGCATCGCCATCCTGCTGGTGGGCGCCATGCCGGGTGCCGAGCTGGCGGAACAGGAGGCCCCGCTGGCGGCCGTGGTGGAAGGGCGCTGGGGCCGCACGGGCGCGGTGCTGCTCTCCATCGCGGCGCTGTTCTCCACGGGCAACACGCTGCTCAGCAACATGCTCGGCAGTTCGCGCGTGCTCTTCGACATGGGGCGCGACATCAAGCTGATCCGATGGTTGGGCCATGCATCGCCCAAGAGCCGCACCCCGCTGCGGGCCTTGGTACTGATCTTGGCCGTCTGCCTGGCCTTCGCGGCCATCGGCGACATCGAGGAGGTGGCGCGCATCGCCACCATCACCATCTTCACGACCTTCCTCTTCGTGAACCTCGCCCTGATCACCCTGCGCTACACCGACCCGGAGCGTGAACGACCGTTCCGCGTGCCGGGCAGCATCGGGAGGATGCCAGTGGTGAGCGCGCTTGCCATCCTATTCACCTTTGTGTTGCTCGGCTACGCCGTGGCGGCGGTGGTGAACGATGTCGGCTGACGGACACCTGCAAGGATCATGGGCCTTGGTGGGACGCACGATAAGCCCGCGACGGCGGATACCCCCACTGGGTCAGCCATGGATCAAACGCAGATGGCCGGGCAGGATCTTCGCATGGACGGAGCGGGTGAGGCCCTTGTGGTCGCCGTCCACCTGGAAATGGGTCCTCTTGTCGGTATGCACTTCCACCTCCCGGGCTTGGACCACCTCGATACGCTGGGGATCGAAGCGTCGCTTCTCGCTCATGGCGGCCCATAGTTCGCGCAGGCCGAAACGGCGCACGAGCACCACTTCGAACAGGCCATCGTCCATGGCACCCTCCTTGTTGATGGTGGCGCCGGTGCCGTACTTGCGGGCGTTGGCAAGCACCACCATGAAGGCCTTGCGCACGACGGTGCCCTGCTCGCTTTGCACCGTCACCTTCAGCTTGTTCAGGTTCATCAACACCTTCAGCGAAAGCCTGGCATAGGTGAACATGCCGCGCGCGGGGGTATCGTCGAAGTGTCTGATGAGCTGGGCGTTCATCCCCAGATCGCTGAGGTGGATGCAGATGTCGGTGCTGTTGATCCGGATGGCATCGACCGGTCTGGCTTGCTGCGTAAGGATCAATTCCAGCGCGCTATCAGGATCCACCGGAATGCCCAGATCGGTGGCCAGTCCGTTGGCGCTGCCGGTGGGCACGATGCCCATGGGCATGCCGGTGCCGCCCACGATGGAGGCCACCAGGTTCACGGTGCCATCGCCGCCCACAGCCACCACCACATCGGGTGCCTGCTCGCGGATCGCTCGGCGGATGTCGCTTTCGCAGTCCTGCCCGAATTCAAGGATGAAAGGATCGTGACCTTGCAACAAGGGGGTCTCGCGCACCCAGGTGAGCGGGTCACGGCGTCGGGGTCCAGCCCCGGGGTTCACGCAGAACAGGATCTTCAAAGCAGCGGCGCTTGGTTGGCGCCGCCTTTGCAGCAAGCTTCGGACCCACGCATGTCGGATACCCTGCACACGATCATCATCCGCCTCTTCGGCCTGCGCCAAGGCCCCATCGTAAAGGTGTACGACGGCTATGGCGATGCCGATGACCTGATGGTGCAGGGGCATGTGTTGCGCCATGGCCCCGGCACATCGGGGAAATATCGCCGCAGTTGGATCGCGAACACGTTCGGCCTGCTGCGCCTCTTCATGGTGAAGCCCATGGCCCACGTACCGGTGGTGGTGGAGTGGATGGGCGAAGAACGCTTGGCGCATACCGACAAAGCGGGTTTCTTCCGCGTGGAATGGAAACCGGCGCATGCTGAGGATGTGGGTTGGCACCCGATATCGGTGCGCCTGGAGCATGGAAGCGCTTCCGGCACCGCGCGGATCTTCTGGCCGCACAACGGGCAGTATGCGGTGATCTCGGACATCGACGACACCTTCCTGATCTCGCATTCCTCCAACCTTCGGAAGCGGCTGTTCGTACTGCTCACGGAGAACGCCATATCGCGCATGCCCTTCGAGAACGTGGTGGACCACTACCGGGCGTTGGCCATCGGCACCGGCGGCCTGGCACAGCCGAACCCCTTTTTCTACGTGAGCAGTTCCGAATGGAACCTCTACGACTACATCAAGGCCTTTTGCAAGGAGCACGGCATCCCCGAGGCTATCCTGTTGCTATCTCCACTGAAGGAACTGGGTAACGTTTGGAGGACGGGCCAGGGAAAGCACGAAGCGAAGGCCGGGCGCATCGAGCGCATCATGCGTTCCTATCCACAGCACAGCTACATCCTATTGGGTGACGATTCCCAGCAAGACCCCTTCATCTACGCCGGCATCGTGGAACGGATGCCGGGGCGTGTGCGTGCCGTATATCTGCGCCGCGTGCGCAAGAGCGTTTCCACGGAAGTGGAGGAAGCGATCGACCGGATGCGCGCCGCCGGGGTGGAGTGCTGTTACTTCACCCATAGCCGGGAAGCGATCCATCATTCGCGCTCCATCGGGTTGATCGCGTGAGGGTACGCCTTTGCCGATCACTTCCGAAGGGTTCTTCAGCAGGGTAAGCAGCGGCTGCTCACTTTCCCCGTTGCATGGTCCACGACAACGAGCAAGGGCTCGCTTACGCGGTCGGGTACCGGTGGTCGGGTGCCGATGAAGATCGTTGTGCCCTTGCCGGGCAGGATCTGCTGCATCGCGGCGGGCATGTCTTCCGGTGACAGGCCGCGCGCGCCCAAAGCTTGGGACATGGCGCCATAGATCTCGCCGAAGAAGGTATGCAACTGATCGAAGGCGATGGTGGCCCGCTTGGTCAGTTAGGTGCGGCCCGGCCACAAAACCCAGCATCCCGCCGAAGGCCGGTCACTGATCGGCGTCTGCTACGGGGCCCCATGGTCCCCGATCCGGGTGGCGATGTGAAGCGAACAACTTGCATACTTCTCCATACCACCCTTTTCGGCGGCTCCCATCAGCCCTGTCCGCAACCGCTGCAGCTGGAGCAGGTGTTGCAGCCTGATGCCCCTCCGGCATCCCCTTCGCTGGTCGCACCACGGCCGCGGGGGATCCACGACCAGGCCAGGTAGGCCAGGGCCAGGAGGACGAGCAGGGTGGCGAGCAAGGTCTGCATCACGGTGAGGTGAGCAAGGTGGTGAGCTGGTAAGTGATGAAGGATGCAAGGTACGCCAGCCCGAAGAGGTATCCGCCCATGATCCACATCTGTTTCCAAGAGCCGGTCTCGCGTTTCACCACGGCGAAGGTGCTGAGGCATTGGGGTGCGAAGACCATCCACAGCAACAGGGAGAGCTTGGTGGCGAGTGACCATTCCACGGTGATGCGTTCGCGTAATTGCTGGTCCACGTCGCCCTCGTCGCCTTCCATGGCGTAGGCCGTGCCCAGCGCGCTGACCACCACCTCACGCGCGGCCATGCCGGGCACCAGGGCGAAGGAGATCTGCTCGTTGAAGCCGATGGGCGCGAACACGTAGTGCAGGGCATGGCCCAGTTCACCGGCGAGGCTGCGCTCCACCGGTGCACCATCCACGGTGCGCGGTGAGGGGATGGTGTAGAGCGCCCACATGACGATGGTGAGCGCCAGGATGATGGTACCCACACGGCGCAGGAAGATCATCGCGCGTTCCCACAGACCGATCAGCAGGCTGCGCAGGTCGGGCCATTGGTAGGCGGGCAGTTCCATCATCAGTGGCGAGCGCGCATGGTCCTTGTCGGTGCGTTTGATGACCCAGGCCACGGTCATGGCCGCCACGATGCCCAGGACGTAGAGCCCCACCATCACCAGCGCTGCGGACACGGCATCGTCCGGGAAGAGCGCGGCCACCAGCAGGGTGTATACGGGGATCCGTGCCGAGCAGGCCATCAGCGGGGCGATGAGGATGGTGGTGAGGCGGTCGCGCCAGTGGCTGATGGTGCGTGTGGCCATGATGCCCGGGATGGCACAGGCGAAGCTGGAGAGCAGCGGGATGAAGGAACGGCCCGAGAGGCCGGCGGCGCTCATGGGGCGGTCCAGCAGGAAGGCGGCGCGCGGCAGGTAGCCCGAGGCCTCCAGGGCCAGGATGAACAGGAAGAGGATGAGGATCTGCGGCAGGAAGACGATCACGCCCCCCACCCCACCGATGATGCCTTCCACCACGAGACCGCGCAACAGGCCTTCGTCCATGTGCGCCTCCACCAGGCCGGAGAGGGCCCCGAAGCCCTGCTCGATGATGCCGCTGAGCAGCGAGCCGCCCGAGAATACGGCCATGAAGGTGAGGAAGAGCACCAACGCCAGAACTGCAAAGCCCCATACCGGATGCATGAGGAAACGGTCTATGCGGTCGCTGGGGTCCTTGTCGATGGCCGGTTCGCTGACCACCGCCTGGTATATGCGGAGCACATCGTGCTGGGTGGCGATGACCTGCTTAATGCCTGATGCGCGCCAAGTGGAAGGCCCAGTGCCGGGCAGGTTCTCATCCAGCAGCTCGCGGAGGGTGTCGGCGCCATGCGCATGCACGCTCACGGTCTCCGTCACGAACAGGTTCAGCTCGCGCGCCAGGCGGCTCGTGTCGATGTGGATGCCCAGCTCGCGGGCACGGTCCATCTTGTTGAGGGCCACCACCAGGGGCAGTCCCAGTCGACGTGCTTCCAGCACCAATCGCAGGTGCAGGCGGAGGTTGGTGGCATCGGCCACACAGACCAGCAGGTCGGGCAGTGCTTCCTGGCTGTGGCCGGTGATGACGTCGCGCGTCACGGCCTCATCGTTGGAAAGCGCGTTGAGGCTGTAGGCACCGGGCAGGTCGAGCGCGCTGACCTGTCGCCCGGCCATGGTGCGGAACACGCCTTCCTTGCGTTCCACGGTGACACCCGCGTAGTTGGCCACCTTCTGTCTGCTGCCGGTCAGCAGGTTGAAGAGCGCCGTCTTGCCACAGTTCGGGTTGCCGAGCAGGGCGATGCGGAGAGGCTTGTCCGGAAGGGGAGATTCCATACTAAGCGGCAGGGATGACGCGAATGAAGGCGGCCTCGTGCCGGCGCAGGGCGAAGGTGGTGTGGCCCACGCGGATGGCCAGGGGTTCGCGGCCCGGCTTCCCCTCCCGCAGCACCCGCACCCGCTCACCGGGCACAAAACCCAGTTCCAACAGGCGCAGCACCAGCCCGCGGTCGGTGGGGTCGGCGGGCACGGTCACATCGTTCACCGTCGCCCAGCGGTCCTCCGGCAGCTCGTCCAAGCCCATGGTCAACCTTCCTTCCTCCTGCATCTTGGCGGCGAAGGTGCACATTGATGGCGATCGGTGAAATACCGCGATCGTGGTATTGGTGGGAAGGGCTCACCCGGCACATGTCCCGGACGCTTATCGGCCCCGTTCGGCGCAATAGTTCCGTTGCTGCTCCACAAAGCGCGGACAAGTACTGAACCGCTTGTACTTCAAATACGCGCGGTCCTTGCGCACCTTGGGCCGCCAGCCGAAGAAGTTCACGGTGCCGGGTATGCCCTCCTGCACGGTCCAGCAACGCTCGCGGACCTGATCACCGACACGCCAGCGAAGGCCGATGGTGCTGTGGCCCGGCCAGATGGCCAGCTTGCCGATGCACTTGTCCCACGCGGCATCCTCCACACCGGGTTGGCGGCGGAGGAAGGCGACCAGGCTGTCGTGCGATGGGTCGTGCACCGTGTAGCTGCTGGACGGCGTGGTCACTTGGTGTCCCTTGCGTACCCGGTGGATCTCGCTTTTCATCAAGCGGTCCATGGCGCGTTCACTACTGGATACGAGCGCATGTTGGAAACGCTTGACATTCTGCGCTGGAGCAAGCAGCGGTAACACGAACAGGATGAGCAGGAGCGCTCTCATTGTTCGAGCCATTTGCGCCAATCTGCCAAAGCCTGTTGCATACGCGCTTCTGGCATGTCGAAGGTCATTCGCATGTCGCCCGTGGTATCGTGCGTTTGACCGGTGAAAAGGTCCAGCGTGCGGACCACGTCACCCATGTACACACCGTGGATCGTTGCGTTCTCGCTACCGGGGATGTGCAGCGGCGTGGTCTCCAGTACGCGGATGAAATATCCCACGGCGGCTCGATCCTGCCCCTCCAGTTGTGCGTAGTGCTCGTTGGTGGCGCATACCATCGGCCGGATGCGGCGGTAGTTGTACACTGCCTTCACGGCCTCGATGCGTGTATCGGGGTTCCAGTGCGTGGTGAGTGCCATGGCAAGGGCGAAGTCGGTATGCCGTTCGATGAACGTGAAGGCCGCCATGGCCCGTGGGTCGTCGAAACGCTGGTGCAGGTGCTCGAAGTGGTAGCGAACACTATCGTCCTTCAACTCTTCTTGAAGCATGCCGAGCAACTCACAGGTGAGCGGCGTGGGATCAGGGTAGTCGTTGAAGAAGCGGCCGGTGGTGTCGGAGAGCACACGGTGGACGCGTTGCACGAATGCAAGCGGGACCTCCGTACAGGTGACATCCTGAGAGGACACCGCATCAGGGACACAGCCCATCAACACGACCATCACTGCGATATTCCACCCTAGCTTGATCATGATCCGCTGTACACGCTTGAAGGAACGAAGTTCGAACCTTTCCTCACCTGGCGTGTACGGGACAGCGATGAGAACCTTGACCCTGCTCTTGTTGTTGTTGCCGACACTGCTCGCCGCCCAGCACTGCGGGTATGATGGTGCCGCCATTATCGTACTGCGACCCCATGGCGTAGGTGATAGTACCGTGATCAATGGCCTACGCATCACCCTGCTGGATAGCAACAACGTACCCATGACCTACAGTGGCCGTCCCTATGCACCCTTCTTCCGCAACAACGACCGCTCAGCGTGGCATGCGCCGGGTGTGCACCACCGACCGGGGCGCGAGGTGGCGCGTCTCTTCCCGTTCGCGGAGGACAACTATGTGCTGGTCATCAGTCGCGGCCTCGACCTGCGTGGCTGTTCCGTGCTCGTGCAGGACGAACGACCATGGGGCGAAGGACCCGTGTACCGCCAAATGGTGGTGCCCTTGACACTAGAGAAAGGGTATTCCCTTTGTGGTCGGTACGATGACGCCGCCTATCGCACGTATCCCGATGAGCGGCCCTATGCACCGGTGGATATCACGATCTTTCAACGATGAGATCGCTGACCATCCCACTCCTCCTGCTTGTTCTACAGGTCGCGGCCCAGAGTGGAGAATGGGAAAACCCCTGCGGCTTCGCGCCGAACGACAGCATCGACATCACGAACGATGGTATCCCCGACCTGGTGGTGCAGGGCGCCCGCAGCGGCACGGACAATGAGCCGAGCAGTTCGGGCAATTGCTCGCTTTATGTGATGAACCTGCCAGGTACCGTACTGCTCACCGGTCGCTATGGCCAAGGATATCGGCACCTGAAGATCTTTGCCAAAGGTGACACCGTCACACCCGTACTTACTGAACGGATCGACGACCTGTACATCCCAGAACTGGCTTATGCGGACGGTTCGATACGCGTAGCACATTGGGGCTACGGACATCAGCGTGCATTGCCCGAAGTGCTCCCTCACTTGACAGAGCAGTTCTACGTGTTCCGAACTATGGGCAGGGACCGGATTTGGCAGGGTTCGTTCAGCATTGCTCCACCCGTCGACATCAACGATCTGCGCATCCGGGTGGGCGTTCTTGCACCTGCCGGCCAAGCATTCGTGGTGCAATGAAACGGACCGCGGCCCTGCTCCTTTCGTTGTTGCTCGCTCCGGTGGCATTCGGCAAGGGCATGGCCTTTTCTTACACGATGGAAGGCTACGCGTACGACCAAGCCACCAAGGATGCGCTGCGCAACAGCGTTGTGATGATCGGTAAGCAGGCCATCACAACGGACGACAAAGGCTGGTACTCGTTGATCATCAGTGGCATCACCTGCGACCGCGGCAGTCGCGCGGAGATCAAGAGATGCAATGACGCGCACTACGGCAGCATCGTGGTCCGGCGACTGTTCAGCGACACCAGCATCACCGTCCGGACCAACTGGGAAGCACATGCCTGCCTTGACCGCATCGTCTTCACACCGCCCTGTTATGTTTCGCGACGCGACCTCTTCGCACCCTGATCGCATGTTGCCAGCTGCTCTCGCTCTTCTACTCCTTTGCGCACTTCCCGCTGTCGCGCAGGATGCTCCCTT